>CAMNRF010000037.1 GCA_946551795.1 uncultured Oscillibacter sp.
ATTCATATTGGCACCGGTTCAGGCCAGCCCCCGTATCTTGGGCGAAATTTGACGACTGTCAAATTCTCGCCCCGGCGCCTCTCTTTTCTCTTTGGACCGTGCACGGCCCGTTTCTCTTTTCTCTGGCAAGACAGAGAAAAGAGAAATGGGGGGTGCAATGCCCAGCCATCATCATGGCTGAAATCCCGCCCCGCCCGCCAGGGCGAGAAAAAGCCCCCAACCTGTTACAGGTTGATCACACAATCCGGCTCCACCTTCCGGCAGACAGCCACAACCTCTTTCATGATGTCGTCAAACCGCCCGTCATCGGCGTCAATCGTCATCTTCTGGGCCATAAAGCTGACCGTGGCGTCGTTCACGCCGTCGATCTTCCGAATGGCGGCCTCCATCTTGGCGGCGCAGTTGGCACAGTCCAGGTCGGTGAGTTTGTAGCGTTTTTTCATAGTCAATTCCTCCAAATGAAAATTTTGCAGGGGATTCACTCGGATACGTGCTCCAATCCCTGGTCGATGATGGTCTTCACATGGTCGTCCGCCAGGGCGTAAAACACCGTCTTTCCCTCCCGCCGGGACTTCACCAGCCGGGCGTTCTTCAGCGCCCGCAGCTGGTGGGAGATGGCCGACTGGGTCATGCCCAGCAGCGCCGCGATGTCGCACACGCACATCTCCGCCTCAAACAGGACGTACAGAATCCGGATGCGGGTGGAGTCCCCGAAGATCCGGAACAGCTCCGTCAGGTCGTACAGAGTGTCCTCCCCCGGCAGCCGCTCCCGCACCTTCTCCACAATCTCCTCGTGGGCGTGGATGAAGTCACAGCACTCCACATTGTAACGGTCCTCCATGGCCGCCTCCTTTCAGATGAACAATTGAACGACTGTTCATGTGTTCATGATACTACACTCCCCCGTGTTTGTCAACCGCTTTTTTGAAAAAACGTGGAAAAGTCGGGACAGGCGTGATATACTGGGGAAAAAACCGACTGCTGAGAAAAGAGGAACCCCCATGGACGATTTGCTGACAAGAACCCGGGACCGCCTGTCCCGCAACGCCTTTATGCTCTATAACCACATGGAGCTGGAATCCGTCCGGCCGGACCGGGCTGTGTTCCGGCTGGACATCCGGCCGGAGAGCAAAAACCCCTTCGGCATGGTCCACGGCGGCGCACTGTACACCCTGGCGGACAACGCCGCCGGTGTGGCCGCCCACACCGACGGCAGGGCCTACGTCACCCAGACCAGCTCCCTCCACTTCCTGCGCAACCAGGCGGAGGGCACGGTGCGGGCGGAGGGCCGCGTCCGGCACCGGGGGAAGTCCACGTGCCTCGCGGAGGTGGACATCACCGGCGGGGACGGGGTCCTGCTGGCCACCGGGGAGTTCACCTTCTTCTGCGTGAACCCGGACCTGATGGAGCGGCGCCTCCGGGAGTCCCGTCTCCCGGACAGCGGCCGGGACGCATAGAGAGGAGGGCAGCCTGTGGGAAATCTTGATCTGAAGGCCCTGCTGTCCGCCTCCGTGGGGAAGGTGTCCGTGGGAGACATCCTGACCGCCCTCCTCATGCTGGTGGTCTGCCTGGTGGTGGTCCGGCTGGTGATGAAGGTGGCCCGCCGCCTGCTGGCGGCCTCCAGACTGGACGGCCGGGTGCAGAAGTACCTGCTCTCCGGCATCCGGCTGGTGCTGTACCTCCTCTCCGCCATCATCGTGGTGGGGAGCCTGGGCATCGACATGACCTCCCTGGTGGCGCTGCTGTCCGTGGCCTCCCTGGGGGTCACCCTGGCGGCGGAGGACGTGCTGGCCAACGTGGCCGGCGGGCTGGTGATCCTCTCCGCCCACCCCTTCGCCATCGGGGACTATATCGAGGTCTCCGGCACCTCCGGCACCGTGGAGGAGATCACCCTGAACTACACCAAGCTGGTGACGCCGGACGGGCTGCTGGTGATGCTGCCCAACAAATCCCTGGCGGACTCCCAGATGACCAACTACACCGCCCTGGGCCGGCGGCGGATCGCCTGGAAGCTCTCCGCCTCCTACGACGCCCCCACGGAGGCCGTGAAGGCCGCCTGCCGGAAGGCCCTGGCGGCCACGGAGAATGTCCTGGAGGACCCGGCTCCCGCCGTGCGCCTCTCGGCCTACGGCGACAGCGGCATCGAGTACACGGTGTACTGCTGGGCCTCGGCGGAGGACTACTGGGAGGTCCACTTCGCCCTGGCGGAGAACCTGCGGACCGCCTTTGGCGAGGCGGGCGTGGAGATCCCCTACAACAAGCTGGACGTCCGCATCCTGGGGGACAGCGGCCGCGGTGCCGGCGGGCCGTCCCCGGAGAGGCGGGACCGCGGTGGAACTGAAAAAGCTGACTGAGCGAATTTTCTATTATCCCCATCAGCCGGAATTTGACCGCCCCATGCTGGCGTACCTGGCGGGAGACCGCTTCTCACTGGCCGTTGACGCCGGCTATTCGGCGGGACACGTGGACGAATTCTACGCCGCCCTGGAGAGCGCGGGGCTGAAAAAGCCCGATTTTACGGTGATCACCCACTGGCACTATGACCACAGCTTTGGCATGCACCGCATCCACGGCGCCAGCGCGGCGCTTGAACGGACCAACGCCTTTTTGGCGGAGCAGCGTGAGCGCGCGGCGGACACCGGCTATCTGGACGCTCTGAAAAGAGCGGACATCCACTTTGAACGGGAGTACCGGAACCGGCGGGAACTGAAAATCGTTCTCGCCGACATCACGTTCCGGGAGACGCTCCGGCTGGACCTGCGCGGGCTGTCCGCTCTGGCCTTCCACACGGAATCCCCCCACTCGGAGGACACGGTGTGTGTCTATGTCCCGGAGGAGCGGGTCCTGTTTCTGGGGGACGCCACAAGCGAGGACTTTTTCAACGGATGCCCCATGGACATGGAAAAACTGAGGCGCCTCACCGGCATGATCGAAAAGGCCGACTGCGAATGGTGCGTACTGAGCCACACGGAGCCGCTGAGAAAGGCGGAGCTGCTGGAGTACCTGCACACGGTTCTGGCGCATTAAACAAACGAGCCTGCGGAAAATCTCCGCAGGCTCGTCTTTCTGTCTCCGGGCCTCACGCCCGCCCCGGCAGGGGCGGCGCGTGGAGGATCACCCGGCCGAAGCAGGCCAGGGTCCGTCCGCTGCCGGAGGTGAACACCACGTCGGCGTCCGCCCGGGCCCGGTTCAGGGAGAAGAGGTACACCGTCCCCGCCGGGTCCTTGTAGTACTGCTTGCACAGGATGTCCCCGTCCACGCAGAAGATGCCCACGTCCCCGAAGCGCAGGGGGTCCCGGTTCACATAGGCCACCGATCCGTCCTGGAGATAGGGCGTCATGGAGTCCCCCTGGATGCGCACGGCGAACTCCGCCGCCGGGGGCACATCGCCGGAGACCTCCAGATAGTCGAAGTCCTCCCCGAACACCGGCGCGGCATAGCCCGCCGCCGCGGGGGAACGGTACAGGGGAATCACCCGGGGCTCCGGCTCCGCCGGGCCGCTCTCCACCTCGTCCCGGTAGGCGCACAGCGTCTCCACCACGGAGCGCACCGACTCCCGCCCCCTGGTGGACAGCCCCCGGTACTGCTCCAGCAGCTGCCGCTCGGTCCGGTTCAGCACCTGGGCGCCGCCCCGGAAGCTGTCCTGAAACAGGGTGTTGGGGTCCGTCTCCAGACAGTCGAACAGCCGCAGCAGCACCTCCTCCTTGGGAAAGCTGACGCCGCCCTCGTAATTGCCCACGGCGGACCCGGAGATCCCCATCATCGCCGCCAATTGCGCCCGGGAGAGCCCCAGCTCCTCCCGCCGCGCCCGCATCCGCTCACCAAACCGCATCCCTGGGCCCCCTCTCGCTTGATAGAATTAGTGTACCCCATTTTCTTGTCACCGTCAATCATTTTTACAAGAAACTTGTAAAAATACGCTTGACATCACAAGATTCTTGTGATATGATAAGCTCATCAACAAGATTCTTGTTAATCCGTATTTCCTCAACCCATACCGTCCTCTAAACCCCGCGCCCCCGGGGCGCGTCCCGATTCCGGATAAACCGAAAGCGGTCCGAAGGAGGGGGGTGTCTGCGGGGGGAACCTTTCCGGGTTCCCCCTGCGGGATTTCAATCAATCCGCCCGCAGGCGGCAGCCACCTTCCGGGCCTTTGGCCCGGAAGGTGGCCCCCCACCAAAACAAAAAACACGCCGAAGCGTGCTTTTTGTTTTGGTGGGGGAGGGTGGATTCGAACCACCGAAGTCAGTGACAACAGATTTACAGTCTGCCCCATTTGACCGCTCTGGAACTCCCCCGTATGAAATTTGGAGCTGGTGGACGGATTCGAACCCCCGACCTGCTGATTACAAATCAGCTGCTCTACCAGCTGAGCTACACCAGCAGTTCCAACAGCATTGCCTATCATAACAGATGACCCCGACTTTGTCAACAACTTTTTGGCTTTTTCCAGCAAGTTTTCAAGATTTTTTAAAGGGAGTGGTGTGTTTGTATCCTGACATTCGCCGCGGAGGGCGGCAGACGCTGCTGTGCACGCTGTGCGGGCGGGAGATTCCGGAGGGGGCGGAATACTGGTTCTGCAGCGGCGCCAGCGTGTGCGCCGCGTGCCTGCCGGACCTGGCCCGGCGGGAGCTGGCGCCCTGCCGGGAGATCCGGGGAGAGGAGGCGGCGCCATGACGCTGCTGGAGATGTCCCGGGAGTACCGGGAGAGCGCCGAGATCATCCACGCCCGGGTCGTGGAGCTGCGGGCCCTGGAGCGGGCCCAGACCGACGGAGAGGCCGCCCGCAGGCTCCGCCAGCGGATTCTGGAGCTGATGCCGATCTGGCGGGAGATGCGGGAGCTGGCCGTCCTGACCGGCCGATACTATGACAGGAGTTATCACAAAAATGAGAGATACACGCTTTGAGAACCGCAGCAGCGAGTGGGTCGGAGACATGACGGTATGGCTGCGGGCCAACGCCGGGGACAACGGCGAGCAGGCGGCCCGTCTGCGGCGGAACCTGCGCCTGGCCCGGGAGCGGGAGCTGACGCGGCGGCAGCGGGAGATGGTGGCGCTGTACTACGACCAGGGGATGACCATGCCCCAGATCGCGGAGCGGCTGGGAGTGAACCGCTCCACGGTATCCCGCACTCTCCGGCGGGCCCGGGACCGGCTCTACCGTTTTCTGCGGTACACCCTGTAAATACTTTCCATGAATTCCGCCGAAACAGGAGCGATTTTCTGTGCAATTTGCACGGCGTTTTCCTCTTGTGTTTTCCCCCAAACCCCGTATAATCGAACATAGGGAACTGTCATACTATATCTTATCATGGAAAACGGGGTGCGGTCCCCGGGAGGAGACGATATGATCTACAACACCCTGCACAACCGCTGGCTGCGGCTGGTGGCCGCCGTCTTCGGCGAGCTGATCTGCGCCGTGGGCATTCGGCTCTTCATCGTGCCCCTGGGGCTGTACAGCGGCGGACTGATGGGTGTGTGCCAGCTCTTCCGCACCCTGATGCAGACCTACATGGGGCTGGACTTCGGCACCACTGACATCGCCGGCATCCTGTACTTTGCCCTGAATGTCCCCATTCTGCTCTTCGCCTACAAGACCCTGGGAAAGCAGCTGGTCTTCAAAACCCTGGTGTGCACCCTGAGTTACTCCCTGTTTTACAGCATGGTGCCCACCCCCGCCGTCCCCATTGTGGACGACTACCTCACAGCCTGTCTGCTGGGCGGCATCCTCAACGGCATCGGCAACGGCATCGCCCTCACCTGCGGCGGCAGCGGCGGCGGGCTGGACATCGTGGGCCTGTGCCTGAGCAAGCGGGGCAGCCGCTTCACCGTGGGCAAGTTCTCCCTGACCTTCAATTTCTTCCTGTACGCCGCCTGCCTGTTCCTGTTCCAGCCGGAGATCGCCATCTACTCCGTCATCTACAATTACTTCTCCGCCATGGTGCTGGACCGGATGCACCAGCAGAACGTCAGCGTGGAGGCGCTGATCTTCACCCGGGACGACCAGGAGAAGCTCTCCCAGTTCATCATGGAGAAGCTGGGCCGGGGCGTCACCTACTGGACCGGCGTGGGCGCCTACACCGGAACGGATGTCCACGTGCTGTGCGTATGCCTCTCCAAGTACGAGATCGAGGAGCTGCTCCACACGGTCCACACCATCGACCCCCACGCCTTTGTCACCATGCAGGAGGGAGTGCGGGTCCACGGCAACTTCCAGCGGCGGCTGGACTGACCCCTGTGACGCCAAAAAGAGCCCGTCCCACTTGGGACGGGCTCTTTTGTCCGGTCTGTTTCCCTCAGTCGGTGACGTAGGGCAGCAGGGCGATCTGACGGGCGCGCTTGATGGCCTCAGTCAGCTGGCGCTGGTGCATAGCGCAGGTGCCGGTGGTCCTGCGGGGCAGGATCTTGGCGCGCTCGGAGGTAAACCGGCGCAGCTTGGCGGCATCCTTGTAGTCGATGCTCTCGCACTTCTCAGCGCAGAACTGGCAGACCTTGCGGCGCTTGCCCCGCATGGGGCGGGCGGGTCTCGCTTCACGATCGAAAGCCATAGTGCTTCCTCCTTATTTCATAGTCGGGCCTCCGCGCCGGAACTCTCCGGGCGAAGAGCCGGATCAGAACGGCAGCTCGCCGTCCTCCTCGCCGATCTCGGCGAAATCGGAGCGGCTCTCCATGGGCGCGGGGGTTCCCCGGCCGGCGGGCACTCCGTAGGGGGGCGGCGCGCCGTAGTCTCCCGGGGCACTGTCCCGCTTGGAATCTCCAAAGTAGATGTTGTCGGCGACCACCTCGGCGCTTCTGCGCTTGCCGCCGTTGTTGTCGGTCCAGTCGCGGATCTGCAGCCGGCCCTCCACAATGGCCATGCGGCCCTTGGTGAAGTACTTGCTGACAAACTCCGCGGTGCCCCGCCAGGCCACGATGTCGATGAAATCCGTCTCCTTTTCGCCGCTCTGGGACTTGAAATCCCGGTCGCAGGCGATGGAGAAGGACGTGACGGCGGTGCCGCTCTGGGTCCGGCGCAGTTCCGGATCACGGGTCAGGCGGCCCATGAGGACGATCCTGTTGAGCATATGTGCCTCCTTATTCGCCCTTGCAGACGATCATGGAGCGCATGATGCCCTCGGTAATGCCGAGAACACGGTCCAGCTCCTTGGGGAACTCGGGGCCGCTGGTGAACGTCATCAGCACGTAGTAGCCGTCGTTCTTGTAGTTGATGGGGTAAGCCAGCTTCCGGGCGCCCCACTCCTCCACCTCAACGGCGGAGCCGTGCTGCTCAGCCAGGGCCTTGAACTTCGCCACCATCGCGGCGATGTTCTCCTCCCCCTGTGCAGGGTCGACGATATACACGACCTCGTAATTGGCAGTAACCTTTGCCATGTTTGCACCTCCTTTTGGACAAATGGCCCCCGCTCTATGGCGGGAGCAAGGATATGCCCGCATAACGCAAGCCCTATTATTATACAGGAATGGGGGCAAATGTCAAGGAAAAGATTTTACCCTTTTTCGCTTTTCCGGCAAAATTTCTCCGGGATTCCCCGCCTGCCGGGTTGACAAGCGGGAAAAGGAGGCATATTATAGTATACGGAAAAAGTGCATACCGTCCGGTAGGTAAGGCTACCACAAGGATACGGGTCGCTGCCGCGGAGTGATGGAGACATCATGAGAGGGTCAGCAGGTGGTATCGAACACGAAGGTATCATCTAACGCGATTTCATCGCCTTGTGAGGCTAAAGCTTGAACGGTTGGGGGAGACTGCCCGCAGAGGCGTTTTCCCGGCAGAGGGGGATTCTCCAGTCGTACCGGGCGGCACGATTGGAGATTTTTTGTTTTTGCCCCAGCGGGGGAGCGAATCTGGAAAGGAGGTCGCGCGGCGTGTTTGAATCTGAGAACAAGTGGGAAGAGCTGGTAGAGCGAGTGGAAGATCTGGTGTCCCGAAAGCGATACGCGGAGCTGCGGGACCTCCTGCTGCCTCTGGAGGCGGCGGACATCGCGTGGCTGTGCGACGAGCTGGACGAGCGGGCGCCCATCCTGGTGTTCCGGCTGCTGCCCAAGGAGCTGGCGGCGGAGGTGTTCGTGGAGCTGGACAGCGACGAGCAGGAGCTTTTGATCCGGGGCTTTTCCAACTCCGAGCTGAAAGAGGTGCTGGACGAGCTGTACCTGGACGACGCCGTGGACATCGTGGAGGAGATGCCGGCGGGGGTGGTGAAGCGCATCTTGCAGCACGCCGACCCGGAGACCCGCAAGAGCATCAACGAAATCTTAAAATACCCGGAGGACTCCACCGGCAGCATCATGACCACGGAGTTCGTGGACCTGAAGGAGACCATGACGGTGGAGGACGCCCTCAAGCGCATCCGCCGCACCGGCCCGGACAAGGAGACCATCAACGTCTCCTACGTCATCGACGAGGAGCGGCACCTCATCGGTCTTCTGACCATCCGCACACTGCTGCTGGCGGAGGAGGACGACGTCATCGGCGACATCATGGAGCGGAACTTCATCGCCGTCCACACCCTGGACGACCAGGAGACCACCGCCCGCTCCCTGAGCAAGTACGACTTTCTGGCCCTGCCGGTGGTGGACACGGAGAACCGGCTGGTGGGCATCGTCACCGTGGACGACGCCATGGACGTTTTGCAGGAGGAGGTCACCGAGGACATTGAGAAGATGGCGGCCATCCTCCCCGGCGACAAGCCCTACCTCAAGACCGGCGTCTTCGAGACCTGGAAGGCCCGCACCCCCTGGCTGATGCTGCTGATGCTCTCCGCCACCTTCACCGGCATCATCCTCACCCACTTTGAAACGTCCCTCATGGCCTGCGCCATTCTGACATCCTTCATTCCCATGCTCTCCGGCACCGGCGGCAACAGCGGCACCCAGGCCTCCACCGCCGTGATCCGCTCCCTGTCCCTGGGGGAGGTGCGCTTCTCCGACCTCTTCCAGGTGGTGTGGAAGGAGCTGCGGGTGGCCCTTTGCTGCGGGCTCTGCCTGGCGGCGGCCAACTTCGTGAAGATGCTCCTCATCGACCGCTGGCTGCTGCGCAACCCCACCGTGACGCCCCAGGTGGCCCTGGTGGTCTGCGCCACGCTGGTGTGCACGGTGGTGTGCGCCAAGCTGGTGGGGTGCTCCCTGCCGCTGCTGGCCAAGAAGATCGGCTTCGACCCGGCGGTGATGGCCTCCCCCTTCATCACCACCATTGTGGACGCCCTGTCCCTGCTGATCTACTTCCAGATCGCCTCGGCGGTCCTGGGGCTGTAAGGCGGCCGGCGGGCGGAAGCGTTCCGGAAATTTCAACGAGGCACGGCTTACGCCGTGCCTCGTTTTCCCTGTCCTCAGATCGTCTCCAGCAGGGCCAGGACCTGCTCCCGGACGGCCAGCCCCTCCGAAAAGGCCGTGGCCGCGCCGGCGGCCGTCCCCAGGCGGTGGGCCAGGGCGTAGTCCCCGTGCTCCAGCCAGCCGGCCAGGAATCCGGCCACCATGGAGTCCCCCGCTCCCACGGAGTTGCGCACCGTTCCCCTGGGGACCCCCAGGCGGTGGACGGCGCCTGTCTCGTCCAGCAGCAGCGAGCCGTCTCCCGCCATGGACACCAGCACGTTCCGGGCCCCCTCCTCCTGGAGGCGGCGGGCGCAGGTCTCGATCTCGCCGTCGCTTTTCAGCGTCTCTCCAAAGAGCTCCCCCAGCTCCGCCCGGTTGGGCTTGATGAGGAAGGGCCGGTAGGGCAGCACCGCCCGCAGCAGGCCGCCGGTGGCGTCCACCGCGGTGAGGATGTCCCGGTCCGCCAGGCGGGCCAGAATCTTCTGGTAGACGTCCTCCGGCAGGGAGGCGGGGATGGACCCGGCCAGTACCAGCACGTCCCCGGACCGGAGGCGGTCCAGCCTGGCGAAGAGCTCCTCCAGGGCGGCGGCGGGGATGGCGGGCCCCGCGCCGTTGATCTCCGTCTCCTGCTCCGCCTTGATCTTCACATTGACCCGGGTCAGTCCCTCCTCCAGCCAGATGAAGTCGGTGCGGACGCCCGCGTCCCGCAGGCCCTGGTCCAGGGCCCGGCCCGTGAACCCCGCCAGAAAGCCCAGGGCCACGTTCTCCACGCCCAGGTTGCGCAGGACGGTGGACACGTTGATGCCCTTGCCCCCCCACTGGAGCTCGTCGCTCCCGGCGCGGTTGGTCTCCCCCACCTGGAAATCGCGCACGCGCACGATGTAGTCCAGGGCGGGGTTAAAGGTGACGGTGTAAACCATCGTTCAAACCTCCTTGATCTCCGTATAGTCCAGATACCGGCGGTCCTCCAGGCGGTCGGTGATGATCCGGGCCCCCTCCAGGGGCAGCACGGCGGCGGCGGTGACGGCGCCGAACTTGCTGGAGTCCGCCAGCACCCAGGTCTCCCGGGACCGGGCGGCCGCCAGGGCCTTGACCATGGCCTCCTCCCGGTCCGGGGTGGTGAAGCCCTGGCGGACCGTGATGCCGTTGATCCCAAGGAACGCCTTGGTAAAGTTGTAGTTTTTCAGCGCCTCCATGGCCTCGCCGCCGATGACGGCCAGGGTGCCCGGCTTGATGACGCCCCCCAGCACATAGGTCCGCAGGCCCCGCAGGGGCAGCCGCTGGACGCACTCCACGCTGTTGGTGACAAAGGTGGCTCCGGGGGCCTGGATATAGTCCACCATGTGCATCACCGTGGACCCGGCGTCCAGGAACACCACGTCCCCGTCCTGAATGAGGCCGGCGGCGTATCGGGCGATGCGGACCTTCTCCTGGGTGTGGAGCTCCCGCTTCACGTCCATGTCCGGCTCCTCCCCCCGGAACTCCTCCCGGAGGGACATGGCCCCGCCGTAGACCTTGTTCAGCCTGCCCCGGCGGGCCAGCTCGTTCAGATCCCGCCGGATGGTGGCCCCGGAGGCGCCGGTGGCCCGGCACAGCTGGGCCACGCTCACCGCCTGCTCCCGCTCCAGCTCCGCCAGAATCGCTTCCATCCTCTGCTCTGCCAACATATTGGAACGCCCCCTGTGTTTTCCGTGGTTTTTTACCATGGTATCATCAAAGGTGCGCAAAGTCAAGCAGGGACGCTCACTCCTCCTCGGGGTAGACCACACCCCACTCCCGGCGCAGGGCGGTCATCAGCTCCATCACGTCGGCGGTGTAAGGGAGCATCATGTCCCCGCCAGCCAGGACGGCGGCCTCCATGTCCTCCAGCTCGTAGCGCAGGGCGTCGGCGGTGCGGCCGGCGGAGACGGTCTCCCGCGCCCCGGTCGACCCGTCCACGATGACTGCCTCGTCCGCCCGGGGGTACTCCATAATTTCAATGTACCCCTTCTCGCAGGAGATCACCGCCCGCTTGGGCTGCTTGGAGTGGAGGGACAGCGCCGCGGTGACCAGCTGGCCCTCGGGGTTTGCCATGGCGATGGCGGCGCTCTCGTCCACCCCGGTGGGGGCCCTGCGGACGAAGGACTTCACCTGGTCCGGATTGGAGTCCAGGAACAGCCGGGCCAGGGACAGGGCGTACACGCCGATGTCCAGCATGGCGCCCCCCGCCAGGGAGCGGCTGAAAAAGCGGTTTTTCATGTCGTAGACCTTGAAGCTGCCGAAGTTCAGCTGGATGAGGTTCACCCGTCCCAGCTCCCCGGCCCGCACCCGCCGGGTGAGCTCCCGGTACAGGGGCATGTGGTAGATGGTCATGGCCTCCGCCAGCACCACGCCGTTCTCCTCCGCCAGACGCCGGGCCCTGGCCAGCTCCTCACTGTTGAGGGTGATGGACTTCTCGCACAGCACGTGCTTGCCGTGGGAGAGAGCCTGCTCCAAAAAGGCCATGTGGGTGTTGTGGGGGGTAGTGAGGTAGATCACATCGATGTCCGGGTCGGAGAACATCTCGCGGTAGTCGCCGTAGACCTTGGGGACGCCGTATTTCTCCCCGAAGGCGACGGCCTTTTCATAGGTGCGGTTGCCCACGGCGTCCAGGGTGCGGCCCATGGACCGGAGGGCCTGGGCCATCTCGTTGGCGATGACGCCGGTGCCCAGCACCGCCCAGCGCAGCTGCCTGTGTTCACTCATATCAAAACCCTGCCTTTCCTGTTTGTAACAGTTTGATTACCCTTTTTTCTTTTTCAGCAGCCCCAGCAGGAACATTCCCACCACGGCTCCGATGAGGACGGCGGCGGCGTAGCCCAGGGGATTTTGGATCACCGGGAAGACGAACAGTCCGCCGTGGGGCGCCGGGGAGGCGCAACCGAAGGCCATGGACAGCGCGCCCGCCGCGGCGGAGCCCGCGATGCAGGAGGGCAGCACGTGGAGGGGGTCGGAGGCGGCGAAGGGGATGGCGCCCTCGGTGATGAAGGACAGTCCCATGATGAAGTTCACCGGGCCGGACTTGCGCTCGTCGGCGGTGAAACGGTCCTTGAAGAAGATGGTGGCCAGGGCGATGGCGATGGGGGGCACCATGCCGCCGGCCATGACGGCGGCCATCACCGGGGAGAAGCCGCCCTCCGCCATGGCGATGGAGGCGGTGCCGAAGACATAAGCCGCCTTGTTGATGGGGCCGCCCGTCCGTGGCCTGCATCCCGGCCACCAGGGCCCCCAGCAGCACAGCGGAGGAGCCGCCCATAGAGTTCAGCCCGTTGGTCAGGGCGTTGTTCAGCATCCCCACGAAGGGGTTCACCACACACATGAACGCGCCGATGAAGAGGAGGCCCACCACGGGGTAGATCAGGATGGGCTTCAATCCCTCCAGAGAGGCGGGCAGCTTGTCGCAGATCTTCCGCAGCCACTTCATGAACCAGCCGCCCACGAAGCCCGCCAGCAGGCCCCCCAGGAACCCGGCGGGGACGATGGGCACGGTGGGGTCCGCGAAGTAGGCGAAGGTGGCGCCGCTGGCGGCCAGAGAGCCGCCCACGAAGCCCACCATCAAGCCCGGCCGGTCGGCGATGGACTGGGCGATGAAGGCGGAGAGGATGGGGACCATGAAGCTGAAGGCCAGATTTCCGGCCTTGTTGAAAAAGGCGGGGAGAGCCCAGGAGGAGCCGAAGGCCGCGGTGCCCGCCGCGCCGCTGTCCAGCAGGAAGGAGAGGGCCATGATGATACCGCCGCCGATGACAAAGGGCAGCATGTGGGACACGCCGTTCATCAGGTGCTTGTAGAGCCGGCGGCCGGTGCTCTCGTTCCCCAGGTCCTCCTCCGCGGCGGCGCCCTGGTGGTGGTAGACGGGCGCCTGGCCGTCCACGATCTTCCGGATCAGCTCCTCGGGCCTGTTGATGCCGTCGGACACCGGGACCCGCAGGAGGGGTTTGCCGTCAAACCGGGCCAGGTCCACGTTCTTGTCGGCGGCGATGATAATGCCGTCGCACCCGGCGATCTCCTCCCTTGTCAGGATGTTCTTGGCGCCGCCGGAGCCCTGGGTCTCCGCCTTGACGCCGATGTTCAGCTCCCGGCCCTTCTTCTCCAATGCCTCGGCGGCCATGTAGGTGTGGGCAATGCCCGTGGGGCAGGCGGTGATGGCCAGCACCCGGAGTCTCCCGGCGTCCTCCTCCGCGACGGCGGGGGCGGGCTCGTCGGGGTACTTGGCCCGCTCCTGGGCGTCGATCAGGCTGAGGAAGGTCTCCGTGTCCTCCGCCTCCAGCAGCTTCCGGCAGAACTCCTCGTCCATCAGCATGACCATCAGCCGGGAGAGCATCTCCAGGTGCACGTCGCCGCCGGCCTGGGGGGCCGCGATCATGAAAAAGAGCTTGGAGGGCAGGCCGTCGGGTGCCTCATAGTCCACCCCGGCGGGAACGGTGATGGCCGCCAGGCCCGCCTCCCTCACGGCGGCGCTCTTGGCGTGGGGCACCGCGATGCCGTTTCCGATGGCGGTGGAGCTCAGGGCCTCCCGGGCCAGGATGTCGGCCTTGTACTGCTCCCGGCCGGTGAGGCGGCCCGCCCGGTCCTGGAGGCTGACCAGCAGGTCGATGGCGTCGTCCCTGCCGGCGGGGGCGGCGTGGAGCTGGATGCCGTTGGCGTTCAGCAGATCGGTGATGCGCATGGTCACAACTTCCCTTCCTGATTTAGATTGATCAAGTTTGATTAACTTTGATGTAATCGGATCATATCACGTAGCTTCATCAAAGTCAATCTTTTTTAATCAAACTTGCTCACAAAAAACCGGTTTGGATTTTGGAGATTTTCACAAACGCGCAGGCAGGGGAACAAACGGGGAGGGCGCGCCGCGCCCTCCCCGCCATGCGTACCTCCAGGTCCACGTCTCTCACGCCGCCGGCGGCCCGGGGAGCTCCTGTTCCCCGGCGGGCATGAGCCGGTCCCTGTTTTTCACATAGATGAGAAATCCGGTCATGTCCGCCAGGGCCCAGCCGATGGGGATGGACCACCAGATCCCCGCCACGCCGATCTCCGGGAGGGGGGCCAGGGAGTAGGACAGGGCCACCCGGGTGCCCAAGGAGATCACCGTCAGCACCACGGAGACGGCGGGACGGCCCAGGGCCCGGTACAGCCCGTAGAGCAGAAACAGGCACCCGATGCCGCAGTAAAAGGGCCCCACAGTGTGGAGATACCGGACTCCCTCCGCCACCACGGCGGTCTCGCCGGAGTCGATAAAGATCAAAATCAGCGGCCTCGCCAAAAACCACAGAATCAGCGACACGGCGGCGCAGTAGCCCGCCACGGTCCCCACGCCGCAGCGGACGCCCTGCCGGATGCGCTCCGGCTTTCTCGCCCCCATGTTCTGGGCGATGAAGGTGGAGAAGGCGTTTCCGTACTCCTGCACCGGCATATAGGCGAAGGCGTCGATCTTCACGCCGGCGGCGAAGGCCGCCATCACCCCAGTGCCGAAGCTGTTCACCAGACCCTGCACCATCAAAATGCCCAGGTTCATCACGGACTGCTGCATACAGGTGAGCAGCGAGTAATTGGCAATCTCCAGCAGGCTGGCGGCTTTGATCCGGAGGCGGCGGAGGGCCCGGCGCAGCCGCCGGTCCCGCAGCAGGGCGCACAGGCCGATGCCCAGGCCCGAGACGTACTGGGCGATGACCGTGGCGGCGGCGGCTCCGGCGGCTCCGAAGGGATAGACCGCCACCAGCAGCAGGTCCAGCGCGATGTTCAGCGCCGTGGAGACGCCCAGAAACACCAGGGGCACCACGGAATTCCCCAGGGCCTTGAGGTAGGCGGCGAAGAAATTGTACAGGGCGATGGCCGGGATGCCCCAGAATACCAGCACCAGGTAGTCCCGGGTCATCTCCGTGATCTCCGCCGGGATGTTCATCCACACCACGATGGCGTCCACCCCCAGCAGCGAGGCGGCGGTGAGCAGGGCCGTGACCACCGCCGTCAGCACGCAGGAGGCCCGGAGGCCGTCCTCCAGCCGCCCCTCGTCCCGGGTGCCGAAGCACAGGGAGAACACCACGCCGCTGCCCATGCACAGCCCTAGCAGCACCGAGGTCAAAAAGGTCATCAGGGCGAAGGCGGAGCCCACCGCCCCCAGGGCGGCGGAGCTGACATACCGCCCCACCACCCAGCTGTCCACGATGTTGTAGCACTGCTGGAGCAGATTCCCCAGGATCATGGGCAGCGCGAACAGGCACATGGTGGGGAATACCGCTCCCCTTGTCAAATCTCTCTGTCCCACCGAGATGGTCTCCTCCCGTCTCTTCCTCTATTCACGACACGACGAACGCGCCGGAGCGCCGGAACATTTCCGGCCTCTCCGGCGCGCGGATGTCAGCGCGTCTATTATGGTACACGGCTCCCGGGAAAAAATCAATCCCCTTTTTGGGCGGCGGACCGCTCCGCCCGGTTCTCCCGGTTCAGCAGCTGGGCGGACACCAGGTCCATCTGCTCGGTGGCCCGGTAGTCGTCCGTGAGCTTGCTCTCGTGGGGAACGGACTCCGGCTGTCCCCGGAAGACCAGCTTGAGCAGAATGGGCGTCAGCACCGCGCAGCCCACCACGGTGATGATGATGGGCGTCATCATGGCCTGGCTCATGACCCCCATGCTGAGGCCGCGGTTGGCCACGATCAGGGCCACCTCGCCGCGGCAGGCCATGCCCGCCCCCACCTGGACGCACTCCATCCCCCGGAAGCCGCACAGCCGGGCCCCCAGGCCGCAGCCGATGATCTTGGAGAGGACCGCCGTGGCCAGCAGCAGCAGGGAAAAGGCCGCCAGCTGCCCGTCCAGGGACGGCAGCTCCACCTTGATGCCGATGCCGGCGAAGAACACCGGCGTCAGCAGCAGGTAGCTCAGGGGCTCAAACTTGGACTGGATGTACTTGGCCTTGGGGGTGGAGGCCACGATGAGGCCCGCCACAAAGGCGCCGATGATGTCCGCCACGCCGAAGAACTCCTCGGCGCAGTAGGCCAGCAGCAGGCAGATCACGAAGGCGAACACGGGATAGCGGCGGAGGTTCTTCCCCCTGGCGTGGGAGATCATCCAGCGGAACAGCCGGATGGCCAGGAAGGAGGCCGCAATGGCGAAGACAAAGAACAGCACGATCTTCACCAGCACCAGCACCAGGCTGGCGCCCTCCCCCGCGAAGCTGGCCACAATCGTCAGGGCGATGAGGCCCAGCACGTCGTCGATGAGGGCGGCGGCCAGGATGGTGCCGCCCACCTTGGTGTCCAGCCGGCCCAGCTCCCGCAGGGTCTCCACCGTGATGCTGACGGAGGTGGCGGTGAGGACGGTGCCCAGAAAGACGTTCTCCAGCATGGTGTTCCCCGGCAGCCAGCCGGCCCGGCCCGCCAGAAAGCCGAAGCCCGTGCCCATGACCATGGGCACCAGCACGCCGCACAGCGCCACGAAAAAGCCGGACTTTCCGGCGCTGCGCAGCTCCCGCAGGTCCGTGCCCATGCCGGCGGTGAAGAGGATGACGATGACCCCCATCTCGCTGAGCTGGGAGAGAAAGGCCGTCTCCGACAGCACGTTCAGCATGGCGGGCCCCAGCACCAGGCCCGCCAGCAGGGACCCCACCACCCGGGGCATCTGGAATTTGCCGGTGATGATCCCCAAAAATTTTGTGCTTAAGAGAATCAGTGCCAGATCCAGCAGATAGTGATAAGACATAGGGCCGCTCCTTTGCTCCGCGGGGCTCCGCGCCTCGCGCAAACGTTTAAATATTCAACCGTAACCATATAATAGCGTTTTCCGCCGGATTTGCAAGTGACAATCTGCACGAAAAGCGGCTCTGTTCCCCGGGGGATTTCCGGTATCTCACAGGGCCTCCAAAATCTCCCGCACCGTCAGCACCCCGTCCGCCACGGAAAAGCGCACCTCCAGCCCCGCGAAGCCGAAGCCGTAGACCCGGTCCGGGTCCTCCTGGTAGCGGGGGCGGGGGTCCTGGGCCAGCACGCCCCGCAGGGCCTCCCGGCGCTCCGGGGGAATGTGCTCCAGCAGCTCCGGCGGAATCTCCACCGCCAGCGCCGCCCCGGCGGGGACGGCGGCAAAGCCCCCCAGGGCGCCGGGGACGCAGTCGGCATAGGGAATGTAGGGCTTGATGTCCAGCACCGGGGTGCCGTCCACCAGGTCCGCCCCCCGGAGGCACAGCACCGTCCCCTGGTCCGGAGTGCGCTCCATCCCCGCCAGCCGCACCGCGGAGAGGCCGATGGGGTTGGGCCGGAAGGGAGAGCGGGTGGCGAAGACCCCCATCCGGGTGTTTCCCCCCAGCCGGGGCGGGCGCACCGTGGGGGACCAGTCCGGCCGGGCCGCCTGGTGAAACACCCACACCAGCCACAGGTGGGAGAATCCCTCCAGCCCCCGCAGAGCCTCCTCACTGCGGAACTCCGGCTCAAAGACCAGGGTGGACTCCAAGTCCTCCACCAGGCCGCTCTGCCTGGGCACGCCGAATTTGGAGGGGAACTCGCTGTGGACACGGGCAATCACCCGCATGGGGAACTCCTGGCTCATGGCATACGTCTTCCTTCCCGCCGGGCCGCGGGGCGGCCCGGTGCCGTTTGGGCCATTATACAGGAGCTCCCGGAAAAAGGGAAGTAAAAAACGGGTAAAAAACGCCCCAAAGCAGAAACTGCCTTGGGGCGCCGGCCAGCCGGGCCGTGGCTCTCACTGGCCGCGGTTAAAACACGCGGCCGTTTTGAACCATCTGGTCGTAGGTGTAGCCGTTCATCTGATTCCTGGTATAGCCGGTGGTGCCGCCGGTCAGGGCGTCCCCGGTGTCCCGGACAACATCCCGGGCCGCGTCGCCCACGTCGTCCATGGTGTCCCGGGCGCCGTCCATCATGCCGCCGCCATTGCCGTCGTTGACGCCGCCGGTGACGGAATCGCCGGTCAGGTCGCCGTTTCCGGCATCGCCGGCCACAGAGCCGTCGGAGGCGCTGCCGTCAACGCCGCCGGGCTGCCGGTCCTTGCCGCAGGCCGTCAGGGAAAACACCAGCAGCAGAGAGGCCAGCAAAAGCGCAAGACTTCTTTTCAACTTGGGGCCCTCCTTTGCGCGGGTAATGTGCGCGATACCCAACGGGCCCCCAAAGGCCGCGGGAACGGGTGACCCGGTCCTGTCAGCCAACGGTATTGTCCCCGAAAGGGCCGGAAAAAATCCGGCAGTTTTTGAAAGGCGCGCCGGTCCTTGCCAGCGGTCCGGGACCGCCGGAGGCCATTGCCGGCGGAAAAGCGGCACTTTCCGCAAAAAAAGGGCATTCTGCGGTATAGAACGGGCAAAAAATGGTGCAAACTACTAAAAAGGATTTTTACAAAAAGAAGATTTCCGCAAATGTTTGTGAAAAATACCGTTGACGAGATGGGAAAAAGCGGTTATGATGGTAACAGAAATTAACTTGACGCAGTCTGACTTGAACTTGGTATAAAAAAGGAGAGCTGTAATTATGTATACGCAGGAAATCACTGTCAATAACGAAGTGGGTCTGCACGCCCGTCCCGCCACCTTCTTTATTCAGAAGGCCAACGAGTTCAAAAGCGGCATCTGGGTGGAGAAGGAGGACCGCCGTGTCAACGCCAAGAGCCTGCTGGGCGTTTTGTCCCTGGGCATCGTGAAGGGCACCACCGTCACCCTGATTGCCGACGGCGCCGATGAGAAGGAGGCCGTGGGCGCGCTGGTGGAGCTGGTCAATGACAATTTCGGCGAGTAATCGCGGACCATATGTTTGAAAAGGCGGCTTTTGCGAAAGCCGCCTTTTCTGTTGCGTTCGGAGAAAATCTGTGCTATACTGCACAGAGATTCTATGAGAGAGGGAGAGATTGTCTATGTCCATCCAGAGAAAGAGCATCGGCCTTTGCATCGTGCTGTCCATCGTCACCTGCGGAATTTACAGCCTGTACTGGCTCTACTGCATGGCCGAGGATGTCAATCTGGTGACGGCCCGTCCCAGCGCCCCCTCCGGCGGGCTGGTGCTGCTGCTGACCATCGTCACCTGCAACATCTACGGCCTCTACTGGCTCTACCGCGCCGGCGACGACCTGGACCGCCAGCGGGTCAGCCAGGGCCAGGCGCAGGGCCACCTGGGAATCCTCTATCTGCTGCTGGCCATCTTCGGCTTTGGCATCATCTCCTACGCCCTGCTGCAGTCCGAGCTCAACGAGTATGCGGCGGCGTAAAACGCTCCTGGCCGGCGCGGGCTTGCTCTGCGCCGGCCTTCTCTATGGCTATGTGCTGATCCCCCTGGGGCTTCGGGTACCCTGCCCCTTCCGGCGCCTCACCGGGCTGCGCTGTCCCGGCTGCGGCGTCACCGATCTGTGTCTGGGGCTGCTCCACGGGCGCTTTGTCCCCGCCTGCAACTACGGGCTGGTGCTGGCGGCCCCCTGGATTCCCGGGCTGCTCTGGCTCCAGCGCCGCCGCCCCCGGGCCGCCGGCGCCCTGGCCTGGGTCCTGGCGGCGGCGCTGCTGGCCTGGGGCGTCCTGCGGAACCTGTGGGGCGTCTGACCGCATTTTTAAAGAGGAGGAACACCCGTGACCCACGACGAATTGAAGGAAAAGGCCAACGCCCTGCCCCTCTCCCCCGGGGTCTACCTGATGATGGACAAGACCGGCAGGGTCATCTACGTGGGCAAGGCGAAGAAGCTGAAAAACCGGGTGAGCCAGTATTTTCAGGACAGCGCCTCCCACACCGCCAAGACGAGGCAGATGGTCTCCCAGGTGGACCACTTCGACACCATCTTTGTCACCAGCGAGTTCGAGGCCCTGGTGCTGGAAAACTCCCTCATCAAGCGCCACATGCCCCGCTACAACATCCTCTTGAAGGACGACAAGGGCTATCCCTTCGTGCGCCTTTCCAAGGACCCGTATCCCCGCTTTACCATGACCCACAAGTGGGCCAATGACGGGGCCCGGTACTTCGGCCCCTTCGGCGGCCGGTTTGAGACCCGTCAGGCCCTGGACGCGGTGCTCTCCGCCCTGCGCCTGCCCACCTGCAATCGGAGATTCCCCCGGGACATCGGGGCGGAGCGGCCCTGTCTGAACTTCCACATGGGCCGGTGCGACGGCTTCTGCCGCAGTGAGATGACGGCGGAGGAGTACCGCCGCCGCATCGACCAGGCGGCGCTGATGCTGGAGGGCCGGGCCAGGCAGCTGCTGCGGGAGATGACCGCCGAGATGGAGGCGGAGGCGGAGGCCCTGCGCTTTGAGCGGGCGGCGCTGCTGCGGGACCGCATCAACGCCATCCAGGCCCTGGGCAAGAAGCAGACGGTGATCGCCGGTCTCTGCGCCGACACGGACATCTGGGGCCTCTGCCGGGGCAGCGGCAAGTGCTGTTACGCCGTGCTCCACATGGAGGAGGGGAACCTGGCGGGCCGGGAGACGGAGCTCTTCACCGCCCCCATGGAGGAGGACGAGACGGAGATCCTCTCCGCCCTGACGGCTCAGTACTACCTGCCCCGGGCCATCCTGCCCCACGAGATCCTGCTGCCCCAGGGGGCGGAGGAGGACTGCGAGAGCCTCTCCCAGGTCCTCACCAAACGGGCGGGCCACAAGGTCTGGGTCCACATCCCCCAGCGGGGGGAGAAGGCGGAGCTTCTGGCCATGGCCCATCAGAACGCCCGGCAGGAGGCGGAGCGGGCCACCACCGCTCAGGAGCGGGTGGCCCACACCCTGGAGCTCCTCCAAAAGATGCTGGACCTGCCCGCCCCGCCGGAGCGGATGGAGTCCTTCGACATCTCCAACACCGGCAAAAGCGACATCGTGGCCTCCATGGTGGTCTACAGCGGCACCCGGCCCCTCAAGAGCGCCTACCGCCGCTTCCACATCAAGGAGCTGGCGGAGGGACACCCGGACGACTACGCCTCCATGCGGGAGGTTCTGCGCCGCCGCCTCCAGCGGGCCGCCGACGGAGATGAAAAATTCCTGCCCCTGCCGGACGTGTTTTTGATCGACGGCGGCGTGACCCACGCCCAGGCGGCTCTCGGCGTGGCAAAGGACTTCGGCGTCACCATTCCCATCTTCGGCATGGTGAAGGACGACCGCCACCGCACCCGGGCCCTGGTGACCCCGGAGGGGCGGGAGATCGGCATCGTCAGCAATCAGGCGGTGTTCTCCCTCATCGGCCAGATTCAGGAGGAGACCCACCGCTTTGCCATCACCTTCCACCACGAGAGCCACAGCAAAAGCGCCACCCGCTCCGCCCTGGACAACATCCCCGGCGTGGGCCCCAAGCGGCGGGAGGCCCTCCGGAAGCACTTCGGCACCGTGAGGGCCATCCGGGAGGCGGATGTGGAGGCCCTGGCGGCGGTGGTGCCCCGGGACGCGGCGGAGGCGGTGTGGAACCGCTTCCACGCCCCGGAGGCAGAGAGAACAACCCCCTAAAAAAGGAGGCTGCGGAAATGTCACTTCGGCTGAAGCTGCTTGCGGCGGACTGGGAAAAATGGGAGAACCGGCTGATGATCGCCGAGGGGGTGTTCTTCGCCGCGGCCGTCGTCTGCAACGCGGGGCTCTTCTTCTCCGTCCGCAAGACCCCCTCTTTTTTCGGAGCGGCCTTCAGCTGGCTGTATGTGGTCTTCTGGTTCCCGGGGGCGGTCCTGCTGCGGAACCGGGCCCGGTGGGTGCGGGCCGTGGGCATCGTCCGGTGGACGGCGGTGGGGGCCATTCTCCTGGGGATCGCCGCCGGCGCCAGCGGCGGCATGGGCTGGTTCTCCGCCCTCTGCGTCATGCCCTACGCCCTGTTCACCTCCGCCTACAGCGGGCTCTCCCAGCCGGCGTGGGTCTCCTACCTCCTGCCCCTGGCCCAGGCCGTGACGGCCTCCCTCCTCTCCCGCCGCCTGCGGCGAAAGGGGGCGGGCCGGGGGCGATAGCCAGATGATGGAGATAAAAAAAGAGGCTGCCTTACGGCAGCCTCTTTCGCGTTTGAACAGGCGCTTATTTCTTCTTGCCCTCCCACTTGGTGACGCACACGGAGCAGGCGATGTCGCCGGTGACGTTCAGGCAGGTGCGGCCCATGTCGAAGAGCCGGTCCACGGCCACGATCAGGCCGATGTAGGCCACGGGGATGCCCAGGGCCTCCAGCACCATGGCCAGCATGATCATGCCCGCGCCGGAGACGCCGGCGGTGCCGATGGAGGCCAGGGTGGCGGTGACCACCACGATGACCATCTGGCCGATGGTCAGGTGGATGTTGGCGCAGGAGGCCAGGAACACGGTGGCCACGCACTGGTAGATGGCGGTGCCGTCCATGTTGATGG
>CAMNRF010000038.1 GCA_946551795.1 uncultured Oscillibacter sp.
CCATGAACTCCAGGGAGGCGCCGCCGCCGGTGGAGATGTGGGTCATCTTGTCGGCGTAGCCCAGCTGCTGCACTGCCGCCGCGCTGTCGCCGCCGCCGATGATGGTGATGGCGCCGGTTTTGCTGAGGGCCTCGGCCACGGCCTTGGTGCCCGCGGCGAACTTCTCAAACTCAAAGACGCCCATGGGGCCGTTCCAGATGACGGTGCCCGCGTCGGCCACGGCGCCGCAGTAGAGCTTCACCGTCTCGGGGCCGATGTCCAGGCCCTGCCAGCCGTCGGGGATCTCCCCGGAGGGGACCACCCTGCTCTGGGCGTCGGGGGCGAACTTGTCGGCGATGACGGTGTCCACGGGCAGCAGCAGCTTCACACCCTTGTCCGCGGCCTTCTTCACCATGTCGTTGGCGTAATCCTCCCAGTCGGCCTCCAGCAGGCTGCCGCCCACCTTGCCGCCCTGGGCGGCGGAGAAGGTGTAGGCCATGCCGCCGCCGATGATGATGGTGTCGGCGATCTCCAGAAGGTTGTTGATGACGCCGATCTTGGACGAGACCTTGGACCCGCCCAGAATGGCCACCAGAGGCCGCTTGGGATTGGCCAGGGCGCCGCCGATGAAGTCCAGCTCCTTCTGAATCAAAAAGCCGGAGACGGCGGGCAGGTAGGCCGCCACGCCGGCGGTGGAGGCGTGGGCCCGGTGGACCGCGCCGAAGGCGTCGGACACGTACACGCCGTCGCTGCCGGCCAGAGCGGCCATCTTTTTGGCCAGCTCCGGGTCGTTTTTGGTCTCGCCCTTTTCAAAGCGGGTGTTCTGGAGCAGCAGGATCTCGCCGCCCTTCAGCGCGGCGGCCTTGGATGCCGCGTCGGGGCCCACCACGTCGTCCGCCAGAATCACCGGTTTTCCCAGCAGCTCGGAAAGACGCTGGGCCACGGGCTCCATCCGCAGCTCGGCCAGGGATTTCTTCCACTTCTCCTCGGTGATGGAGGACTCATCCTTGCCCTTTTCCAGCTGCTTCTTCCGGTAGCTCTCAAAGGTGGCCGCGGGCTTTCCCATGTGGGAGCAGGCGATCACCGCCGCGCCCTGGTCCAGCAGGTACTGGATGGTGGGCAGAGCGGCCCGGATGCGCTTGTCGTCGGTGATGACGCCGCTGCCGTCCTTGGCCATGGGCACGTTGAAGTCGCAGCGCAGCAGGACTTTTTTGCCGGAGACATCCACGTCGCGTACTGTTTTTTTGTTGTAGTTCATAGTGTTCCCTCCAGAGTCAATATCATTACGGCGCTGGCGCGCCGGGGGTCACGGGTCTCCGGCCATCTCGCCGGTGTCCAGCAGGCCGGAAAAGCCGGTCTGGCGCAGCGCCTCGTAGACGACCACCGCCACGGCGTTGCTGAGGTTCAGGCTCCGGGCCTGGGCGATCATGGGCAGGCGGACGCACCGGTCCCGGAACCGCTCCCGGAACTCCAGGGGCAGCCCCGCCGTCTCCTTGCCGAAGAAGAGCCAGCTGTCCGCCGTGAAACGGGCCTCCGTATAGGACCGGGGGGCCTTGGTGGTGGCGAGCCAGGCGTCCGAGGCGGCCTCCGGATGGCGGCGGAACAGGTCCTCCAGGTTCTCGTAGTCCGCCACCTCCACCAGGTGCCAGTAGTCCAGGCCGCAGCGTTTCATGTTCCGCCGGATGGCGCTCTGGGAGATGTCGAACCCCAGGGGGCGGACCAAGTGCAGGCGGCTGCCGGTGGCGGCGCAGGTCCGGGAGATGTTGCCGCAGTTCTGGGGGATCTCCGGCTCCACCAGCACGATATTGAGCATAGGCCGGAACATCCCCTTTCTATACCGAAAGAACGGTATCTATTGTAACTCGTTAAAAAGCCGAATTCAACCATTTCGTGTAAAAAAAACGATTTTCTCTGAACAAACCATGAAAAAGCAGACAAAAATTTTGCATTGTGCTGAAAAACCGCCCTGATTTTTCGGCTGATTGCGCGCAATTCCGTAGGCTCTGACAAAAAAAAGGAAAACCCATCAAAAAATTTGGGGAAATTTATTCAATAAATTCGCCGGAAGTACTGGATTTTTTTGCGGACTTTGCTATAATGGAAAATAACAATATGCTTGCGAGGGACGGTGTCTGACCGCCGGCTCCCGTGGAGATGAGCGACAAGGAGGGAAGCACGAATGGATCAGCCCAAGCGCGCTGTTCTGATCATGGAGGAGGACGCCCTGGTCCCTGTACATTCCAAACCGCTGATGCTGGAAACCGTGCTGTTTTGCCCGATCCTGACCTGGATGGGCAATCGATTGCGGGAAGAAGGCGTGCAGCGGTTTTTTGTTGTCTGCGGCCCCCGCTTCGCGGAGGAGGCCCGGGCCTGCTTTCCGGCGGAGGCGGATGTCACCGTCTCCGAGCGGCAGGAGGATCTCAGCGCCTTTTTGAACACGCCGGACACGGCGGCGGTGCTGCTCCGGGCGGCGCTGCCCATGGAGGAGGCGGGCCCCGGCTTTGCTTACGCCGCCAGCGGCTATGAGCTCCAGGAGGCGTGGAGGAACGGGCTGACCAATCAGGTGGCCGCGGCGGAGCTTCTGGACGGCTGGGTGCCGGTGTTCAGCCTGGAGACCGTGGCGGAGCTGGAGCTGGTGATGCGGGACCGCGTTGTGAAGCGGCACATTCAAAACGGCGTGCGGGTGCTGGACCCCTCCGCCGTGTATATCGACCCCCGGGTGTCCATCGGCCGGGGGACCGTCGTCCTGCCCGGCAGCATCCTGCGGGGGGAGACCTCCGTGGGCCGGGACTGCGTCATCGGCCCCAATGCCATGGTGCGGGACTGCACGGTGGGGGACGAGACGGAGATCAACGCCTCCCAGGCCAATGAGAGCACCATCGGCAGCCGGACCCACGTGGGGCCCTTCGCCTATATCCGTCCGGGCTGCGCCATCGGGGACGACATCAAGGTGGGGGACTTTGTGGAGGTCAAGAACTCCACCATCGGCGACGGCACGAAGATCTCCCACCTGACCTACGTGGGGGACAGCGACGTGGGCAGAAAGGTGAACTTCGGCTGCGGCACCGTCACCACCAACTACGACGGGTTCAAAAAATACCGCTGCACCATCGGCGACAACGTGTTCCTGGGGTGCAACACCAACCTGGTGGCCCCGGTGACGGTGGGGGACGGCTCCTACACCGCGGCGGGCAGCACCGTCACGGAGGAGGTCCCGCCCGACGCGCTGGCGGTAGCCCGGAGCCGGCAGAGGAACATCGAGGGCTGGGCGGCCCGCCGCCGGAGCCTCCACGGCAGGGGCCGGTAAAAAGAGCGAACTTTTTTGGAAGAAAATTATTTATAGAAAAGAGGGCTTGGAAATGATTTCTCACGGCAAGGACATCAAGGTATTCTCCGGCAACGCGAATCCGAAGCTGGCGGCTGAGATTTGCAGGCTGATGGGTACCAAACTGGGCGAGTCCGAGGTGGGCACCTTCTCCGACGGCGAGATCTTCGCCTCCATGTACGAGACGGTCCGCGGCAGCGACGCGTTTGTGGTCCAGTCCACCTGCGCGCCGGTGAACAACAACCTGATGGAGCTCCTGATCCTCATCGACGCGCTCAAGCGCGCCTCCGCGGGGCGCATCACGGCGGTGATCCCCTATTTCGGCTACGCCCGGCAGGACCGCAAGGCCAAGGCCCGGGACCCCATCACCGCCAAGCTGGTGGCCAACATGATCGTGGCCGCCGGTGCCGACCGGGTGCTGACCATGGACCTCCATGCCGCTCAGATCCAGGGCTTCTTTGACATCCCCGTGGACAACCTGGCGGGCAAGCCCATCTTCGTGGACTACTACGCCAAGAAATTCGGCTCCGAGTGCGAGAACATGGTGGTGGTCTCCCCGGACGTGGGCTCCGTGTCCCGGGCCCGGGCCTTCGCCCAGAACCTGCACATGAACCTGGCCATCGTGGACAAGCGCCGCCAGAAGGCCAACCAGTGCGAGGTCATGAACGTCATCGGCGACGTGCGGGACAAGGACTGCCTTATTTTTGACGACATGGTGGACACCGCCGGCTCCCTGTGCAACGCCGCGAAGGCCCTCATGGAAGTGGGCGGGGCCAAGAGCGTCCACGCCTGCGCCTCCCACGGCGTGCTGTCCGGCCCGGCCATCGAGCGGATCAACAACAGCGTCATCAAGGAGCTGGCCCTGCTGGATACCATCCCGCCTATCGACCCCGCTCTCAGCGACAAGATCAAGTACCTGACGGTGGGTCCCATGTTCTCCGAGGCCATTGAGCGCATCTACCAGGAGGTCTCCATCTCCAAGCTGTTCCGGTAATCCGGCGCCCTCTTACAACATATCATATCTTTAGAGAATAGAGAATCGCTGCGCAAGGCGGGAAGGGTGACTTTCCCGCCTTTGCGGGCGTTCAAAAGGAGCTGTTTATGCTGTTTGGAAACAAGTCCTCCGCCGTGGACTGGCTGGTGGCGGGCCTGGGGAATCCCGGCCAGAAGTACCAGAACACCCGGCACAACATGGGCTTTCTCACCGTGGATCTCCTGGCGGAGCAAAAGGGTGTGAAGCTGAACAGGGTGAAGTTCAAGTCCGCCTACAACATCCTGAGCTTTGCCGGGTGTAAGTGCCTGGTGATGAAGCCCCAGACGTATATGAACCTCTCCGGCGAGGCTGTGGGGGAGGCGGCGCGGTTCTACAAGATCCCGGCGGACCGGGTGCTGGTGATCTATGACGACGTGTCGCTGCCCGTTGGGAAGCTGCGGGTGCGGCCCAGCGGGTCCGCCGGCGGGCACAACGGGATCAAGAGCGTCATCGCCCACCTGGGGACCCAGGACTTTCCCCGGATCAAGATCGGCACCGGGGCGCCCGCCGGCGGCGGGGAGGAGATGGTGGACTGGGTCATTGGGGTGCCCTCTCAGGCGGAGAGGAAGGTGCTCTTCGAGAGCTTTGAGCGGGCCATTCTGGCGGCGGAGTGTGTGATTGAGCACGGGTGCCAGAGGGCTATGAATGACTTTAATGGGTAGTCCCTGCCGGGGACGGGGGAGTTGATTCCTTCGGAATCCGCCCCACGGGGGCGGGACGACAGCCCGCCGGAACCCGGCGGGCTTGGGGCTGCACCCCCCATTTTCTTTTTTCTCCGCTTGTGGAGAAAAAAGAAAACGGGCCGTGCACGGTCCAAAAGAAAAAAGAGACGCCGGGGCGAGAATTTGACAGTCGTCAAATTTCGCCCAAAGTACGGGGGCTGGCCTGAACCGGTGCCAATTTAAATTGCCAGCCCTCTACCGGGTGCGGCTGACCCTGTACTTTGTGGGGGCACTCCGCCGCATTTGCTGGTACCATCGAGGTTGTTTTGCATTTTTGACGCAAGGTCCCAAGCGTCTCTTCCCGCGCTTCGCGCATAGCCGGTCCCGGTAGAGAGACTGGGTCCGTCTACCGCCAATAGAACGGCAGTCCTGCCTAAACGTGTCAGGCTAGGCGCGAAGCGCGGGAAGAGAAAAAAGTCCATGCGTCTATGCAGCGAAAACATCCCATGCCGCTAATAGTAGAGGAAGACTTGCGCAACCTCCAAAAGCGTTCTCTTTTCTCTTACACCGTGCACGGCGCATTCTCTTTTCTCTCGCAAGAGAGAGAAAAGAGAATGGGGGGTGCATCCCCCAGACACGCCGGAACGGCGTGTCGCCGTCCCCGGTCCGTGGCCGGGTAACTCTCGTCCCGCCCCGTGGGGCGGCAATCCCCGTCCCCGCCCGCGGCGGATAACCCCCGTCCCGCCCGCAGGCGGTCCTGAAACCAACAATTTTGTAATAGGAAAATGACCATGGAACAGTTTTTGAAACAACTCCAGACCCTTCCGGAGGTGGCAGAGCTGACCCGCAGGGTCGAAGAAGGCGGTTGCCCCGCGGCAGTCACCGGCCTCCAGTCCATGCAGCGGGCCTGCGTGGGCGCGGCCGTGGCCCGGGGAGCGGGCCGCCCGGCGGTGTTCATCTGCGGGGACGAGCGGGAGGCCCGGACCCTGGCGGGGGACCTGCGCGCCGCCGCCGGGGAGGAGCCGGTGCTGCTGCTGAGCCGGGAGTGGCGCCTGCGGCCCGGGGCGGTGAGTTCCCGGGAGTGGGAGCGGAGCCGCCTGGCGGCGCTGTACGCCCTGGCCCGGGGACAGGCGCCCATAACTGTGGCCACCGCCGACGCCCTGCTGGCCCGCACCCTGCCGCCGTCTCTTTTGACCGGTCTGGCCCTGACCCTGCGCCTGGGGGAGCGGGTGGACCTGGGGGAGCTGGCGGAGCGGCTGCTGTCCGCCGGATACGCCCGCTGCGGCCAGGTGGAGGGCGTGGGACAGTTCGCCCTGCGGGGCGGGATTCTGGACGTGTTCTCTCCCCTGATGGACCAGCCGGTGCGGTGCGAGTTCTTTGACGACGAGATCGACTCCATGGGCGAGTTCGACCCCGCCACCCAGCGCCGGACGAAAAACGTCAAGGAGGCGCTGCTGCTGCCCGCCGCCGAGGTGCTGCCCCACTGTGGGTCGGGGGGCCTGGCGGGGCTGGGGGAGCGGCTGCTGGCCCTCTCGGAGAGATTGGCGAAAAAGCCCCGGACGGAGCAGGCCGCCCAGCGCCTCCGGGAGGACGGGGAGCGGCTGAGAAACGGCGCGGACCCCGGCGGCATGGACCGGTATCTGGCGGCCATCTACCCGGAGGTGACGGCGGGGGTCCACTACCTGCCCCGGGAGAGCGTGGTCTTTCTCTGCGAGAGCGGCCGGGTGGACGAGCGGATCAGGGGCGCGCTGCTCCAGACCCAGCAGGACGTGGAGGCGCTGCTGGAGGCGGGGATCATGGCGGGGGAGTACGCCAGGCTGTGCCTCTCCGCCGAGGAGCTGTACGCCGCCCTGGAGGACTTCCCCGTGGTGATGGCAAACGCCCTGCCCACCTCCCGCTATCCCCTGCGGCCCAAGGGGCTTTTGAGTATGAACGTCCGGCAGCTCAGCTCCTACGGCGGGAGCCTGGAGGCCGCCGTCAGCGACCTGGCCCACTACCGGGAAAACGGCAGTGCGGTGCTGGTGCTCTGCGCCGGGGAGAGCCGGGCGAAAAATCTCCAGCGCCTGCTGGAGGAGCGGAACATCCCCGCCGTGCTGGATCTGAACAACGCCGCCATGCCCCGGGCCGGGGAGGTGCGCATCGGCACCGGCGCCCTGTCCGCCGGCGGCGAGTGGCCCCAGCTGCGCCTGGCGGTGCTGACGGAGGGCCAGCTGACCGCTCCCGCCCAGCGGCGGATGAAGGTGAAGAAGGCCTCCAACCGGCAGAAGCTCCAGTCCTACACGGACCTGACCCCCGGGGACCTGGTGGTCCACGTCCACCACGGCGTGGGCCGGTTCGCGGGCATCCAGCGGATGCCGGTGGACGGCGTGGAGAAGGACTATATCAAAATCGACTACGCCGGCGGGGACTGCCTGTATGTGCCCGCCACATCGCTGGACCTGGTGTCCAAGTACATCGGCGGCGGAGAGGGCGGTGAGAGCCGCCAGAAGCTGAACCGGCTGGGGGGCACCGAGTGGGCCAAGCAGAAGACCCGGGCCAGGAAGGCGGTGAAGGACCTGGCCAAGGGCCTCACCGCGCTCTACGCCGAGCGGCAGCGCCGCCCGGGCTTCGCCTTCTCCCCGGACTCCGTGTGGCAGCGGGAGTTTGAGGAGGCGTTCCCCTACGCCGAGACCGACGACCAGCTGCGGGCCATCCGGGAGATCAAGGCCGACATGGAGCGGCCCCGGCCCATGGACCGGCTCCTCTGCGGCGACGTGGGGTACGGCAAGACGGAGGTGGCCCTGCGGGCGGTGATGAAGTGTGTGCTGGACGGCAAGCAGGCCGCCATTCTGGTGCCCACCACCGTGCTGGCTCAGCAGCACTACGCCACCGCCCTGGGGCGGTTCAAGGATTTTCCGGTGACTATCGAGGTCCTCTCCCGCTTCACCGCTCCCGGGGAGGCCAAACGGATTCTGCGGGAGGTGCGGAGCGGGGGCGTGGACCTTCTGATCGGCACCCACAAGCTGCTGCAAAAGGGCATGGCCTTCAAGGACCTGGGGCTTTTGATCATCGATGAGGAGCAGCGGTTCGGCGTGACCCACAAGGAGCGGCTGAAGGAGCTCAGCCGCCAGGTGGACGTGCTGACCCTCTCCGCCACCCCCATCCCCCGGACGCTGAACATGGCCCTCTCGGGCCTGCGGGACATGTCCTCCATCGAGGAGCCCCCGGCGGACCGCCAGCCGGTGCAGACCTACGTCATCGAGCACGACTGGGCCATTCTGGAGGACGCCATGCGCCGGGAGCTGAGCCGGGGCGGCCAGATCTACTACCTCCACAACCGGGTGGAGAGCATCGACCTCACCGCCTCCCGCATCCAGAAGATGCTGGGGGAGGAGACAAGGGTGGTGACGGGCCACGGGCGCATGGGGGAGCAGGAGCTCTCCGCCGTCATGCAGGCCATGGTGGACGGGGAGGCGGACGTGCTGGTGTGCACCACCATCATCGAGACCGGCATCGACATCCCCAACGTCAACACCCTGATCATCGAGGACGCGGACCGCATGGGCCTGGCCCAGCTCCACCAGATCCGGGGCCGCATCGGCCGCAGCGCCCGCAGGGCCTACGCCTACATGACCTTCCGCCGGGGCAAGGTGCTCCAGGAGGCGGCCGCCAAGCGGCTCTCCGCCATCCGGGAGTACGTGGAGTTCGGCTCCGGCTTCAAGATCGCCATGCGGGACCTGGAGATTCGGGGGGCCGGCAACCTGCTGGGGCCGGAGCAGTCCGGCTACCTCATGAGTGTGGGCTACGACCTGTACCTCAAGCTCCTGGAGGAGGCCGTGCTGGAGGAGCGGGGCGAGGAGCGGAAGATCGAGACGGAGTGCTCCGCGGACCTGACGGTGAACGCCAACATCCCGGAGCGGTACGTGCCCTCTCCGGAGCAGCGGATGGACCTCTACCGCCGCATCGCCGCCATCCGCACGGACGACGACGCCTCGGACCTCCTGGACGAGCTGCTGGACCGCTACGGCGAGGCCCCTAAATCCGTGCTGGCCCTGCTGGACGTGGCGCTGCTGCGCTCGGCGGCGGCCCGGGCCGGGGTGTCGGACATCTCCCAGAAGGGGGACGCCCTGCGGTTCCAGCTGGAGGTGTTCCGGCCGGAGGCTCTGGCGGCGGTTTGCAGCCTGGCCAAGTACCGGCGCCGGCTGGTGCTGGCGGCGGGGGAGACCCCGGCGCTGACGCTGAGGCTCCGACCCGGCGAGGACGTGCTGGAGTCCGCCATGGCCCTGACGGAGGACCTGCGCCTGGCCGCCGAGGAGGCGGAGAAAAAGGGAAGCTCTGATTAAATCAATGTGCGCAGATTTGCGCCAGAAATTTCTCCTGGCAAGGCAAAAAATCGCAGGAATCCTGTCGGATTTCAAGATTTTTTAACGCCGCCAGGGGGAATTTATGGCGTGAAGATGCGCGCAGGGATTTATTCAGAGCTTCCTGAATCATGAACGGAGCTCTCCCCGCATAGATTGTCCCATGGACAACCTATGGGAGGGAGCGGAAGATATGAGGAGACGAGTGACGGCCCTGGCCCTGCTGCTGTGCCTTGCCCTGACCGCCTGCGGCGGCGGGGAGGACAGCCGGGACCAGGGACTTTTTCAGGAGGCCTCCGGCGTGGAGGAGACAGAGGTGCTGCTGACGGTGGACGGCCGGGAGGTTCCGGCGTGGCGGTATCTCCACTGGCTTCGGCGCTGCTGCGGGCAGCTCCGGGAGCAGTACCGCGCCGCCGGGCTGCCCCTGGACTGGAACGCGCCGGTGGAGGGGGGCACCCTGGCGGACTACGTCAAGGACCAGGCCCTGGCGGACACGGCCCTCTACGCCACGGTGGAAACTTTGGCGGAAGCCAACGGCTGCGCCCTGGACGAGGCGGACCTGGCGGCTCTGGAGTCCGCCTGGGAGGAGAAGGCGGCGGAGTACGGCGGGGAGGAGGCCTATCTCCGCCGCCTGGCGGACATGGGGCTGGACCGGGCACGGATGGAGGAGCTCGCCGGCGTGGGGCGGCTGTACGCCAAGCTGTATGATCTCTACCTGGAGGAGGGCAGCGCCCTGGCCCCGGCGCCGGAGGCGCTGGCGGCCTTTGCCGCGGAGCAGGGCCGGATCACGGTGAACCGGCTTCTGTTCGCCGCCGGAGAGGACCGGGAGAGTGCCCGGCAGCGGGCGGCGGAGGCCTTCGCCCGGCTGAACACGGCGGAGGACCTCCGGGCGGAGTTCGCCGCCCTGGCGGCGGAGGGGGACGACCGGTTGGGCCCGCGTACCTTCACCCTGGGGGACGGGACGCTGGACCAGGAGCTGGAGGCGGCGGCCCAGGCCCTGGAGGCGGGGCAGTGCTCCGGCATCCTGGAGACCGGAGAGGGGTTCTCCATCCTTCTGCGGGAGGAGACGGACTGCGGCGGCGTGGAGGAGGACTACTTCGACCACCTGCTCCAGGAGGCCGCGGAAAACGCAGAGGTGCGGCTGACGGAATCCTACAGGGCCCTGGACCCGGCCGCCTTTGCCGCCCGCCTGACGGAGGAGGACTGAGAGACCGCCCCGTGCATCCGGGTGCCGGTCCGCCGTCGGCGGGACGCGGGCTTTTTCGTCAAGTTGACGAAAAAGCCCGCCACATTGTCAAAGATTTAACGTATCTTGTCAAACTTTTAACAAAAAAGAAGGAATTGCGTTTTTCCCATTGACGAAGTGAAAAAAACCCGGTATAATGAGAATCACAGGGAATCGAGGGACGGCGTTTGTCAAGAAATTCACAAATCTGTCCCTGTTTTCTTTACTGTCTTGTGCTCCATGACAGCTGGGAGGCTGTCAATACAAATTTATAGAAAAACGGAGGAACAACATGAAAGACCTTTATATCGTCAACTGCTGCAGAACCGCCATCGGCTCCTTCGGCGGCAGCCTGAAGAACACCCCCGCCGCTGAGCTGGGCGCCATCGTGGTCAAGGAGGCCCTGAACCGCGCCGGTGTGAAACCCGAGCAGGTGGACGAGCTGATGTTCGGCTGCATCCTGACCGCCGGTCTCGGCCAGAACGTGGCCCGCCAGGTCTCCATCAAGGCCGGCATCCCCTATTCCGTTCCGGCCTATACCGTGGGCATGGTCTGCGGCTCCGGTATGAAGTCTGTCATCGAGGGCGCCCGCTCCATCCTGGCCGGCGACGCCGACGTGGTGGTCTGCGGCGGCACCGAGAACATGAGCGCCGCCCCCTTCCTCTCCACCGACGCCCGCTGGGGCGCCCGCATGGGCGACAAGAAGCTGGTGGACGAGATGATCAAGGACGGATTGTGGGACGCCTACAACAACTACCACATGGGCACCACCGCCGAGAACATCAACGACATCTGGGGCATCAGCCGCAAGGAGCAGGACGAGTTTGCCGCCGCCTCCCAGCAGAAGGCCGAGGCCGCCCAGAAGGCCGGCCGCTTTGACGACGAGATCGTCCCCGTGCCCGTGAAGGTCAAGAAGGAGATCGTGGAGTTCAAGCGCGACGAGTTCCCCAAGGCCGGCGTCACCGCCGAGGGCATCGCCAAGCTGCGCGGCGCCTTCCCCGTGGGTCCCGAGTCCCCCAATCCCGAGGTGGTCCACACCTTTGAGGTCACCGGCAAGAAGGAGACCGAGGACAAGGGCCAGCAGCGCGTCACCGCCGCCAACGCCTCCGGCATCAACGACGGCGCCGCCGCCATCATCCTGGCCTCCGGCGAGGCTGTGGAGAAGTACGGCCTCAAGCCCATGGTCAAGCTGATCGGCTGGGGCCAGGGCGGCGTGGACCCCAAGATCATGGGCGTGGGCCCCGTGCCCGCCTCCCGCGCGGCCATGAAGAAGGCCGGCGTCACCATCGACGACATCGACCTCGTCGAGGCCAACGAGGCCTTTGCCGCCCAGTCCATCGCCGTGGGCCGGGAGCTGGGCTTTGACCCCGCCAAGCTGAATGTCAACGGCGGCGCCATCTCCCTGGGCCACCCCGTCGGCGCCTCCGGCGCCCGCATCATCGTGACCCTGGTCCACGAGATGATGAAGCGCCCCGAGGCCAAGAAGGGCCTGGCCACGCTGTGCATCGGCGGCGGCATGGGCACCGCCGTTGTGGTGGAGAAGTGCTGAGCGGAACCCCTGTAAAACGCAGTGAAAAGAGGAGCCGAAAGGCTCCTCTTTTTTACCGGCGGGAATTTCGGCGGATGTGAGAGAGTACGAGGGGGCGGGGCCCGCCTCGTATAAAGCCATGACGGGATTTTAGGAAATAGAGGAGGAGCCTTGGCTCCTCCTCTATTTCGCGATCTTAATGGCGTTGACGGGGCAGCGGTTGGCGGCCCCGGCGGCCCGGTCGTACTGGGTCTCGTCGGGCTGGGGCAGGACGGTGGAGACCCGGTTCTCCATGCGGAAGATGCCCGGGGCGGCGTAAGCGCACATGCTGCAGCCGATGCAGGCGGCGGCGTCCACGGTGACGGTCATGGGAAAACCCTCCCTCTGTTCTGTAATCTGTTCCCATTATAGTACACTTTGCCGCCGTTTCCAAGGAGATTTTTCAAAGGGCGCGGGAACCTTTTTCGGGGAAGAACCGTCTTTTTGATGGGATGAAAGAAGATTCTGGCGGAAGTGGAAGGATTTTGTAATCAAATCGACATTTACTTTGTCCGCCGGATGTGGTATTCTGAACAGGTATTATGTAGACCGGGCCCCGCCTTGGCGGGGCAGATCCGGCGGCAGAGGCCTCTGCCGCCGGGGGACCTTTTGGAGGCAAGCTATGAAACAATTTTTCCGCAAGACCCTGGCGCTGGTCCTGGCGCTGTCCCTGGTGCTCTCCCTGGGCCTGAGCGCCGCCGCGTCGGACGCCATGGGCGAGGACCTGACGGCCCTGGACACGCTGCTGCACCAGGAGACCCAGCTCTCCACCAACACCTTCTGGAGCACGGCGTACAACGATCTGCGAACAGAGAACCTGATTACATACACGCCCAATCCGGACGTGACGCCCATCGTCACCTACGGGCAGGTCCTCACGGACCGGAGCTCCGTCACCGACGCGGCCCGGGAGCTGGAGAGCCGGGGCTGGCGGGTTGTGGCGGGCATCAACGGCGACTTTTACAACGTCAACACCGGCCTTCCCATCGGCCTTGTGATCTCCGAAGGGGAGCTTCGCAGCAGCGACGGCGGCTACTACGCCGTCGGCTTCCGGGCCGACGGCACCGCCGCCATCGGCAAGCCCGGCGTGAAGGTCACCGCTAATCTGGGCTATTTCGGCGGCGACGGCCTGGAGGTCACCCGCCCGCTCACCGCGGTGAACAAGGCCCGGGTCTCCGAGGGCGGGACCTACCTCTACACCTACGACTTCAACACCAAGCACACCACCGGCAACACCGAGGCCGGGGTGGACGTGCTCTGCACCATCCAGGAGGGCCGGCTCTCCATCGGAGAGACCGTCACCGCCGTGGTGGAGCGGGTGGAGGAGACCACCTCCGCCACGGCCATGGGGCCGGGCCAGATCGTCCTCTCCGCCAACCTGAAATCCGACGCCTCCCACGTGGACGCCCTGCGGAACATCCCCGTGGGCACTGTCATCACCCTGGAGGCCAGCGCCGCCAGTGAGGAGTGGAACGACGTGGAGTACGCCGTGGGGGCCCTGTACTCCCTGGTGGCGGACGGCGCCGTGGTGGCGGGCCTGCCCACCGGCGTGAACCCCCGCACCGCCGTGGGCGTGCGGTACGACGGCTCCGTGATCTTTTACACCATTGACGGCCGCCGGGCGGGCCACTCCGTGGGCGCGTCCATGGACCAGGTGGCAAAGCGCATGATCGAGCTGGGCTGCGTCACCGCGCTGTGCCTGGACGGCGGCGGCTCCACCACCCTGTCCATCACCGCGCCGGACAAGCTGGAGGCCGGCACCGCCAACCGGCCCTCCGACGGCGCGGAGCGGAAGGTCTCCAACCAGGTGTTTCTGGTGGCCCCCAATGCGCCCACCGGAGAGCTGAGCCACTTCTACGTCCAGGCGGACAACCAGTACGTGCTGGCGGGCAGCAAGGTGACCATCTCCGCCTCCGCCGTGGACACCAATTTCATTCCCATGGCGGAGGACTACCGCCTGAGCGCCGACGGCGGCGACCTGGACGGCAACGTGCTGACCACGCCCCTCTCCGGCGGCGAGGTCACCGTCACCGCCGGCAGCGGCCGCAGGACGGGCACCACCACCATCCACGCCGTCACCACGCCGGACGCCCTGGCCATCCGCAGCGCCGACGGCACCGCCCTCACCACCCTGGCCGCCGCTCCCGGCACGGTCACGCAGCTCACCGCCACCGCCGCCTACCAGCACAAGTCCTTGAAGGCGGACCCGGAGGCCTTCACCTGGTCGGTGGAGGGCAATATCGGCACCATTGACCAGCTGGGGAACTTCACCGCGGGTCTCCCCGGCGAGGGGGTCATCACCGTCTCCGCCGGGGGGCGGAGCACCTCCATCCAGGTGACGGTGTCCAATCTCTCCATCCTGCCGGTGGAGGACTTCGAGGAGGAGGCCGCCATCCTGGACGGCATGTATGGCGAGGGCCTCCAGTTCAGCCGCTCCACGGCGCCGGAGAGCGTGCGCCTTGGCCGGGGCTCCGGAAGACTGGACTACACCCTGACAGAGGAGCGCCGCTTTACCGCGAATTGGAGGGCGTTCCTGAATACGCCGGTGAACCGGCAGCTCTACACCAGCCTGAATCTGTGGGTCTGCGGCGACGGCTCCAGCAACATCCTGTCTCTGCTGTATACCGACGGCGGAGAGGAGCTCCAGGTCCTGCCCGCGGCCACGCTGGACTTCACCGGCTGGAAGCAGGTGTCCGTGGCGATGCCCCAGACGGACTTCTCCATCCAGGGCGTTCAGGTCAGCGCCGGGGAGCCGGTGTACACCTACGACGAGGAGACCGGGACGGAGATTGTCACCTACCCGGAGACCGCCCGGACCGGAACGGTCTACATCGACCACCTCGCCGCCTCCTTTGACGGCCAGGTGGACACCACGGTGCCCACGGTCACCGCCCAGGTCAGCGGCACCGCCCTCACCGGCACCGTGAAGGACGACGTGGACGGCGTGCTGTCCCAGACCGCCGTGTCCGTGCTCTATGACGGCGCGCCCCTGGCCTTCACCTACGACGGCAGGACCGGAGCCGTCTCCGCCGCGCTGCCGGCGGCGGACGGCGCGGCCCACCGGGTCACCATCACCGCCCGGGACGGCTCCGGCAACATCGGACGCAGCTCGGCTGACATTCCCGCTCAGGCCGCGGAGCGCCGGTTCCGGGACACGGCGGCGTACTGGGGAGCGGACTACTGCGACTACCTGTACGACCACAACATCTCCAGGGGCTACGCCGACGGGACCTTCCGCCCCGACCGGATGCTGACCCGGCTGGACTTCTCCGTGATGCTGTACAACACCCTGAAGCTGGACCCGGCGAAGTACACGGGGGTGTCCGTGCCCTTCGCGGACCTGAGCAAAATTCCGGAGTCCGCCCTGCCGGCGGTCCGGGCCCTGTACGCCGAGGGCATTGTCACCGGCACCCAGGGCAGGGACGGGAAGCTGTACCTCAACCCCGACGGGAACCTGACTCGGGCCCAGGCGGCGGCCATGATCGGCCGGAGCCAGGAGAAGGGCTATGCCATGGCGGGCCTGACCTTCACCGACGCCGGGAAGATTCCGTCCTATGCCGTGTTCTACATCCAGACCATGGCGGCCCAGGGAATTATCAACGGCTATGCCGACGGCACGTTCAAGCCCAACAGCAACATCACCCGGGGCCAGATGGCGAAAATCCTCTACAACCTCATGTGACAGGTTCGGCGATTCAATGAAGAGAGCCCGCCCGGCGCGAAAGCGCCGGGCGGGCAGTTTTTACATGCCGTCGTGTCGGAGGGTGCTGATGCCCTGCGCGTGGAACGCACTCACAATGGCGTCAATGCGGCGGAAGCAGGCGGGATCGTCCTGGGATTCGTCGTCTAAGATGTCCTTGATCTGAGCAAGGATTGTAACCGCATTGAGCTGCATATAGAAGAGCAGATCTTCTGGGGTTACGAGCTTGATGTAGTTCATGATATAGTCGCCCAGAGCCTTTGCGTAGAATTCCTTGATGACTGAGTCATATTTGATCGGGTCGTTCATATTCATCACCTCATAGTCATTATACCCACTATATCGGGTATATTCAATATGAATTTCGGAAAATATAATGGAAATCGCAAGGAGGTGCTTCTTGTGATTTCTTACAGCCCCTTGTGGGAAACGATGCGTAAGAGAAATGTTACCACATACACGCTTATAAACAAACACCATTTCAGCAAGGGGACGCTGGATTCCTTGAAGCATGACCGTAACATCTCCACGGCAACACTGAATGACATATGCAAAATTTTGAATTGCAGAGTGGAGGAAGTGCTGGTTTATATCCCCGAAGATTTATCGGAATGAGCGATACAAAACACCTTGTACAAAAACCGTCCCGGACAATTGTGGGACTTGACAGAGAGCGCGTGAGGCTCTATAATATAAAAAGAAAGGGCGCTGCCGGTAAGACGGTTAGCCCCCTGCTGTGTTACAAGAAGTAACCGCTAGCTTGGAGGCAGGGCGGTTACTTCTTTTTATGTACCTGAATGAACAGGCCGCAAATGCCGATGATGACCAGGGAGTAAGCGAAGAGCTCACTGTATGTAACCATTAGGCAGGCCCCCTTTCCGAAGATCGGGGGCAAAGAAGCTGCCCCCGTCAAGAGGGCCAAACCGTCCACCGTTACTGGCAACGCTGAAAGATTGCTCTTTCCTGCTCTCAGGGTATCACACGGTCCGGCAAAAGGCAAGGGAAAACGACAGATGACCGTAAATATGCGCCGCCGCCCAACCGGGCGGCGGCGTACTTCTTGATATTGCGAGTGATGGAAAATGGGTTTGGGCTTCGCCCAAGGACGCAGGGGTTTTGCCCCCGCACCCCCACCAGGGCGTTGCCCTGGACCCACCGCCCTTTGAAAAGGGCGGCCCTAAACTTTATCACATCTCTCTGCGGCCCTCCAGCGCCCGCATCAGCGTGGCGTCGTCGGCGAACTCCAGATGCCCGCCCACGGGAATACCGTAGGCCAGGCGGGTCACCCGCACGTCGAAGGGCTTCAACAACCGGGCGATGTACATGGCGGTGGCCTCCCCCTCCGTGTCCGGATTGGTGGCCATGATGACCTCCGCCACGCCGCCCTCCGCCACCCGCTCCAGCAGGGGCTTGATGGCCAGGTCGTCGGGCCCCACGTGGTTCATGGGGGAGATGACGCCGTGGAGGACGTGGTAGCGGCCGTTGTACTCCCGGGAACGCTCCACGGCGGCCACGTCCCGGGGGTCCGCCACCACGCAGATCATGGAGCCGTCCCGCTTGGGGGAGGCGCAGATGGGGCACAGGCCCCCGGCGGTGAAGTTCCGGCACACGGGACAGCAGGTGACGCTGCGCTTGGCGTCCACAATGGCGTCGGCAAAGGCACGGGCCTCCTCCTCCGGAAGGCCCAGGACGTAGAAGGCCAGGCGCTGGGCGGACTTGCCGCCGATGCCCGGCAGGCGGGCGAATTGTTCGACCAGCCGCTCCAGCGGCGCGGGGAAGTATTCCATAGATGGGTTCTCCTTTTTGATTCCTTGGGAATCCGGCCCACGGGCCGGGACGGGGGGACGGGGGGTGTCCGCCCACGGGGCGGAGACGACGACACGCCGTTCCGGCGTGTCTGGGGATGCACCCCCCATTCTCTTTTCTCTCTCTTGCGAGAGAAAAGAGAATGCGCCGTGCACGGTGTAAGAGAAAAGAGAACGCTTTTAGTCCTCGCACAAGTGCGTTCCACTCATCGGTAGGCCGGAAAAAACTTGATGCGTGAACGCATGGACTTCCTTCTCTTCCCGCGCTTCGCGCCTAGCCGGTCCTGTGTGAGATGCTTTCTTCGTCTATCGCTTTTTATAAAGGTACCGGCCAGAGCCTTCCCCTAAAGGGGAAGGTGTCCCAGTAGGGGCCGCCGCCCTCGGCGGCCCGTCTTCCAACAACCACCTATGCCTCCTGGTCCGGCAGAGGGGCACGGCCCACCAGCTGGTCCAGGGTGACGCCGTAGAACTCGGCCAGTTTGACCAATACGGGAGCGTCCGGATTGCGCTCATTTTTCTCGTACCGCTCGTAGGTCTTGGCGGAGATGCCGATTGCTTTAGATACCACATCGCGGGAGAGCTTCCTTGCGGCTCGAAGAGATAATAGATTTTTTGCTAATTGTTCCATAATTTTTCTCCAAAACCTTGACAGACCGTACGGTCTAATATATAATTTGATTTGTACCAAACGGTCGAAATGGCAAGGGGGGGGTAACTTAAATGCGATCTCTCATAGAAACACTCTATTTCTATGCGCAGGAAAATCGTGTTATGGACTATCTTCAAATTAGAGAATACCGCCAATTCTCCTCCGGCCTGGAGGAGGAATGGGACAATTTTCGCACAACGCTGACGGCGGAACAGGAACAACGGCTGGAGCTCCTGCTGACCCGGCAGTTTGAGGCCGGCTGTCTGGAGGACCGGGCCTCTTTCCTGGCGGGCGTCTCCGTCGGCCTGGAGCTGTCCCGCCTTTAAACGCCCCGCAGCTCGGCGATGCGGGCCGGAATGTCCGCCGCCTTGTACACGGCGCTGCCGGCCACCAGCACGTTGGCTCCGGCGTCGATGCAGGTCTGGCAGGTGTCCGGGGCCACGCCGCCGTCCACCTCCAGCTCGCAGCCGGGGTTCCTCTCGTCGATCAGCTTCCGCAGGGCGGAGACTTTGGGCATCATATCTGCCATGAAGCTCTGCCCGCCGAAGCCCGGCTCCACGGTCATCACCAAAATCAGCTCCACCTTTTCCAGGAAGGGAAGGGCCGCCTCCGCGGGGGTCTTGGGCTTGAGGACGATGCCCGCCCGCTTGCCCTTGGCGTGGATTTTGTCGATGGCGGCGTGGATGTTCTCCTCGGTATCCGCCTCCACGTGGACCGTCACCAGGTCGGCTCCGGCGTCGCAGAACTGCTCCACGTACCGCACCGGCTCCACGATCATCAGGTGGACGTCCAGGGGCAGGGAGGTGGTGGGCCGGATGGACTTCACCACCGGGATGCCGATGGAGATGTTGGGCACGAAGACGCCGTCCATCACGTCCACGTGGACGTAATCGGCGGTGGAGATGCGCTGGATGTCCCGCTCCAAATTGGCAAAATCAGCGGAGAGGATGGAGGGCGCGATTTTGATCATGGAAAACTCCTCTTTTCTTTTTGAGATCCCGGAAGACCGGCGGGGACAGGCGGCGGAGGGCGGGTGACGGGCGGCGGGGGCGGCGCATAGGATGGTGCAAGCGGGCCGGGTGCCCCCAGTCAACAGCTCCGCGCAGCATCCGCCCCTGGGCGCGGCACCGCCGCTTTTTTGAATAGGGAGCCGGCGGGGCAGCCCGCCGGCTCCCATCTGCGCGTTCGCCTCTAATTGAGTGTAGTGTATCAGACTTGCGCCGGAAAAGCAAACCCTTCTGAAAAAAATGTGCCGGAATCCGGGAGTTCGGTTTGGAGGATCGCCTTGCCGTCGGCCCGGCTGTGTGATATAATTAAAACATGGCCTAAAGAGGAGGGACGGTGGAGATGGGGAGAGCGAAAAGGGCCTTGGCCGTGTGTGCGGTCCTGCTGCCGGCCTGTCTGCTCTGCGCTTGCGGAGGCGGCGACGTCAGCGAGGCTGTCGTTGACTATGGGGCGTCGGAGCTCTATGAGGCGGAGGAGCTGGAGACCGCGGCGAAGGTGGTTTTGAGGGAGTTTGGGGAGTTTGACGGCTGTGTGCTCCACACCCTGGAATATGCCGGAGACGACGTGAGCGTCAGAGAGCTGGAGTATTACAGAGGCGTGGGCCGGGAGCTTGCCCAGTGCGCGGTATTCACCTCGTCGTTCCACTCCCCGGTGAACGGCGGCGGAGCGTGGGATACGGACCGGGAATACACCGGCTGGTCCTGGCTCCTGGTCCGGGAGGAGGAGGGCGGCGATTGGGCGCTTCTTGACGCCGGATACGCCTGAGGGGAATTTTCCGGTTGACAGGCTGGCGGAAGTCTGCTATGATGATTCTGCTAAATTGATGAAGAGGAGTGAAAGGATGAAGTCTGCTTCCTGCTGAAATCTTAACAGGCGCTGTGGAATGCCCAAGGGGCGGTCTGCCCGGCGCCGGAAGCAGGAGAGAATTTCATCCTTTCGCGCCATCTGGACGACAGACACCCGCTTGTAGAGCGGGGCATCCTCTGTTGCGCTGCGGGCCGTGGGAGCTTTCCTGCGGCCTATTTTTGCGTTTGGAGGGATGCTGTATGTCCATGATCCGGGTGGAGAATCTGACCTTTGCCTATCCGGGCAGTTATGACAACGTGTTTGAACATGTGAGCTTTCAGTTTGACACCGCTTGGAAGCTGGGCTTCCTGGGCCGCAACGGCCGGGGGAAGACCACCTTCCTGCGGCTGCTGCTGGGGGAGTACCCCTGCGGCGGGGGGATCTCCGGCGCGCCGCCCTGCGCCTACTTTCCCTATGCGCCGGGGGATCTGTCCCGCATGACCATGGAGGTGCTCCAGGAGGCGGCCCCCACGGCGGAGGAGTGGGAGCTGCTGCGGGAGACGGGGCTCCTGGGCGTGGAGGCCGAGGCGCTGTACCGGCCCTTTTCCACCCTCTCCAACGGGGAGCGGACCAAGGCGCTGCTGGCGGCGCTGCTCAGCGGGGAGGAGCGGTACCTGCTGATCGACGAGCCCACCAACCATCTGGACGCCCGGGGACGCCGGGCGGCGGCGGAGTACCTGCGGCGGAAGCGGGGCTTTCTGCTGGTGTCCCACGACCGGGCCTTTCTGGACGGGTGCGTGGACCATGTGATGGCGTTGAACAAAACGGGGGTGGAGGTCCAGAGCGGGAACTTCTCCTCCTGGTGGGAGAACAAGTGCCGCCGGGATGCCTTCGAGCAGGCGAGAAACGACCATCTCCAGAAGGAGGTGGGCCGTCTGCGGCAGGCGGCGGCCCAGACCTCCCGGTGGTCCGACCAGGTGGAGGCCGCGAAAAAGGGGACCCGGACCGCCGGCCTCCGGCCGGACCGGGGCTATATCGGCCACAAGTCCGCCAAGATGATGCAGCGGGCCAAGTCCATCGAGGACCGCCGCCAGCGGGCCCTGGAGGAGAAGGAGGGCCTTTTGAAGGATCTGGAGCGGGCGGAGACGCTGAAGCTCCGTCCACTGACGGCCAGGGGACGGCTGCTGGACGCCCGGGAGCTGTCCCTCTTCTACGGGGAGCGGCGGGTCTGCGGTCCGCTGAGCTTCCGGCTGGAGCCGGGGCAGCGCATTGCCCTGGACGGTGGCAACGGCAGCGGGAAGTCCACGCTTTTGAAATTTCTCCTGGGGGAGGAGATCGCCAGCGCGGGGACGCTGGTGAAACTCTCCGGGCTGAGGGTATCCTACGTGCCCCAGGATACCTCCCATCTGCGGGGCCGGCTGCGGGAGTATATCCGGAGGAGCGGCGCGGAGGAGGCGCTGTTTCTGGCCATCCTGCGGAAACTGGACTTCCCAAGGGAGCAGTTTGAGAAAAATATGGAGGACTGGTCCGCCGGACAGCGGAAGAAGGTGCTGATCGCCCGGAGTCTCTGTGAGAGCGCCCACCTGTATATCTGGGATGAGCCGCTGAATTATATCGACGTCTGGTCCCGGATGCAGATCGAGGAGCTGCTGCTGGCATCCCAGCCCACCATGCTGCTGGTGGAGCACGACGAGGCCTTTCGACAGCGGGTCGCCACGGAGACGGTCACCATATCTTGTGGATGACGCCGCATACTATTATAATATAGAGGGGCCGCGTTGGGCGGCCCCTCCCGCTGTGGAATACTCTGCAAATTTTTTCGGAAAAAATCGAATTTTCCACTTGACAAATGGCTTTTTGTCTGATATTCTAGCAAAGCTGTCGAAAACTTCTGAGAAGTTCTGGAAATCTCTTAAAAAATTTCAAAAAAGTTGTTGACAAGCCTATGCCTTTATGGTATAGTAATCAGCACCCGCCCGAAGGCGGCATGCACCTTGTAAATTAAACAACGTAACGAAAAGAAAGCA
>CAMNRF010000039.1 GCA_946551795.1 uncultured Oscillibacter sp.
TACACATTTCTGCCAGTCTCCGCTCTTTTTCAAAGCAAAGGCCCCCGCCGTTGTTCCGGTACCTCCGCCCTCTTCTCTCCTCGCCCAAAAATTTTTTTCAAAACGCGGGACACTTTGACCTTTTGAAACGTCCCTGTTATAGTGGTACCACTGAGACAAAGGAGGGATCTCCCATGCTGACAATCTGCCTTGCCATGCTGGAGACCGAGGCGGACCGGCAGAAGTTCACCCGGCTCTACGAGGCCATGGAGAAAAAAGTCTACGCCGTGGCCCTGCGGGTCCTGGGGAATCCGGACCAGGCGGAGGACGCCGCCCAGCACGCCTGGCTCCGGATGATCCAGAGATGGGAGGTGGTGTCCGCCCTCAGCTGGGACAGGGCCGGGGGCTACGCCGTCACCGCCGCCAAAAACGCGGCGCTGGACCTGATGCGCCTCCAGAGCCGCACCGCGCCCCTGCCGGAGGACTGGGACCCGCCCGCCCCGGCCGGCGGCGGGGACGGCTACCAGTATCTGGTCTCCCTGGTCCGGCAGCTGCCGGAGGGCTACCGCCGGGTGCTGGAGCTGAAGCTGGTGGAGGAGCTGACAAACCGGGAGATCGCCCAGCGCCTCCGCATCCGGGAGTCCACCGTGTCCTCCCGGGTCATGCGGGGCAGAGCCATGCTGCAAAAGCGGCTGCGAGAGGAGGGAATCTGCGATGCGTAATTTCGATGAATGGCTCCGGGACGCCCTGCTGGACGCCAACCTCCTGCAATTCGAGAAGGTCCTGGCGGAGGCCGGCGCCCAGTCCTTCGACTTCTCCCCCGGATACCTCCGGGAGCGGACGCGGATGCTGGCGGACCCCTTCGGCTGGGCGCGGCGGCGGGGCCGCTCCGCCTGGAGACGGGCGGTCCGAAGCGCCGCCTGTGTGCTCCTGGCCTGCACCGTGGCCCTCGGGGCGCTGATGGCGGCCAGTCCCGCCGTCCGGGCGGCGGTGCTGAACTGGCTGCGGGAGTTCGGCGGGGACTCCGTCACCTACTCCACCAACCCCTATGCCTCCCCCACGGCGCCGGAGGACGCCGCCCTCCAGGACTGGCAGATCACCTGGCTGCCGGAGGGATACACCCTGTGGGACTTCTACACCACCCCCAGCTTCAGCAAGTGGATTTTTTTGTCCGTCGAATCCGGGGATTCCCTGGACTTCGGCTGTTCCGCCCCAGGCGGGGAGGCCAGAATTGAGATCGGCACGATCCAGGACCCGGAGAGCGTGCGGGAGCACGTCACCGTCCAGGGTTGTACCGCCGACTACTACTCTGATAGTACCGAACAGCTTCTGGTGTGGGAGACGCCGGGGGGCTTTCTCCTGCGGCTGCTGGCATACGGGCAGATGGACCAGGAGACCCTGCTGAAAATCGCGGAAAATGTGGCCTGCTACGGCGGAGACACCCCGGCCTATGAGATGGGCTGGGTACCGCCGGACTTCCACGAGATAGACGGCCTGTACGGAAACGGCGCATACCACCAGGAGTGGACACGGCGGGGCGTCACCCTGTCCTGGCAGTACGTGGTCCAGCCTCCCTGCCCCTTCACCGTCCCCGAGGGAGAGCCGGAGGCCGTGACGGTCAACGGCCTGCCGGGCCGGTTCTGGGCCAGCCGGGAGACGCCGGAGGTCCCCGACGGGCCGGACGGCTCCACGGCGCAGCTCGGCGGCATCACCATCACGGCCAGCACGTCCCCCGCGGAGGAGACCACCAGCACCCTGATGTGGGAGGACCCGGAGACCGGCGCCGCCTTCTGTCTCAAGGGAGAGCTGGAGAGGGACGGCCTGCTGCGGATGGCGGAGAGCGTGCGGCAGAAAGAGCCCCCCATTGCCGGCGTCCAGCCGGGCCGCTCCGAGGCGGTGATCGGAACCGCCGGCGGGGACGGCGGCTGAGGTGCCTTGTTTCTGGAATAATTGCGGAAAACTCAAAATTGACAGAGGAGAGGAATCGATCATGATGAAAAAGAACCATCTGTTCCTTCCCACCTTCACGGCGGGAATGATGGCCATGGCCATGCTGGTCACACTGGCGGAGCCCGTGTCCGCCGCCGGGGAAAAGTTTGCCTGCAACCAGGTGGGCATCCGGGTCATGCGGGAACAGCAGGTGAAGGCGGGGGAGGACTGGACCGCCCCCAACGGCCAGCAGGTGCCCTCCACCATCACCTACACCGACGCCGCCGGCGGCAGGACCAACTACATCGCCGCCTCCCGGCTGGCGGAGCTGCTGGACGCGGACATCAGCTGGAACAGCGAGAGCGGCAGCGTGGACATCGGCGTTGCGCCTTCGGCCCCCGGCGATGTGACCATCACGGTGGAGACCCGGTCCAGCAGCGACCCGCCCAGGCCCACGCCCCCCAACCAGCCGGAGTACGGCAGGGTTATCGGCAGCCTGGAGGAGATCGACCCGGAGACGGTGAAGGACGTGATCACCGGGACCCCTTACAGCCGCAATATCCGGGAGACCCGGATGCAGTCCCCCGACGGCAACTTTCCATCGATCACCGCCCATCCCCATCCGGTCTCCGGCGGCGAGACCTACCTGGTCTACACCGTGGCCAACAACGGAGAGACTCCCAAGGACGTCACGGCCGCGCGGCCGGTCTCCATCGCCAACCGGTGGGAGAGCTTCCCCACCCTCCACGTGCAGCCCGGTGAGACGCTGACGCGGGTATTCCGGGTGCTGCCGGACGAGGACACCCACCCCATGCAGCGGACCTTCTCCTTCGGCGTCAGCCGCAGCGCCACAGACGGGGATATTCACCCCCGGGACCTCCCGGTCTCGGATGTGACCGTCTCCCTGGTGACCTACCAGAGCCAGGATCAGGCGTAATTTTCCATAAAAGGACAGGGGACGGATCAACCGTTCCCTGTCCTTTTTTACAGGATGTGCTCCTCGCAGAAGTTGTCCAAAACCCGGAACCCCATGTCCCCCCGCGGAGCCACCGGGAATTTCGCGATGGTCACGGGGTCGAAGATGGGGCACATCCGCTTCTCCGGCTCCAGCCGCAGAAAGGGCTTATCGTCGTCCAGGCCGTTAACGGCCCTTTTGCCATCGGGCATAAAATCACCCCGGCGGTAGTATGGACGGCGGTGCCGGAACTATGACTGCCAATTTTCAGCGAAGGATCAGAAAATTTGACTGTTTGCTCATGACTCCTCGTTCATCAGCCGGACACCCGCCTCCTTGTCCCCCGCCACAATCAGATGGGCGTTGGGCTCAAAGCGGTAATCCGGGCTCAGCAGGGGCTCGATCTCATCCCCGTTCTTCACCCCCAGGATGTTCGCGTTGTACCGGCGGCGGACGTCCACCTCCGCCACCGTGCGGCCCTCCCACTCCCGGGGCGTCTCGATCTCAAAGACCGCGTACCTGGGCGTCAGCTCGAAGTAGTCGAAGGCGTTGCGGGCGGAGAAGCGCATGGCGGCCCGGGCGGCCATGTCCATCTCCGTGTGAATGACGTAATCCGCCCCGATCTTCTTCAAAAACTTGATCTGCCGCTCGTGGTCCGCCCGGGCCACCACACATTTGGCGCCCAGTTCCTTCAAGGTGGCGGTGGCCTCCAGAGAGCACTGAAAGTCATCCCGCACGCAGACGAAGCACACGTCAAAGTTCCGCACCCCCAGGGACGAGAGCACCTGCTCGTCCTGGCAGTCCCCCACGCAGGCGGCGGTGGCCACGGAGGCCAGACGCGCCACCTGCTCCTCGTCCTGGTCCAGGATCATCACCTCGTTGCCCAGCTCCGCCAGACACTTGGTCAGGTGCCGGCCAAACCGGCCCAGACCCACTACCAAAAAGGATTTCATATCGCGCTCCCCCTTATCCGATCAGGATCTTTTCCGGGATGTTCCGCAGCTTGGGCTGGGGCCTGTCCCGGGTCACGGCCATGGCCACGGACATGCTGCCCACCCGGCCGGAAAACATCAACAGCAGCACCGCCAGCTTGGAAAGCTCCGGCAGGTACGGCGTCACGCCCCGGGTCAGCCCCACGGTGCCCACGGCGGAGATGGCCTCAAACAGGGCGCTGTCCAGGGAGATGCCCTGGAGGCACAGGACCATGGTGCCCGCCAGACACGCCAGAAAGAAGATGCTCACCGAGGAGTATGCCTTTTGGATGGTGGCGGTGTCCAGGCGGCGGTGAAATACGTTCACATCCTCCTTCCGCCGCACCTGGGCGGCGGCGCTGAGGAGCAGCACGGCGACAGTGTTCACCTTGGCTCCGCCGCCGGTGGAGCCGGAGCCCGCGCCGATGAACATCAGAATCATGGTCAGCAGCGTGCCGCTCTGGCTCAGGGCCGTGAGCGGCGCCGTGTTGAACCCCGCCGTCCGGCAGGTGACGGACTGGAAGGCCGCCATCAGCGCCCGCCGTCCGGGGCCGGCCCCGGCAAAGGCGTGGTCTCTCTCCAGGAAATAGAAGGCCGCCGCGCCGCCCGCAAACAGCAGCGCGGTGGAGAACACCACGATCTTGGAGTGCAGCCGCCAGCGGCGGAGATGGTACCCGTGGGTCAGCAGGTCGTCCCACACCAGAAAGCCCAGGCCGCCGCAGATCACCAGCGCCATGAGGACGATGTTGGGCAAAACCTCCCCGGCGACGGTGGTCAGGGAGGCCCCGGTGCCCAGCAGGTCGAATCCGGCGTTGCAGAAGGAGGAGACCGCGTGGAAGAGGGACATCCACAGGCCCCGCCCCAGGCCGTACCGGGGACAGAACCAGAGGGCCAGCAGCGCCGCCCCCATGCCCTCGCAGGTGAGGGTCACACGGATGGCCCGGCGGGTCAGCCGCACGATGCCCCCCATCTGGAGGGCCCCCACGCTGTCCATCAAAATGGAGCGCTGGCGCAGGCCGATGCGGCGGTGGAGCAGGATGGCCACCAGAATGGAGACCGTCATGAACCCCATGCCCCCCACCTGGATCAGCAGCAAAATCACCGTCTGGCCGAAAAACGTGAACTGAGTGAAGGTGTCATACAGGACCAGTCCCGTGACGCAGGAGGCGGACGCCGAGGTGAAGAGGGCGTCCAGAAACGGCAGGGCGCGGCCGTCCCGAGAGGACACCGGCAGCGCCAGCAGCACGCCGCCCAGCAGGATCAGCGCGGCGAAGCCCAGGGCCAGCGTCTGGACGGCATTCAGTTGGACGCGGCGGCGGGGCATGGCGGGCACCTCCCAGGGTAAGAATGTCCTTATTATACACCTTTTGGCCATTTCGTCAACTCTGTGGTATACTGCGTGTATCCCCGCGGAGCGGACCCGGGAATCTGCCCGCCTCCTGCCTCCGGCGCCACCCGCAGGGGCCGCCGCCTTTGGCGGCCCGTCCGATTCAACCCTGGCGCTGCCGCAGAACGGGCCGCCGAGGGCGGCGGCCCCTACAGCGTGTCCCGGGGCAAATACCGCCGCTCTGATACAGTGCTCCGGCCCTCCGATTTCAAAAAGTTTTCCCCTTTGGAGAAACTAATTCGCTCTTTTCCCGTCTATACGTTCAAAGACCTTTTGAAAGGAGGCGACGGATATGGAGGACAGCGCCATCATCGACCTGTACTGGAGCCGGGACCAGCGGGCCATTGAGGAGACCGCCGGGAAATACGGCCCGTTCCTCCACACCCTGGTGTGGAACATCCTCCGCAGCCAAAGCGACGCGGAGGAGTGCATCAACGACACCTACCTGCGGGCCTGGAACGCCATTCCCCCCGCCCGTCCCGCGGCCCTCCGGGCCTGGCTGGGCAGGATCGCCCGGAACCTGTCCCTGGACCGCTGGAAGGAGGGCCGGACCCGGAAGCGGGGCGGAGGCGGCGCGGAGATCCTGCTGGGGGAGCTGGAGGACTGCGTCCCGGCCCCCCGCGGCGTGGAACAGCACCTGGAGGACCTGGAGATCGCGGCGCTGATCAGCGCCTTTCTGCGCCGCCTCCCGGCGGAGAGCCGTGGGATCTTTCTCCGCCGGTACTGGTACGGCCTGGATCTGGCGGACATCGCGGCGGAGCGCGGGTGCGGCGTGGGGAAGGTGAAATCCTCCCTCTTCCGCACCCGGAAGGCCCTGCGGGCCTATTTGGAGAAGGAGGGTGTGTTTCTATGACGACGCGCGGCGAGCGGTTATTCCGGATCTTGGGGCTGGTGGACGACGACCTTGTGGAGGAGGCGGCCTCCTCCGCCGTCTCCCGGCGGCACATCCCGCGGCAAATGCTGGGGCTGGCGGCGTGTCTGGTGCTGGTCTGCAGCCTGGGACTCTTCTGGTTCCGGGGCGGCGGAGCCATGAAGGACGCCCCCAGCGGCGGCGCGGACAGCGGCGGCCTGGTCTCCGGAGGCGGCGGCAGCGGACACGACGGGGGCACGGTGTTCATGTCCTACGCCGGGCCGGTGTTCCCCCTGACGGCACTGGAGGAGGAGAGCGGCCTCACGGCGGAGCGGGCCCTCACCTGGGACTTCGCCCCCGGGGCCTATGACGACGGAACGCCCCGCCAGTGGGGGGCGGAGGTGACGGACCGCTATATCCTCTCCAACCCCGGGTCGGAGGACGTCACCGTCACGGCCCTCTATCCCTCCGCCGGGAATTTCGACTCCCTGGCCAGGGTCCGGCCCAAGGTATCCGTGGACGGCGAGGAGGCGGAGACCACCCTGTACGCCGGGCCCTATGCCGGGAGCTTTGCCAGCGCCTACGGCGGGGAGGACCCGGACCACGACATGCTGAACCTGGCGGGCCTCAACAGCTGGGAGGAGTACCGGGCCCTGCTGGAGGACGGCGCGTACCTGGAGGAAGCCCTGGGGGCATATCCCACGCTGGACATTCCGGTGGCCGTGTACCGCTTCTCTGATTTTGAGGCCCCCCACACGCAGTACCCCGCCGCCACCCAGGCCGTCACGTTTACCGTTGACCCGGAGGTCACGGAGATCCTCAGCTATGGCTTCAACGGCATGAGCTGGGACGAGGAGAGCGGCTGGCGGCAGTACAGCTATTTCGTCCCCGACGGCGTCCAGCGGGAGCCGGCGGCCAAGGGACTGGTCGTCCTGGGGGAGGACATTGGGGACTATGTCCTCCAGGGCTATGAGGACGGCGGCTGTGACGTTGGTGATGAGATCACGGGCGTCTCCTGCACCGTCACCCGGGAGGAGACCACCCTGGACGCGGTATTGGATGACCTGTGCCGGGAGTACGAGTTCTTCTACACCCAGGGCCGGGCCGTGGACCAGGAGAACGCCTTTGACGCCGTCCCCTTTGCCATGTACCGGGGGGCCGTCTCCCAGCTTTTGAACCAATACGGCATTCTCTCCGGCCGGCCCAAGGACCGCTACGCCGACGGGCGGCTGGACGACATCCTCAGCGAGACGCTGTTCCACCAGCGGGTGCTGTATCTGGAATTTCCCGTCACCGTTCCCGCGGGGGGCTGCGCCACGGTGGAGTGCCGGATGTGGAAGGAGCCCAGCTACGACTTCCAGTGCTCCGGCTCGGAGAACGCGGGCCTCCAGGGCTACGACCTGGTGACCCGTCTGGGGTCCACGCTGGCGTTCACCCGCCAGACCGCCGCGGTGGAGAACACGGAGGGCGTCGAGATCGTCCGGCAGAGCCTGGGCTTCGACCTGGAGGGCGGCGTCACCTCGGTGGAGCTGGACACGGCGGAGGAGCACTGCTGGCTGGAGGTCCGGGTCCGGGAGTAGACCCGGCATCACGCCCAAAAGCGCACCGTGCTTTCGCACGGTGCGCTTTGTCCGACTGTCTCTCTATATTGAACCTTCTCCTGCGTCCGCCGCATGGGCGGCTTTTTCGCCTTGCCGCGGCTGCTGCCGCGAAGCCGCCCTCAGACGCACGGAAGGGGAAGCGCCGCTTACCAGCCCCGGTTGCCGAAGAAGTAGTCGAAGAGGTCGTAGGGGTTTGTGTAGCCGCCGCCGTACTGCTCATTGCCGCCGTTGCCGCCCTGGGGCTGCTGGGGCTCCTGGACCTGCTGGTCCTCGGGCACCGCGTCCCAGGTGAGCTCCGCGGTGATGGTCTCTCCCTGGCGGTAGACGGTGAGGGTGACGGTGTCTCCGGCGCTGTACTGCTTTTTGACAATGGTCAGATCCGCCATGGTCTTGATCTCGTGGTCGTCCACCTTGGTGATGACATCGCCCATCTGGAGACCCGCCTGATCCGCGGCGCCGTCCTTGTCCACGGCGCTGATGAAGACGCCCTCGGTGATGTCATAGCGGAACTGATTGGCCAGGTCCTGGCTCATGGACATGGCCGTCACCCCCAGGTAGGGCTTGTTGGTGACATAGCCGTTGGTCATGATGTCCTGGATCATGGCCGCCACATCGTTGATGGGGATGGCAAAGCCCAGGCCCTCGGCGCTGGTGCCGGAGGCGGTGTTGGTGTACTTGGCGGAGACGATGCCCACCACCTGGCCGTACTGGTTGAACATGGGGCCGCCGGAGTTGCCGGGATTGATGGAGGCGTCGGTCTGGATCATGTTGAAGGGCACGCCCTCCACATTGATGGCCCGGTTCACGGAGGAAACCATGCCGCCGGTCATGGAGAAGGTCAGCTCCCCCAGGGGGTTGCCGATGGCCAGCACCCGGTCGCCCACGCTGAGCTGGGTGCTGTCCCCCATGGTGACGGGTTTGAGATTCTCCGCCTCCACCTTGATGACGGCGATGTCGTAGTCCTCGTCGCCGCCGATGACCTCCGCGTCATAGCTGTCGCCGCTGTAGAAGGTCACCTTCACCGTCTCAGCGCCGTCAATGACGTGGTAGTTGGTGGCGATGAAGCCGTCGGGGGTCAGGACAAAGCCGGAGCCCGCACCGGCGGTGGGCTGCCGGGTCTGCCAGAAGCCGTTGCTGGTGGTGGCGGTGCCGGTGGTGTTGATGGATACCACGCTGTCCACGTTGGCGTCGTAGACCTCCTTGTCGGTGAGGGGCGTCAGTGTGTCCGTCCGGTTGAGGGTTACGGTGGAGGGAGTGGTGCTGCCGCTGTCCCCGGAGGCGGCGTTCCCCGGCGCAGGAGCCCCCTGGACCGTCTGGGGGGCTCCGCCGCCGCGGCTGGTGGCGGCCCAGACCACCCCGCCGCCCACGCCGCCGCCCAGCAGGGCGCAGCTCAGGGCCAGGGCGGTGACCTTCAATCCGATCCGGTTTTTCTTCACGGGCTTCATCTCCTGCACAGGCCCCCGGATGGGCTGATAATCGTCCGCGGGCGGCTGCGTGGTCTCGCTGCCGTCCCTGCGGTAAGTGTAGTGGTACAGATTGCGCTCGTCGTTATACATAATGCTTACCTCCTATTATGTATCCCGGTTCCCATCTCTTTAGAACCGATCATATACCGGGAATGTGTCGAAAGTTTGAAGTTTCTTTGCATTTTCTTTGAAATCTCTTCCACTCCTCCTGTGCTTTGGCCTCAGTATAGGTCCCCTAACTTAAAAACGCCTGAAAACTTTGTATATAATTTTTGAACCCGCGGTTTTCCGGCGGGAAAAACTGTGTTACAATGGGAGCGTACATCCCCGGAGAAAGGGCGTGACGCGCTTGCTGAAAATCGAAAACATCAAGCTCCCCCCCGGCGCCCCCACGGCCCGCCTCACCGCCGAGGCCGCCCGGCTGCTGCGGGTACAGGCGGGGGAGATCCTCTCCCTCCGGATTCTCCGCCGCAGTGTGGACGCCCGGGAGGGCGTGTCCCTGGTCTACACCGTGGAGGCGGCCCTCCAGGACGAGGCCGCCGTCCTGAGACGCTGCCGCAGCCCGAAGGTGCGCCCCTCCGCTCCAAAGCCCGCCTACGTCCTCCCCGCTTCCCGGCCCGCGCCGGAGATGCCGCCGGTGGTGGCGGGGGCCGGGCCCGCGGGCCTCTTCTGCGCCCTGGTGCTGGCCCGGGCGGGACTGCGCCCCATTCTGCTGGAGCGGGGCCGGGGCGTGGAGGAGCGGCAGGCGGACGTGGAGCGGTTCTGGTCCACCGGCCAATTGGACCTCACCTCCAACGTCCAGTTCGGCGAGGGGGGCGCCGGGGCCTTCTCCGACGGGAAGCTGTCCACCGGCACCAGGGACCTCCGCCACCGCTTCATCCTGGAGCAGCTGGTCTCCTGCGGCGCCCCGGAGGACATCCTCATCGACGCCAAGCCCCATGTGGGCACCGACTATCTCCATATCACGCTGAAAAATCTGCGCCGGGAGCTCCTGGAACTGGGGGCGGACATCCGCTTCGGGACCCGCCTTGCGGATCTGGACATCCGCCAGGGCCGCCTGGCGGGCGTCACGGCGGAGGGTCCCGCCGGAGCCTGTTTCCTCCCATGCTCCCATCTGGCCCTGTGCCCCGGCCACTCCGCCCGGGACACCTTCGCCATGCTCCACGCCCGGGGCGTCCGCCTGGAGGCCAAGCCCTTCGCCGTGGGCGTGCGGATCGAGCACCGGCAGTCGGACTGCGACGCCGCCCAGTATAAGCAGTACGCCGGGCACCCCGGCCTCCCGGCCTCCAGCTACAAGCTCTCCTGCCACCTGCCCGGCGGGCGCTCCGCCTTCTCCTTCTGCGTCTGCCCCGGCGGGGAGGTGGTGGCCGCCGCCTCCGAGGAAAACCAGGTGGTGACCAACGGCATGAGCGAGTTCGCCCGGAGCCGGGAGAACATCAACGGCGCATTGCTGGTGAACGTGACGCCGGAGGACTTCGGCGGAGATTCCCCTCTGGCGGGCATCGAATTTCAGCGGCGGCTGGAGCGGGCCGCCTACGATCTCGGCGGCGGCGGGTACCGGGCCCCCGCCCAGCGGGTGGAGGACTTTCTTGCGGGACGGCCCTCCGCGGGGCCCGGGCGGGTGGTCCCCAGCTACCGCCCCGGCGTGACGTGGACCGACCTGCACCGGTGCCTCCCCCCGCTCGTGTCGGACACCATTGCGGAGGCCCTGCCCATCCTGGGCCGAAAGCTCCGGGGCTACGACGCCCCGGACGCGGTGCTCACCGCCGTGGAGAGCCGCAGCTCCTCCCCCGTCCGCATTCCCCGGGATGAGACGTACCAGTCCTCCCTGCCGGGTCTGTACCCCTGCGGCGAGGGGGCCGGCTACGCCGGCGGTATCCTCTCCGCCGCCGCCGACGGGATGCGCTGCGCCGAGCGGATCTGCGAATCCGTCACTCCATAGAGAGAGGGTGAAATCCGCCGTGACCGCTACCGTGGACTGCATCGGCCCCGCCGCGTTTCCCCTGTAGTCCAGCGGGAAATTGTTTTATCATCAGATATGCCGGAATTTGTCGGAGGGCGTTGAAATGCTTGTCTTATGTTCAAACGGGCTGTCGAGCGAAAACCTGCTGAAGGCCGTGGGCAAAAGCGTCAAGCCGTACGGCGCCGCGGCTGTGGTGGTGACAGCAGATCATGAATATAAGGAGAAAAACTATCACGTAAACAGGGTGGCCGGAGAGTTGAGATCCCTCAATCTCCGTACCGACATATTGGATCTGGATAAAATTCCCGCTGAAAATCTTCTCAATTACGACGTTGTGGAATTCATTGGCGGAAATCCCTTCTATTTGTTGAATTCCATCCGGGAACACCATGCCGCAGGTGTACTGAAATCTCTCGCGGACACGAGGGTCCTGATCTGCTGGAGCGCCTCGGCGGTTGTATTTGGCCCAGGTCTGGAATTGGTAAATATGTACTCCCCGGACATGAACTTTCTCGGCCTGAAAGATTTGAGCGGAATAAACCTTACAGATATAGAGGTCCTGTCGCACTATGAGAGATTTCTAAGGAGATTTGACCGCTTTGAGGAAAAATGCCAGATATATGAGAGGAAACACGCGAAGAAGGTGATCCGTCTGAATGACGGAGAGGGCGTTTTGATCGACGGCGGTACCATAGAAATATGCCGCATATAAAATGACTCCCAATTCGACAGGACGGCATCTATTTTGAAACATCGCAAGGCATGTGAAAATTCAGCAGTCAGATGGAGGCATATCCATTTTACTTCAATTTTCAAGCAGCGGGGACACTTTCCCGAAAAGATAGAACAACAAATTTAACCGCACGAAAGGAGCGCCCATCGTCATGAGCCGTGACATCTGCATCTGTCAGGAATTCCTAACCGAGGCCCACCGGGCCAAAATCCAGGCCGCCGCCGATCAGGCGGGGTTCGTGCCCCACTTCTTCACACCGATCCAGTTCGAGGAGGCCCGGGCGTGCCTCCAGCACTGCGAGGTGCTCTACGCCCACTCTCCGGACCTGCTGCGCTCGGCCCCCGCCTCCCTGAAGTGGTACTGCTGCTCCTACGCCGGGGTGGACCCCTACTGCAAGGACCCCTCCATCTTCGCCAACCCCGGCTGTATGCTTACCAACTCCAACGGCTACGGCGTCACCATCGCCGAGCACGTGGTGATGGTGACGCTGATGCTGCTGCGGCGAATGCCGGAGTACGAGGCCATTGTCCGGGACCGGGGGTGGTCCAACCAGCTGCCCATCCGCTCCATAAGGGACAACGAGTTCACGCTGCTGGGCACCGGGAACATCGGCGTCAATGTGGCGGAGCGGCTGCGGGGCATGGGGGCGGCGAAGATCACCGGCCTCAGCCGCTCCGGCCGGGCGGTGCCGGGCTTCGACGCGGTGTATCCCATCTCCCGGCTGGATGAGCTCCTGCCCTCCGTGAAGGTCCTCGTCATGTCCCTGCCGGACACGCCGGAGACCGTCCACATCCTGAACCGGGAGCGCATCGCCCTGCTTCCCCCGGACGCCTATGTCATCAATGTGGGCCGGGGCACCGCCATCGAGCAGGAGCCGCTGATCGAGGCCCTGAACGGCGGCCGCCTGGCCGGCGCGGCCCTGGACGTCATGGACCCGGAGCCCCTGCCGGCGGACCACCCCCTGTGGAGCGCCAGAAACCTCATCCTGACCCCCCATGTCTCCGGCAACATGACCCTGGGCTACACCTGCGACGTCAACGTGGAGATGTTCTGCGCCGACCTGCTGCGCTACAGCCGGGGCGAGCCCCTGGAAAACCTGGTGGACCGGACAAGGGGATACTGATCTCCGCCCATACCGCAGCTCTCCGGAGGCCCCGGCCTCCGGAGAGCTTTTGCCCCGGCGGCGGCGGAGGGCCTTTTGCCCAAAGAGCGCCGGAATAATTGCATGGTTTTGTGCGGAATTCCGGTTGTAAAACCCCAAAAAGTGCGGTATAGTCATAACGCTTCAACCAAGAAACGTCCGGAGGTGAACCCATGCTGGATCGGAGCGAGGTTGGAAAGCGGGGCTATCTCAACGAGGGCTTCCGCCTGTTCCACCTGAAGGACAGCCGCGCGCCAAAGCTGGATTACCACTATCACGAGTTTGACAAGCTGATTTTGCTGCTGAGCGGCAGGGTCACCTATGTGGTGGAGGGCGTCACCTACTTCCTCCGACCCTGGGACGTGCTGCTGGTGCAGCACAACATGATCCACCGGCCCCTCATCGACCCCTCGGAGCCCTATGAGCGGGTGGTGGTGTGGCTTGGCCGGGAGTGGCTGGCGGAGCGGAGCGACCCGGGGGAGGCCCTGGACGCCTGCTTCCACACCGCCCGGGAGCGGGGCTTCCACCTGCTGCGCACCGGTCCGGAGCGGCGGCTGGAGTATATGAAGGACATCCAGCGGCTGGAGGAGGCCCTGCGGTCCCGGGAGTTCGCCGCGGGACGGCTGGCGGACACCCTCTGCCAGCAGCTGCTGATCGGCGTGAACCGGGACATCCTCCGCAGCCGCACCGCCACAGAGGCGCAGGACAGCTACCGGGTGGACCCCAAGATCGAGGAGATTTTGAAGTACATCGCCGCCCACCTGGAGGAGGACCTCACCGTGGAGAGCCTCTCCAGGCGGTTCTACCTCAGCCGCTACTACCTGATGCACCGCTTCAAGGCCGTCTCCGGCTACACGGTCCACCAGTATATCAGCCAGAAGCGGCTGCTGCGGGCCGGGGAGCTGATCCGCGCCGGCGTGCCGGTGATGAAGGCCGCGGAACAGGCGGGCTTCTCGGAGTACTCCACCTTCCTGCGGGCCTTTCAGAACACCTTCCACATGAGCCCCCGGGAGTTCCGCTGAGCATTTTGAAAAGAGGGAGACCATGGAAACCACCCAAACCGAAATCGAATTTTCCGGCCGGGACCTGCGGCGGCTCATCGTGCCGCTGGTCATCGAGCAGCTGCTGGCCATCACCGTGGGCCTCTTCGACTCCGTGATGGTCTCCCAGGTGGGAGAGGCGGCCATCTCCGCCGTGTCCCTGGTGGACACGGTAAACGTGCTGCTGGTGAACGCCTTCGCGGCCCTGGCCACCGGCGGCGCCGCCATCGCGGGGCAGTACCTGGGCCGGAGAGAGCCGGACAAGGCCGGCCACTCCAGCGCCCAGCTGCTGCTGTTCATGGGGGAGGTCTCCCTGGCGATCACGGCCCTCTTCTACCTGGGACGGGGCTTCGTGCTGGGCACGGTCTTCGGCCAGGTGGAGCCGGACGTGGCCGCCTACGCCAACACCTACTACCTCATTGTGGAGTCCTCCACCCCCTTCCTGGCCATTTACAGCGCCGGGGCGGCCCTCTTCCGGGTCATGGGAAACTCCAGGATCTCCATGTGGGTCTCTCTGGGGATGAACGCCGTCAACGTGGCGGGCAACGCCCTTTTGATCTTCGTCCTCCACATGGGCGTGGAAGGCGTGGCCATCCCCACGGTGGTGTCCCGGCTGGCGGCGGCGGCCGTCATGGTGGTGCTGCTGCGCCGCCCGGGCCTGCCCATCCGGGTGGAGCGGTTCACCCTCCACCACGACGGCTACGTGGTGCGGAACATCCTGCGCTTCGGCGTGCCCAACGGGCTGGAGAGCAGCATGTTCCAGCTGGGCAAGATTCTGCTGCTGTCCACCGTGTCCGTGCTGGGCACCGCCTCCGTGGCGGCCAACGCCATCGGAAACAACCTGGCCTCCTTCCAGTGTGTGGCGGGCAACGCCCTGGGGCTCGCCATTGTGACGGTGGTCTCCCGCTGCGTCGGAGCCGGCAGCTATGAGAAAGCCCGGTCCTACACAAAGAAGCTGATGCGGTACACCTATCTCTTCATGGCCCTGTTCGTGGCCGTCACCCTCATCTCCCTGCCGCTGCTGCTGCGGCTGTACAACGTGTCCGACGAGGCGGCGGGCTATGCCCGGCAGATCGTTTGGATGCACGGGATCATGGGCGCTTTGATCTGGCCGCTGTCCTTCACCCTGCCCCAGGCCCTCCGGGCCGCCGGGGACACCCGTTTCACCATGGTGGTCTCCACCGTGTCCATGTGGACCATGCGGGTGGGCTTCGGCATCCTGCTGGGCCGGCATCTGGGCTTTGGTGTGCTGGGCATCTGGATGGCCATGTTCGTGGACTGGGTCCTGCGCATCGTCTTCTTCCTCCCCCGCTTCCTTGGTCACAGATGGGAGACCATGGGCCTGCGGGAATAGTCAAAACCTCCGGCCAGGCCGGAGACCTGCGCAAACTCCGGAGGGTCTGCCGGCTGTGTCTCTTTCACGGACTGGCCCCTTCCTCCAGCCCCAGCCCAGCCGGGGTGATTTTGATACCGAGAAAACGAGACGGCGGACAAATGTCCGCCGCCTCGCGTTTCATATGCGGTCCCTCTCCGGTGCTCACTGCCCGCCGCAGGTGTGCTCCCCGCAGCCGTGGCTGCCGCACTCACCGCCGTGGTGATGGTGCTCACCGTGGTGGTCACAGTGGACGTCCGGGTCATAGGCCAGCTCTCCGGCCAGGAAGGCGGCCACCGCCTCGTCCGTGCCGCCGGAGACGCCGCCATACAGGCGGATGCCCGCCGCCGCCAGGGCCTGCTGGGCGCCGCCGCCGATGCCGCCGCAGATCAGGACATCGGCGTTCAGGGCGTTCAGCACGCCGGCCAGGGCGCCGTGGCCGCTGCCGTTGGTGTCCACCACCTGGGAGGACTTCACCTGGCCGTCCTCCACGTCGTAAACCTTGAACTCCCGGGTGTGGCCGAAGTGCTGAAACACCTGGCCGTCCTCATGGGTTACCGCGATTCTCATACAGAATTCTCCTTTCGATTTGGCATACTGCTCGTGATACCGCTGCTTGAAACAGCCGCCGCAGTCCCGTTCGCCGCCGCGGCAGAGCTGGTAGTCGCCGCCCTCGATCCGCAGAGGACGGCCCTCCACCAGAAACGCCGCCATCTTCTCCCGGGCACTGGCGTAGACCTGCTGGACCGTCGTCCGGGCGACCCCCATGGACGCGCCGCACTGCTCCTGGGAGAGTCCCTCCCGGTCCATGAGACGGATGGTCTCATACTCGTCCACTGTCAAAACCACCGGCGGCCCCTCTCCCCCGGTCTGAACCGGGGCAAACTCCAGCGTCTGGGGGAAATGGCACACCCTTCGGCACTTTCTGGGTCTGGGCACAGCTCTCTCCCCCTCTCCTGCTGTCTGTCCCCATTCTACCGCAGTTTTTGGCATATGTCAATAATGAAATCGGCATATGACAAAATCCCGCCGCCGAACCCGGCCGTATCCAAAAAACGGGGTCCTCTCCGGCGCAATAAAAACGGGAGGACATCCGTCCTCCCGTTTCACAGGCTCTTAGACCAGTTTTGCCGTAGACATCTTCACGCCGGGCCCCATGGTGGAGGCGGCGACGCAGCTGCGGATATACTGACCCTTGGCGGCGGCGGGCTTGGCCTTCACGATGGCGCCCATCAGGGCGTTGTAGTTCTCCGTCAGCTTCTCAGGGCCAAAGGACACCTTGCCGATGGGGCAGTGGATGATGTTGGTCTTGTCCAGGCGGTACTCGATCTTACCGGCCTTGACCTCCTGCACGGCCTTGGCCACGTCGGGGGTCACGGTGCCGGCCTTGGGAGAGGGCATCAGGCCCTTGGGGCCCAGGACTTTACCCAGACGGCCCACCACGCCCATCATGTCGGGGCTGGCGACCACCACGTCGAACTCAAACCAGTTCTCCTTCTGGATCTTCTCCACCATGTCCATATCACCCACGTAGTCGGCGCCGGCCTCGCGGGCGGCGTCGGCCTTGTCGCCCTTGGCGAACACCAGCACCCGGACGGTCTTGCCGGTGCCGTGGGGCAGGACGATGGCGCCGCGGACCTGCTGGTCGGCGTGGCGGGAGTCCACGCCCAGCTTCACGTGGAGCTCGACGGTCTCGTCGAACTTGGCGCTGGCGGTCTTGCAAACGAGAGCCAAGCCCTCCGCAGCCTCATACTGCGTGTTCTTGTCGATCAGCTTGGCGCTTTCCTTATATTTCTTGCCTCTAAACAATGTTACTTCCTCCTCATAGTGGTTCTTCGGAAACAGTTCCTCCCACTGTATGGAACGGCCTCTTCAGCCGTTCGGCAGGTTTTAGGTATTGGATTAGTCGCCGACGACAACGCCCATGGAGCGGCAGGTGCCGGCGATCATGCTCATGGCGGACTCCAGGCTGGCGGCGTTCAGGTCCTTCATCTTGATCTCGGCGATCTTCTGAATGGAGGCCTTGGAGATGGTGGCCACCTTGGTCTTGTTGGGCACGCCGGAGCCGGACTCAATATTGCACTCCTTCTTAATCAGGACGGCCGCGGGGGGCGTCTTGGTGATGAAGGAGAAGGAGCGGTCGGCGTACACGGTGATGACCACGGGAATGATCATGCCCGCGTCATTCTTGGTGCGCTCGTTGAATTCCTTGGTGAAGGCGGCGATATTGACGCCGTGCTGGCCCAGGGCGGGGCCCACGGGGGGCGCGGGAGTCGCCTTGCCTGCGGGGATCTGCAGCTTGATATAACCTGTTACTTTCTGTGCCACGGAGTAGCACCTCCTAAATTATAAATGTGGTGGCGGGCAGACGCCCGTCTTTGGCGGGGCCCCACAGGACCCCTCCCACTTGCGCCGGAACGCTCCGGCAGAACAGCGCCCAAAAGCGCCGGATGATCAGGTCTGGACCTCTACCTGGTCCAGCTCCAGCTCCACGGGAGTCTCCCTGCCGAACATGGAGACCACCACGCTGACCCGGTTCTTCTCCGGCTCGATCTCCTCGACCACGCCGGTGAAGCTGGCCAGCGGACCGTCCATGATCCGCACGTGGTCGCCCACGCTGTACCTGACCACGATCTCGTGCTTTTCCATGCCCATGGCCAGCACCTCCTCCTCGGTGAGGGGGATGGCCTTGTTGGCGGAGCCCACAAAGCCGGTGACACCGCGGACGTTCCGCACCAGATGCCATGTCTCGTCCGTCATGATCATCTTGATCAGCACATAGCCGGGGAAGACCTTCCGCTCCACCTCCTTGGTGGCGCCGGAGTCGGTGACCTCGGTGACCGTCTCCATGGGAATCTCCATCCGGAGGATCTGGTCCTCCATGCCGCGGCCGGTGACAAACTTCTCAATGCTGGTCTTGACGGCGTTCTCGTAGCCGGAATAGGTATGGATCACATACCACTTCGCGCTGTCTGACATACCGCTCTCCTTACGCGCCGAACACGCTGAGGATCAGATCCACGGCGGACACCGCCACGAAGTCGAAGATCCAGATGCAGGCGCCGATCACCAGGGAGCACAGCAGCACGGTACCGGTGTTCTTGATCACCGTCTGCTTATTCGGCCAGACGACCTTTTTCAGTTCGCTTTTCATCTCGCGGAACCAGAGACCGCGGTCCTTTTTCTTCTTCGCTTCTTCAGCCATACATTGCACGCCCTTTCTTCATTCTTATTACTTGGTCTCGCTGTGGAGCGTGTGCTTTCTGCAGAAGCGGCAATACTTGTTCAGCTCAAGCTTGTCCGGGGTGTTTTTCTTGTTCTTCATCGTATTGTAGTTTCTCTGCTTGCACTCATTGCATCTCAAAGTGACTTTCACGCGCATTAACGGCACCTCCTTATTATTGGCGTCTCTCCGGCCGAGCCGGGGACACCGACTGCCTCCCTGCCGACTGGAAGTCCGCCCTCCCGCCGCGCGCCGAAAAGCGAAATGCGCGCACGACAAAAAAGCCCCTTCTCGCAGGTAAATGAGATTTTACCACAAGTCAAGCCCCAGGTCAACTGTTTTTGCGAAAAAATTTCCAAGATCCCTGTTGTTTCCCTCCGGCGGCTTGTCTTGTCCCGGGAAGTGTGCTATACTCCACCTGCAACCCAGTATAACCGGAATGACCGAGGTGTTAACCATGCGATTTTTCCTGCCGCTGGCCCTGGCGGTCTCCCTGCTGCTGACAGGCTGCGGGGCCCCGGCGTCCGCGCCGCCGGAGGTCTCCTCTCCCACGGCGAAGCCGGCGCCCAGCCCGGAGCCGGAACCGCTCCCGGCCCCCGAGCCGGAACCCGAGCCCGAGCCTGAACCGGAGCCTACGGACCTGGTCCCGGTGACGGACTATGTCTCCGGCGTCCGGGTGGACCTGAAATACGCCGCTGCGGACAATTTCACCGGCCAGGTCATCTACGGCTTCACCGAGGCATACCTCCGGTACGGCACCGTTCAAAAGCTGGCGGCCGCCCAGGAGGCCCTGGCCGCCGAGGGCTATTCTCTCCTGATCTGGGACGCCTTCCGCCCCGCGGAGGCCCAGTTCCGCCTGTGGGAGGTCTGCCCGAACCCGGTGTACGTGGCGAATCCGGAGAAGGGGTTCTCCTCCCACAGCCGGGGGAACACCGTGGACGTGACGCTGGTGCTGGAGGACGTGATGACGAACTGCGGCTTCAAGCCCTACAGCGGGGAGTGGTGGCATTTTTCAGATACCGACAGCTATCCCGTAGAGGAGGACTTTGTCCCCGGAAAGTGAGGAAAGTATGCGGATTATGGCCATCGACTACGGCGACGCCCATACCGGCGTGGCCGTCTCGGACCCCACCGGACTGCTGGCGGGGTTCACCACCACCATCGACGCCTACCGCCCGGAGATTGTGGCGGAACGGATCGCCGCCCTGGCGCAGGAACACGGCGCGGAGGAGCTGGTGCTGGGGCACCCCGTCAATATGGACGGCACCCTGGGCCCCCGGTCGGAGAAGGCCCGGGCCATGAGGAAGCTGCTGGAGGAGCGGACCGGCCTGCCGGTGGTCCTCTGGGACGAGCGCCGCACCACCATCGACGCCCACCAGATCCTGCGGAGCAACGGCAAAGACGCCAGGAAACGGAAGAAGACCGTGGACGCCGTGGCGGCGTCGCTGATCCTGGAGGGATATCTCACCTTTAAAAAAAGCCAGCTGTAAAAAAACTCCCTTTTCGGAATTGTGTACCCATAAAAAGCGGACTTATAAATATACATTGCAGGCATTAGAAACATATTTTATAATCAAATATATAAATCGGAATTTGTGGAGATATATGATGAAGAATAAAGACATTGTAAAATATTTCTATGAAGTAATTGTTTCAGAAAATTTACTTGATGAACTTTCTAAATACATATCAGAGGATTGTGTGCAGAGAACTGGCGAAAGAGAAATTTTCATAGGAATAGACGGAATGAAGCAGCATCTTGTAGCACTGAAAAAAACGTATCCCGATTACACCATGAAAATTATTCGTCAATATGTAGCAGATGATTATGTTATTTCAGAATTTATAATGAGGGGAACGCACAAAGGGGAATTTATCGGAATAACACCTACAAATTTCGATTTGTCTATCAGTAGGGCCTCTATCCCCGGAAAGTCCAGTGTTTTCAAGGCTTTAAGCCCTTTCCTGATTTCCCTTTTCCCTTGTTTTTTCCCTTACGAGAAAATTTAAGGGAAAACCGCGTCAGCCGCTGCTCACTACCTTGTCCAGAAGCCTTGCACTGGAACGCTTTGCCTCCCTGGTGGCGTGGGCGTAGATGTTCATTGTCGTGTTGACATCCGAGTGTCCCAGCAGCTCCTGCACATCCTTGGGGGCCGCGCCGTGGGAAAGAAGGTTGCTGGTGAAGGTGTGACGCAGCATGTGGAAGTGGAAGTCCTCCAGGCCAGGGACCTTTTTCTTTGCGCTCCGGCACATCAGGCTGACGGTGCTGGGGGATTCAATGGCCCCGTCAGGCCGGAGGCAGACAAAGGACAGGTGTTTATCCGCTTCCGGCGTGGCCTCCGTCCTGGACAGCATGTAGACCTCATAATAGGTGCGGTTCTTCTCCTTGACCGCCTTGCAGTAGTTGAGCCGGTAGAGCGCCCCATATTTCAGACTGTTCCGGGCCTGCTCCCGCTTTGCCTGCCGAAGAATCTCCGCCAGGGTGTCGCAGAAGTCCACGGTTCGGACTTTCTTTCGTTTGGTGGCCCCGATCTCCAGCTTATGCCTTGTCCCGTTGTAGCGCATACTGCGGCGGACCGTCAGACACTGTTCATTCAGATCAATGTCCTGCCATGTCAGAGCGCAGACCTCGCCAATCCGAAGCCCGGTGTAGTAGGCGATCTGGATAGGAAGGAGCGCGGGGTTGTTCTTGGCTTTCAGAAAATCGGTCAGGCTTTGATACTGCTCATAGGTGATGGTGGGGACCGCGCCCTCCGGGTCAGTCCCGCTCTCAAACAGGTCGTAATCATCGTCCTTGGAGCGGCGGACCACATACTGCATGGGGTTAAAGGTAATCAGGCGCTTTGGAAAGACCGCGAAGCGGAAGGAATTTTGCAGGACGGCAGAGTACAGACGCATATACCCAACGCTCAACGCTTTGGCCGGTGTGCCGTCAGGATTTGTGCCGCCGAAGCTCAACAGGTCCATGTAGGCTTGCAGATGGTCGGCGGTGACGGTTTTCAGCCTGCGCTTGCCGATGGGGTGCTGCTTGATGCGGCTGACGGTGGACTGATAAGCCATGACTGTTCCGTTGCTCAGAGAACCGGGCTTTAAGTCCTCCTCCACCCACATGTCCAGCATATCGCCCAGGGTGATGTT
>CAMNRF010000040.1 GCA_946551795.1 uncultured Oscillibacter sp.
TTACAAGGTGCATGCCGCCTTCGGGCGGAACATTGCTATTATAACAGCGCCCTTCGCCTTTGTCAACCGGTTTTTTCGATTTCTTCAAATCTTTTTCCCGGCCAACTCCGCCGCGCTCCGCTGTCACACAGCTTTGCTAGAATACCAAAACACGCCAGGAAAGTCAACCCCCTCTATCTCGATTTGTCTATTTTTCCTTTTTCGACCTTTCCCTCTCCCAGGCGCCCCTCTCTATCCTCATTTGGTGCTAATAACACTAATGGCAGTCATTATCTTGACTTATGGATTCTTTTGCGCACTGCTGTGCTATCCCGTCATTTTCACAGATCATACCCTTTGACTCCCCTAAAAATGGCGGCGTTCCCATCGGAACGCCGCCATCCAAAATTCCCCTTTACCGGTGCTCCGCCAGGAAGAACAGAGCCATCAGCCCCGGCCCCGTATGGGCGCCAATAATGGGCCCCAGGTCCACAATCAGCAGCTCCTTGGGGTGAAACTCCGCCAGAATGGCCTCCCGCAGGCTCTCCGCCTCCTCCCGGCAGCAGGCCTGGCTGATCATCATCGTCTGCTCCTCCGGACGGACCACCGTCTCCCGCATCCGCCTTATCAGCGCCGCCAGGGCGGCCTTGCGCCCCCGCACCTTCTCCATGGGGATCAGGTGCCCCTCGTCGTCCACGTGGAGCACAGGCTTGATGTTCAGCATGGTGCCCACGGCCGCCGCGGTGGGGGAGACCCGCCCGCCCCGCTTCAAATAGGTGAGATCATCCACGGTAAACCAGTGGGCCATGTGGAGCTTGGTCTCCTCCACAAAGTCCCGCACCTCCTCGATGGAGGCCCCGGCCCTCTGCCGCCGGCCCGCCAGGAGCACCAGCAGGCCCTGTCCGGCGGAGGCCGCCAGGGTGTCCACGGTATAGATCTTCCGCTCCGGGTACTTCTCCCTCAGCTCATCGGCGGCGATGGCGCAGGCGTCCCGGGTGCTGGAGAGGCCGGAGGAGAAGCACAAAAACAACACGTCCTTCCCCGCTTTCAGATGGACCTCCATGCCCTCCGTCAGCTCCGCCACGTTGGCCGCGGCGGTCACCGCCGCGGCTCCGCCCCGCATCCGCTCGTAGAACTCCGGAATGGACATGGCCCGTCCGTCGGGATAGTGGGGGTAGTTCTTCCCCTCCATGGTAAAATTCAGCGGCAGCACCTCCGCGCCGGCCTGGGCCGCCAGCTCCGGCGTCAGGTCGCTGGAGGACTCCGTCAAGATCACATAGGGTTGGCTCATAACGTCTCTTCCTTTCGGATTTGATTTTCACAATCATAGCACAGATTTTCCGTTCTTTCCATATAAAATTTTCACAATCATATCCTTCTTTATGAGATCGAAACGCCGGTGGGAGCACCGATTTCTACAATATAAAAACGGAGAGGCCGCGGACGGCCCCTCCGTTCTCTCAGCGCAGCAGCACCGGCTGCAACTGTTCTCCCCGCAGAGCGGCGTCCACCGTCTCCGGGATCTTTTGGAAATCCGCCACCAGGGAGCAGGGCTTCGCCGCGGCGTTGTCCTGCCCGAAGGGCACGAAGTAGTAGTTCTTCCGCACCAGCAGCTCGCCGATGTTCCGGGCCCCGGCGGCCAGCCCGTCGTTGCTGGACACCGCCACCACCACCGGCCTGCCGTTGCGCAGGTGGGATTTGGCCGCCATGGTGACGGCGGTGTCGGCGATGCCGTTTGCCAGCTTCGCAATGGTGTTGCCGGTGGCCGGCGCGATCACCAGCACATCCAGAAGCTTCTTGGGTCCGATGGGCTCCACCGACGGGATGTCGCACAAAACCTCCTGCCCCGTCAGGTCCTCCAGCCGCTCCAGCAGGTCCTCGGAGGTGCCGAAGCGGGTGTCCGTAAAGGCGGAGGCCTCCGAGGCGATGGGGATCACCGTCTCATAGACCGCCGTCAGCTGTTCCAGTGCTCTGAGCACTTTTTCATGTGTACAGAAGGACCCGCTCACCGCAAATCCGACGCGTTCCGTTCTCACGCAGGGTCACTCCGTTCTTCCATTAGGATGTAGTACACCGCGTCCCGGATCACCGCCGCCGCCGTGCGGGGCGACAGCCGCCCCGGCAGGGACCTGGCCCAGACACAGGGCAGGCCCAGGCTCTCCGCCGCCGCCGGGTCGATGCCCTGGACAGACGCCAGATCCACCAGCAGGCACCGGCTGGGCAGCTGCTCCAGCAGCGCCCGGCCCAGGACGGGCGAGGGGACGGTGTTGAACACCGCGCCGAAGCCGGCAAGATTTCCATCCAGCCTCCCGGTCTCCAGGGCCCGCCAGCCGTAGGCCCGAATCCAGGCCAGGTCCGCCGGGCGGCGGGCCGCGGCGCTCACCCGGGCCCCCAGGCCGTGGAGGCGGTGGCACAGGAGCTTCCCGATGCGGCCGAAGCCCACCACCAGGCACTCCATGCCCAAAAGCGTCTCGTCCAGGCGCTCCATGGCCACCTGCACGGCGCCCTCCGCCGTGGCGGCGGCGTTAGCCACCGTCAGCTCCTCCCGAAGGAAGTAGTCCTCCAGGGTGAGGCCGCGGTCCGCCGCCTCCCGGCGCTGCTGGGGCTTCACCTGTCCCGCCAGCACCCGCTGGGCGGGGTCCAGGCGGCGGAACAGGTCCAGGGTGGGCATGGGCCCCTCCTGGCAGTTCAGCACGCCGTCGCCCCGGCACAGGGGCAGGGGCAGGACCACCACGTCCGCGCCGGCGGCCCGGTCCAGGCCGCCGGCGCCCACGGGCTTCCAGGCATCCAATCCGTAAGTATAGACGACGTTTCCGTCTGCCGCCAGCAGACGGCTCAGTTCCGCCTGCCGCCGGTCGCCTCCGATGAGGCCAAAGGTATTCTCCATCCGGCACTCCCCCTCGCCCTATGGTATGGCGGAGGGGGGCGGTTGGTGATACTTAATCCAGAACCTCCCACTCCACCGGAGAGACCGTCTCATCATAGGCCGCCGTGTATTGACAGCACTGGTTCTTCCGGAAGGACAACCGCCACACGCCGCCGTCCATCCCCTCTTCCAGATACCAGGGGTCAAAGAACACGCCGTCATCATTTACGTCCATTCCACTGACAAAGTTCAGACAGTAAACGTATACCGCTTTCTCCTGTTCACTGAAAATCAAAAAAGCGCCGTCCTGGATGTAGTCCTCCGGGTCCCGCTCCACATACAGTACACACTCCCGCTGTCCGTTCCGGTCCAGGTCCACCCAGGCCCGCCGCCGGGGAACCAGGGGCTTTTCCGCATACTCTACGATGCCGCCGGCCCTCAGATACTCCGTCAGTGTAGTCCACCCCGCGTCCCCGCCGTATCCGTCGCCGGAGACGGCGCAGAAGGGCGCCCCGTCCTCCAGCGCCGCCAGAATGAGGTCCCGGGCCCGTCCATCCCGCCACGGGTCCAATTCCGCCGCCGCATTTTCCCGTCCATAGCCGTCAATGGGCAGTGTCAGCGGCGTGTGCTCCGGCCATTCCGCCATGGTTCGGCAGCCCCGGATATACGCCGCCCCCGGGACCACATCCTCCATGCGAAAGGTCTCGTCCACACATTGGACGCTCAGGTCGGTCTCATAGAGGTACTCCCCCTGCCGGAGTTCCCCGTTCTCCAATGTGACCCGGAACACAAAGACCGGCCCCTTGGGCGTCTCCCGCACGATCATCCCCGGCCGGTCCGGGCTGGTGAAAAACGACATATACCGCCCGTCCAGACGGCCGGCCTCCACCGCCGCGCCGTCCCGGACGGTCAGCACCCGAATGTCCGACCGATAGAAGTTAGATCGGATCACCAGCTCCGGCACGCCGTCCCGGTCCAGGTCGTAAAGAAAATACTCCTTGCTGAGATTTTCCACCTGCGCGGGGTAGTCGTTGGGGTCGTAGTCGGGACGGTCGATGTTCAAAACCGCCTTTTCCTCCTCACAGAGGTTCTCCAAAAACGCCCTGTAGGCCGCCCGCCAGTCCGTCTCCTCCTCCGGCCCGATGACCCGAACGGGCGGCCCCGCCTCCTCCGGCCTTCGCTCCTCCGCCGCCGTGGCGCAGCCGCTCAGCAGCAGGCACAGGGCCAGTGCCAAAATTCCCTTCCGCATAAAAAATCACTTCCATACCAGAATATCCCCAGTATGGAAGCAATTTCACTGTTTTTCCACCACAAAGCCGTGACAGACCGGTTACAAAGCGGCTACGATTCGGTGACAAATTCCAACAGCGCCGCCCGCTGGTTGGGCAGCTCGCCGTCCACCACCTTGCTCAGCAGCGTCTCCAGCGCCCGCCCCACGGCGGGGCCCCGGAGGCCCAGGGCCGTGAGGTCGTTCCCGTTCACCGCCAGCTGTTTCAGGGAGAAGCAGGCGTCCTCCGCCAGGAGCCGGTCCAGGATGGCCTCCCCCCTATCGATCTCCAGCTGCCGCCCGTGGTAGGCGAAGGCCTGGGCCAGGTTGTCCGCCCGCTTCAGCGCCAGCAGCAGCCGCAGCTCCTCCTCCCCCAAAAGGCGCAGGGCCCTCCGGACCCCCTTGTCCGTCCGGGGGATGTCCCGGTCGTGCCAGGCGATGAGCCGCAGCACCCGCTTCCGGAACTCGCTGGGAGCCCTCAGCCGCCGGAGCATCCCCTCCGCCAGGTCCACGCTGGCCTTGGCATGGCCGTAGAAGTGGCCCACGCCGCTCTCGTCCAGAGTAAAGGTGGAGGGCTTGCCGATGTCGTGGAGAAACGCGGCGCACCGCAGCTCCGGTATGGGGGGCGTATTGGCCAAAGCCACGGTGCTGTGGTTCCACACGTCGCAGCAGTGGTGGATGTTCCGCTGGTCAAAGCCCACCATGGGCAGCACCTCCGGCCAGAAGGCGCTGATGACAAGGGGGTGGTTATCCAACGCCTCCTTGGCGTACCGCCCGCACAGGAGCTTCACCAGCTCCGTCCAGATCCGCTCCGGGGCGATCTCCCGAAGAAGCTCCCGGTTCCGGTCCATGGCGCGCTCCGTCTCGTCCTCCTCGTCCAGCCCCAGCACGGCGGAAAACCGCATCCCCCGGAGAATCCGCAGGGCGTCCTCCTGAAACCGCCGGTCCGGGTCCCCCACACAGCGGAGCCAGCCCTCCTCCAGGTCCGCCCGGCCCCCGAAGGGGTCCCGCAGCTCCCCCCGGAGGCTCAGGGCCATGGCGTTGACGGTGAAGTCCCGCCGGGCCAGGTCCTCCTCCAGCGAGCGGGTGAAGGTGACGGACTCCGGGTGCCGGTGGTCCCGGTACGCCCCGTCCAGGCGGTAGGTGGTGATCTCCACGCCTCCCTCCGCCGTCCTCACGGTGACGGTGCCGTGCTTCAGCCCCGTGGGCAGGGCCCGCTCCCCAAACACCGCCATGGTCTCCTCCGGCAGGGCGGAGGTGGTCACGTCCCAGTCCTCCGGGGGCAGGACGGGGGAGCGGGCGCCGTTCAGCATCCGCAGGTCCGCCAGCAGCGTGTCCCGCACGCAGCCGCCCACGCACCAGGCCTCGTGGCCCGCCGCCTCCAGGGCCTCCAGGACCTCCCGCACGCCCTCCGGAATCGCCGCCATCACATTCACCCCTTTTTCTGTTGCATTTCCAAGGATTCTATACTATAATGGTTTGCCAATAATCTGATTATATACCGCTTTCCCCCTCCGCGCAACGGGAAAAGCGGCTTTGGAAAGGAAGTCCGTTCCATGATGAACAACCCCAACCCCATCTCCGACTACCTCGTCCCCGGCAAGCGGGTCCACCTGGTGGGCATCGGCGGCGTGTCCATGTGCCCCCTGGCGGAGGTCCTGCTGGGCAAGGGCCTCCGGGTCCAGGGCTCCGACATGAACGACAGCGAGACCGTGAAGCGCCTGCGCTCCCTGGGCATCCCCGTGGCCGTCGGCCACAACGCCGACAACCTGGGGGACTGCGACCTGGTGATCCGCACCGCCGCCGTCCACGACGGCAACCCCGAGATCGCCGGAGCCGTGGCCCGGGGCATCCCCGTCTACGAGCGGGCCCAGGCCTGGGGGGCCATCATGCGCCACTATCCCAACGCCCTCTGCGTCGCCGGCACCCACGGCAAGACCACCACCACCTCCATGTGCACCCACATCTTCATGGCGGCGGAGGCGGACCCCACGGTGATGATCGGCGGCACGCTGCCCATGCTCCACTCCGGCTACCGGGTGGGACAGGGCGACACCATCATCCTGGAGTCCTGCGAGTACTGCAACAGCTTCCTGAGCTTCTTCCCCACGGTGGCGGTGATCCTCAACGTGGAGGCCGACCACCTGGATTTCTTCAAGGACCTGGACGACATCAAGCACTCCTTCCGCCGCTTCGCGGAGCTGGTGCCGCAGTCGGGAGCCGTCATCGCCAATGCCGACAACCAGGGGGCCATGGACGCCCTGGCGGGTCTGGAGCGCCCGGTCTTCACCTTCGGCCTGGAGGCGGAGGCGGACTGCGCCGCCGTGAACCTCCGGGAGGACCGCGGCCGCCCGGTCTTTGACATCCATGTCCACGGGGCGTTCTACGCCCACGCGGAGCTGAACGTCTACGGGCGGCACAATGTGTCCAACGCCCTGGCGGCGGCCTCCGCCGCCTATGCGCTGGGCATCCCCGGGGAGGCGGTGGAGCGGGGGCTGAACGCCTTCACCGGCGCGGGGCGGCGCTTTGAGCACAAGGGCACCTTCCACGGGGCGGAGATCTACGACGACTACGCCCACCACCCCGACGAGCTCCACGCCCTGCTGTCCACCGCCCGGGGCCTGGGCTACCGGCGGCTTGTGGTGGCCTTCCAGCCCCACACCTACTCCCGCACCGCCAAGCTCTTCGACCGGTTTGTGGAGGAGCTGCGGCTGCCGGACGTCACCATCCTGGCGGAGATCTTCGCCGCCCGGGAGACCAACACCCAGGGCATCTCCTCGGCGGACCTGTGCCGCCACATCCCCGGCGCGGTGTACTGCTCCACCCTGGACAAGGTGGCGGAGCAGCTGCGCAGGACCGCCCGGCCCGGAGACCTGATCCTCACCGTGGGGGCCGGGGACATCTGCCGGGCCGGAGAAAAACTTCTGGAAAAGGACGTGTAACACCGTGGAAATCTCTCCTCTGTGCCATAACACCCGCCCGGAGGGCCCCCTTCTCCCCCAGGAGGAGGCCGCCTTCTCATTGCTGGAGGAGCTGGGCATCGAATACGACCGGGTCTCCAGCGATCCCGCCGACACCATGGAGAAGTGCGCCGCCGTCAGCGCCGTGCTGGGGGTGCCCATCTGCAAAAATCTCTTCCTCTGCAACCGGCAGAAAACCCAGTTCTACCTGCTGTGCATGGGCCCCGACAAGCCCTTCCACACCAAGGACCTCTCCCACCAGATCGGCTCCGCCCGCCTCTCCTTCGCCCCGGAGGAGTGCCTCTGGGACCTGCTGCGCTGCACCCCCGGCTCCGCCACCATCCTGGGCCTTGCCAACGACGGGGATCACCAGGTGCGGCTTTTAATGGAGCGGGAGGTCTATGAGGCGGAGTACCTCAGCTGCCACCCCTGCATCTGCACCAGCAGCCTCAAGCTGAGGACGGCGGACGTGCTGGAGAAGTTCCTGCCCCGCACCGGGCACGAGGTCACGGTGGTGGACCTGTGAGGGGGCTTCCTGGGAAACGGGCGGGCGAGGGCGCCCGCCCCTACGGCGTCTACCGGCAGAATTTGTAGGGACCGCCCCCCGGCGGGCCGCTCCGCCTCTGTTCCACTCAAAAAAATCGACCCCGGACCGGTTTTCCCCGGTCCGGGGTCTCTCGTATTCCCTCTACCAGCTGTGGTGGGCCCAGGACTGGACGGCGGTCATGGCGAAAAAGCCGTAGTCCACGCTGTCCCCGGTGTCGCCCCAGGTGGTGTCAATGTGGACCTCCTCCCCGTCCAGCACGGCCACGGTCCAGATGTGCCCGTTGCCGGACAGGGCCGTGCAGGGGATGTCCTCCAGCTTCAAAAACAGGTTGTAGGCCCCGGTGTACCCGTCGCACACGGCGGTGCCGTTGGCGAACAGCCCGTAGGGGATGTGGCTGAGGGAGCGGTCCCCCGCGTTGTAGTCATAGGTGCAGTTCTCACAGATCCAGGCGAAGTAGACCCGGGCCTTCTCCGCATCCGTCATGGAGGCGGTGATCTGCCCGCTGTCCCACAGCCGCTCCCGGACCTCCAGGGCCGCCGCCATGGTCTCCTCCCGGTATTCCGCGGTGCGCTCCCCCAGGTTGGCGGCGGAGAAGGTCATCGTCACCCGCCCGGCCTGGTTGTAGGTGCAGTGTACGGAGTTGTAGCTCTGCTCGCAGTAGGTCTTCACAACGCCCAGCGCCTGCTCCATCACCCGCTGGGCCTCGGAGGGGGTGATGCCGGGATACTGCAGCGCCAGCACGCTGGAGCCGCTGGAGAGCATATGCCGCACGGCCTCGTCCATCTCCTCCGGGGTGCCGGGGGCCTGGATGTACTCCCCGGCGGGCACCAGGTCCGCCAGGGAGACGCCTCCGGTCCGCTCCGACAGGGTCCAGTCCGGCCGCAGCCGCAGGGACGGGTCCACCAGCCGGGTCAGCATGGCCGCCGCCGCGCCCCGGGTGATGGGCTCCTCCGGCAGGAAGGAGCCGGTCTCGCCGCTCCCCACGGACAGGCCGGCGCGGTACAGGAACAGGATGTCCCGGTAGTAGGGCGTGTACTCCGTCACGTCGGTGATGAACTTCCGGGAGGCGTAGCCCTCCGTCACAATCTGGTCGTTGATGAGGGGCAGCTCCTCCGCCGGCAGGACGTTCGCCAGCACATGGGCCACCTCCGCCCGGACGGCGGGCGCGGCCAGACGGCTGTCCAGCTCCGTGCCCAGCACCTTCTCGGCCTGGAGATACCGGAGATACCCCAGGGCGGCCGGGCCGCCCTCCCCGCCGTAACGGCCGGGGCCCGCCTCGGCGTCCCCACTGCGGTAGATGCTGCGGATGCGCCCGGCGAAGATTACCACCTCCCCCACGGTCATGGGGTCCTGGAGGCCGTAGGTGCCGTCAAGGCGGCCCTGGGAGAGGCCGTACTCGTACAGCGCCGCCACGTTGTCGTAGAAGGGCGAGGCGGTGGTCAGGTCGGAGAACTGGCCGGCGTAGGCCCGGCCCCGGGTGAAGTTCTCCCGGCTGTCCGGGGCGGCGTGGGCGGGTATGGTCAAAAGCAGGGCGGCTGCCAGCAGCAGCGCCGGAACACGGCGTCTTATCATGGGCGCACCTCCTCACAGGCGGGGTCGGAAAGGAACTGGAGCGGTCAGCCGGGGATGTTCAGATCCTCCGGGACGCGGTCCTCCACATAGGGGTTCAGAAACTGGTTCACCAGGGTCAAGGTCTCCTCCGGGTCCACGTAGATATAGGGGGACTTCCACTCCCCCGGCAGGGTGCAGAAGTCGATGTTCTCCGCGCCCATGGAGATGAACTGGGCCCCCAGCCAGGCCAGGTTGTTGACGGTCAGGTCCGTCTCCACATACTGGTGGAAGATCTTCACAAACTCGTTGACCTTGGTGACGTTGGCGGGGGTCAGGGTCTTCCTGGCCACGGCCTTGAGGAAGTTCTGCTGGGTGGTCATGCGGCCCACGTCCTCGCTGCCGTAGCCGGTGCCGTCGTTGTTGTGGCGGAATCGCACCACCTTCAGCGCGTCCGCGCCGTAGAGAAGGCGGGTGCCCTTGGAGAAGTGGATGGAGAGGTCCTGGTAGGGGTCGTCGTAGTCCATGTCGACGGGGATGTAGAACTCCACGCCGCCGATGGCGTTTACCAGGGCCTCAAAGCCCCGGAGGTCCACCAGCACGGTGTAGTCCACCGGGATGCCCAGCTGGTCCGACACCACTTCCGCCAGCAGCTCCATGCCGCCGGTGTTGTAGGCGGCGTTGATCTTGTGGTTCTTCCCGTTGAAAAAGGCCTTGCTGTCCCGGGGGATGCTGACGCCGTAGGCGTAGCCGGTGGCGGCGTCCACCGCCAGCAGGATGTTGGTGTCGCTGCCGCCGTTGCCGTCGTCCACGCCGGAGACCAGGATGGTGTAGAAGTCCGGCTTCCGCTCCCGGTGGGACCGGAGGGCCTCCGCCGCCGCGTCCGCCTCCGGGTCCGTCTCCCCGGCGGGGCCCTCCGCCGTCTCCACGGGAGGAAGGTCCTCCGCCCTCTGCTCCGGGGCCTTGAAGAAGCTGTGGACCCCGGCGTAGATGACCGCCGCGGTCAAAACCGCCAGGATGATGATCAGGGGCAGGTTGTTCCGCTCACGGCGGCGGGAATGGGGTCTTGGCATGGGAAGCTCTCCTTAGCAGCGCGGCGACGCCGCGGAAATTTAATTGACGCAATGCGCCCTTTATTATACGGCCCCGCCGACAAAAACACAAGAGGGAAATACCCCCGCGTCCGCCGGCGAAAAAACCGGCCCCGTCCTCTCGGACGAGGCCGGTTCTCCTCCGGTGCGCTTACAGGAATTTCTGCATTCCCTCGGTGGCGGCGGAGATGTCGGCGCTGATGGTGACGGTGAACTTGATGCCGTTGCGCTCGCCGAAGGCGTCCAGCCAGTTCAAAAAGGCCTCGGTCTCACCGTTGATTCCCTGGCCCACGGTCTTGAGCAGGTTGTCGATAAACACATGGGAGATGTCGTAGTTGCCGGCGTACAGGCCGCTGATGAATCCCCGGTACAGATCGTAGTTGTTCAGCTTGTACTCCTGCGCGTCGATGAGGCGGATATGATAGTGAATATCATATGTCATATTGCGGTTCGCCTCAATGCATACCACGTGGCCGGGCTCGTCCTTCGCCGCGTTGTTGATCAATTCGATGAGCTGCTTGGTCTTGCCGGAGCCCTTCACGCCCATAATCAGTCTGACCATATCAAATCACTCCTGTCATTTAGAATCTCCGTGCGGGGAGAATTGGTTGTATTAAGGATACCATAGTCCCCGGGAAAAAACAATCCAAAAAACGAGAGTTTGGGATTTATTCACAAAATTTCTACAATGGGCTGTCGAATAAACGGGAAAAGCGGCGCTTTCCAGCGCCGCTTCCCGATCTCATTTGTTCAGCTTGGCCTCCAGCTCGGCCTTCCGGTCCTCGTAGCCGGGCTTGCCCAGCAGGGCGAACATATTCTTCTTGTAGGCCTCCACGCCGGGCTGGTCGAAGGGATTCACCCCCAGCAGGTAGCCGGAGAGGCCGCAGGCGTACTCAAAGAAGTAGATCAGCTGGCCCAGGCTCCGGGCGTCCTTGCCGCCGGCCTCCACGATGAGGTTGGGCACGCCGCCCTCGGTGTGGGCCAGCAGGGTGCCCTCCATGGCCCGGTCCCGGATGAAGTCCATGGGCTTGCCCGCCAGGAAGTTCAGGCCGTCGCCGTCGGCCTCGTCCCGGGGAACGTACAGCTGGCGCTCCGAGGCCCCCAGGCGCACCACGGTCTCAAAGATGTTCCGGGTGCCGTCCTGCATATACTGGCCCATGGAGTGGAGGTCCGCGGTGAACTCCACGCTGGCGGGAAAGAGGCCCTTGCCGTCCTTGCCCTCGCTCTCGCCGTAGAGCTGCTTCCACCACTCCAGCATGAAGCGGAAGGCGGGGTCGTAGCAGGCCAGCACCTCGATGGGCTTCCCGGCGCGGTACAGGGCGGTGCGGGCGGCGGCATAGCGCCAGGCGGGGCACTCGCAGGAGGGCTTGGAGGCGCACAGGTCCATCATCTCCGCGGCGCCGCCCATGAGGGCGTCGATGTCGATGCCGGCCACGGCGATGGGCAGCAGGCCCACGGCGGTGAGCACGGAGTACCGCCCGCCCACCTCGTCGGGCACCACGAAGGTCTCCCACCCCTCGGCGTCAGCCAGGGACTTCAAAGCGCCCCGGGCCTTGTCGGTGGTGGCGTAGATGCGCTCTTTCGCGCCTGCCCTGCCGTAGCGTTTTTCCAGCTCCGCCCGGAAGAAGCGGAAGGCCACGGCGGGCTCGGTGGTGGTGCCGGACTTGGAGATGACGTTGACGGAGAAGTCCACGCCCTCCAGCAGGTCCAGCACCTCCTGCATGGCGTCGGCGGAGAGGCCGTTGCCGCAGAAATAGACATTGGGCGTGCTCTTCTTTTTCAGGTTGTAGTTGGGAGAGCACAGGCAGTCGATGACGCCCCGGGCCCCCAGATAGGACCCGCCGATGCCGATGACCACCAGGGCCTGGGAATTCTTCTGAATCCTGGCCGCGGCGGCCTTGATGCGCCCGAACTCCTCCTTGTCGTAGTCCCGGGGCAGGTGGACCCAGCCGGTAAAATCCCCGCCCAGGCCGGAGCCGTCCTGGAGGCGCTCATGGGCGCTCTTCAGCTGGGGGGCCAGGGAATCCTCATAGGGCTCGGAGAGGAAGGTCTCCATCTGGAACAGCTTGACATCCAACATAAATCTCGATCCTTTCTTATGTGCTGGAAACGCGGCCTGAACCACCGCTATTATAATATAGAGTATACCATTCCGGCGGACCTGGGGCAAGAGAAAACCGTCACAGCGCCGCCGAAAAATGGACGTGCCTTTCGTCAATCCGCCAAAAATGCCATGCGCAGCGTCCGCAGGAACATCTGCCAGAAGGTGAGCCGGGGCACCTCCTCCCCCGCCAGCAGCGGAATCTCCGCCACCACCTCCCCGCCGTCCCCGGCGGTGACGGTCAGCGTCCCCAGGCTGTCCCCCGGGGCCACCGGGGCCTCCACGGACTCCGCCAGGGCCACGGTCTGCTGTAAGCCGGCGGCCCTGGACTTCTCCAGCAGCAGCGCCCCGCCGTCCCCCAGCACCGGCTGCACCGTGGCCTGGACGCCCAGGGCCACCGGCACCGGGGCCAGGGGCGCCTCCGGCACGACCTTGACCAGAGAGTACCCGGCGAAGCCGTAGTTCAGCAGGGTCTGGGCGTCCTCAAACCGCTGGGCGGAGGTGGCCCCCTTCATGATGACGGCGATGAGCTCCATGCCGTCCCGCTCCGCCGTGGCGGAGAGGCAGTAGAGGGCGTTGTCCGTGGAGCCGGTCTTGAGGCCCGTGGCCCCCTGGTAGAACCGCACCAGGCGGTTGGTGTTCACCAGCTGGGACTCCCCGCCCCGCAGGGTGTCCATCCAGATGGTGGTGTACTTTCGGATGTCCGGGTGGTTTTTCACCAGCTCCCGGCTCATGAGGGCGATGTCGTAGGCGGAGGTGACGTGGCCCGCCGCCGGCAGGCCCGTGGCGTTTTGGAACGTGGTGTCGTTCATCCCCAGCTCTTTGGCCCGCTGGTTCATCCGCTCCACGAAGGCCTCCTCGCTGCCGGCGATCTGTTCCGCCAGGGCCACGGCGCAGTCGTTGGCGGAGACCACGCACACGGCCTTGAGCATCTCGTCCACCGTCATCTGCTCGTTCTCCTTGAGCCAGATCTGGCTGCCGCCCATGGAGCAGGCGTGGGCGGAGGCGGTGACCATGGTGTCATAGCTCAGCTGGCCGCTGTCGATGGCCTCCATGGCCAGCAGCAGCGTCATGACCTTGGTGACGCTGGCGGGCTCCCGCTGGGTGTGTTCGTCCTTGGCGAAGAGGACGGTCCCCGTCTCCTTCTCCATCAGCAGGGCCGAGGGCGCGGAGACGTCCACAGCCCGTGCGCCGGTACACAGCGCCAGCGCGGCGCACAGCAGCGCGATCAGTCGTTTCATAGAGATTCCCCCCTTGCAGCATTGTTACACCTTATGAGGGAGGGGGGACATTCATGACAGGCCGTGGGGGCCATCCCCGGCGAAAGGCCGGGTCCGCGGAAAAAAGAGCCGGACGGCCGCCGCGTCTCACGGCCGCCGTCCGGCTGTCTCGTTTTTCAAAGGGTCTTTCCAAAGGCATACCCCTGGCGGAACACCCACCCGGCGGACAAAAACAGGAGGCTGGTCAGCCCATACCCGAAGAGGGCGCCCGTCCACAGCCGGCGCAGGTTCCGGCTCTCATAGGCCGTGCGGAGCTGAACCACGCCGTCCACCGCCAGGGGGAGCAGCAGCGCCGCGGACCAGAGGGGCCCGGGATGGCCCAGCCACCAGGTCGTAAGAGCCGCCAGAATCCCCGCCAGCTCACCCGTGCAGCGGGCGCAGACCGGAAACTGCTCTCCCTTATAGAAGAAGGAGCGGTCCGGCCGGCGGTGGCACCCGCAGAAGATGGGGAGCCACTTGTAGAGCCAGGCCTTAAAGCATCGACGCGCCAATGCCGATAATGAACATCAACACATAGAAGACCACGCCGCAGATGACGCTCACCAGAGCGCCCATGCCGGCGGCCTTGCTGGTCCGGGGCTTGGTGTCCTTCCACACCAAAAACAGGATCAGGCCCACCAGGGGGATGCAGAAGCCCAGCAGTCCCCACAGAAAGCCGCCGTTGTCTGTCCCCTGCGGGGCCGCCGGGGCGTTCTGCGCCGCGCCGCAGTGGGGGCACGTGCTGGAGCGATCATCAATTTCCATTCCACACTTCTTGCAATACGCCATCATTCTCTCTCCTCTAATCAACAGATTTCCCCATCTCCGCAGGAGACCACAGGCTGTCCGTCAGTGAGAGATCGGGTTTTTCTTGAGAAAAACCCAACGATGGCGGGCCCGCCATCGCCTCAGACCAATTTGAAATTTTTTCCGGCGTCCCGCGGCCGTTTCCCATAGTATGGGGAATTGTATTATATACCGCCTGTCCCCATTTGTCAACCGCCCGGAGGGGGATTTCCCGCGGGCCCCGGCGCCGGTCACTCCGTCCTCTCCAGCTCCGCCAGCAGCTGCCGGGCCTCCTCCGCCAGGTAGAGCGTGCCGCCCTGCTCCGCCGCCATCTCCAGACGGGCCCGGGCGTTTTGGACCTCTCCCTGGGCCAGGTCCGCCCGGGCCAGGCGGAGGGCGGAGGAGACCCTTTGGATGTTGGCCGTATAGCCGGTGCTCAGCTCCTCCTCCAGCTGGCGGAACGTCTCGTAGTCCTCCCCATAAAGAGCCAGACTGCTGTCCATGATCTTCAGGAGCTGCGCGCCCATTCTCTGGAGAGCGGGCTTCCGGATGGTCCCGGCGTACCGGGCCGTCTCCTCCCGGACCCGCCGGGCCGTCTCCAGGTCTCCCAGCTTGGCAAAGCAGTTGAAACGGATGTTCCGCGCCAAAAGCTGGAGTGAGACCGCTTTTCCCGGGAGAGCCAAACGGTCCACCATGTCCAGCGCCTCGGAAAACCGGCCGCACCACTGGGTGCCCACCGCCTCATTGACGGCCATGGTCAGGCGGTTCGGCAGCAGGCGTTTTTGTCCCAGGAAACGGCAGACCTCCGCATAGGTCACGGAATCACAGTCCTGATTCAAAATCCGGTTCAGAGACAAAAGGCCCCAGGAGATCCAGACCTTGATGAGAACGGTGAACAAAATCAGCAGCAGATAACACAAGAGTATCGCCAGACCCCCGGCGTCCCTCCACCAGATCAGCCAAAGCGTGATGACGAAGTACAAAAAACACACCAATGCCAGCAGCCCTCGCTTGACGCGCAGCGCCCGGCAGCAGCTCCGGGCGATCTCCTCCGGGGTTTTCCCCTTGTATTTCATACAGCCCCTCCCGAATAGACCAGGAGGCGGACTGCCGTCCGCCTCCCGCTTTTTCCGCAAACTTACTTGCTCAGCTGCTCGTCGATGGCCCTGGCGGCGGTCTTGCCGGCGCCCATGGCCAAAATGACGGTGGCCGCGCCGGTCACGGCGTCGCCGCCGGCGTAGACGCTGTCCCGGGAGGTCAGGCCGTCCTCGTTCACCACGATGCCGCCCTTCTTGTTGATCTCCAGGCCCTTGGTGGTGGACTTGATCAGGGGGTTGGGGCTGGTGCCCAGGGCCATGATCACGCAGTCCACGTCGATGTCGAACTCGCTACCGGCCTTCTCGATGGGACGCCGCCGTCCGGAGGCGTCGGGCTCGCCCAGCTCCATCTCGATGCAGCGGATCTTATTGACGTCGTCATTCTCGTCGGCGAAGATCTCCACCGGGTTGCAGAGGGTCTTGAAGACGACGCCCTCCTCCTCGGCGTGCTCCACCTCTTCCTTCCGGGCGGGGAGCTCCTCCATGCCCCGGCGGTAGACGATGTACACCTCGGCCCCCAGGCGCTTGGCGCAGCGGGCGGCGTCCATGGCCACGTTGCCGCCGCCCACCACCGCCACCTTCTTCGGGTGCTGGATGGGGGTGTCGGAGTCGGGCAGATACGCCTTCATCAGGTTGATGCGGGTCAAAAACTCGTTGGCGGAGTAAACCCCGCGATAGTTCACGCCGGGGATGTCCATGAACATGGGCAGTCCCGCGCCGGAGCCGATGAACACGGCCTCGAAGCCCTGCTCCTCCATCAGCTCGTCGATGGAGATGGTGCGGCCCACCACGGTGTCCGTGGCGATGGTGACGCCCAGGGCCTTGAGCCCGTCCACTTCCTTCTGGACGATGGACTTGGGCAGACGGAACTCGGGGATGCCGTACACCAGCACGCCGCCGGCCAGGTGCAGCGCCTCGAACACGGTGACCTCGTACCCCTTCCGGGCCAGGTCGCCGGCGCAGGTCAGTCCCGCGGGGCCGGAGCCCACCACGGCCACCCGGTGGCCGTTGGAGGCGGGCTTCACCGGGGCCTCCTTGGCGTGCTGGTTGTGCCAGTCGGCCACGAACCGCTCCAGGCGGCCGATGCCCACGGGGTCGCCCTTCTTGCCCCGGACGCAGTACTTCTCGCACTGGCTCTCCTGGGGGCACACCCGGCCGCACACGGCGGGCAGGGCGGAGGTGGCGGCGATGATCTGATAGGCGGCCTCGAAGTCGCCCTTGGCCACCTCGGCGATGAACTCCGGGATATGTACCATGACCGGGCAGCCGGTCATGCAGGGCTTCAGCTTGCAGTTCAGGCACCGCTGGGCCTCGTCCAGGGCCTGGGCCTCGGTGTACCCCAGGGCCACCTCCTCAAAGTTCTTGTTGCGGACGTTGGGGTCCTGGGAGGGCATGGGGTTTTTCTGTAAAGACATATTGGCCATGATTACCGGGCCTCCTTCTTGAACAGGTTGCAGGTCTCCTCGTATTTGTGCTTCTCAAAGGGCACATACATCTGGTTGCGCTTGACGGCCAGGTCCCAGTCCACCTTGTGGCCGTCAAAGTCCGGACCGTCCACGCAGGCGAACTTCATCTCGCCGCCGACGCTCAGGCGGCAGCCGCCGCACATGCCGGTGCCGTCAATCATGATGGGGCTCATGGAGACGGTGGTGGGCACGCCGTAGGGCTCCGTGGTCTTGCAGACGAACTTCATCATGATCATGGGGCCGATGGCGAAGATCTCGTCGTACTTCTCGCCGCTGTCCAGCAGCTCTTTCAGCGCGTCGGTGACCAGGCCCTTGCGGCCGTAGCTGCCGTCGTCGGTGCAGATGATCAGCTTGTCGCTGGACTTCTTGAAGTCCTCCTCCAGGATCACCAGGTCTTGGTTCTTGAAGCCCACCACGGCGTGAACCTCCGCCCCGTCGTCGTGGAACTTCTTGAGGACCGGGTAGGCGATGGCGCAGCCGACGCCGCCGCCCACCACGCACACCTTCTTCTTCCCGGCGGTCTCCGTGGGCTTGCCCAGGGGGCCCACGAAGTCCTGGAGGCAGTCGCCCTGCTGGAGATGGCTCAGCTTCTCCGTGGTGGCGCCCGCCGTCTGGACGATGATGGTGACGGTGCCCTTGTCCGGGTCGTAGGCGTTGATGGTGATGGGGATGCGCTCGCCGTGTTCGTCCACCCGCAGAATGATGAACTGTCCCGGCTGGGCCTTTTTGGCGATCAGCGGCGCTTTGATCTCGTACAGCGTCACGGTGGGCCGCAGGGCCTCTTTTCTCACGATCTCATACATATCGGTTCCTTCTTTCCACATTTTCGCTTCCGCATGGGCTCTGTTTCTGACTGCTCTCTATTCTACACGAACCGGAGCGGGCCGTCAATCGCTTTCCGTCCGGAACGGCGGAAAATACCGCCATTTTTTCCAATCCCTCTCACAGCAGGGTGAACCGCCGTCCCTCGGAGCGGACCAGCCCCTCCTCCCGCAGGCGCTTGAGCTCCCGCATCATGGCGCTGCGGTCCGTGGCGATGTAGTCCGCCAGGACGCTGAGGGAGAAGGGCAGGGTGAAGCTGGGCCCCCCCGCCCGGCCGGCCAGCTGCCGGAAGTAGCACAGGAGCTTTTCCCGGATGGACCGGCGGGAGAGCACGTCGATCCGCTCCGACAGGGCCTGGGCCTTGTCCGCCATCAGGCGCAGCATATTCTGCACCAGGGTGCTGTGGTAGGAGCAGGCGTTCTCGCACCGCCGCAGAATATGGGGATAGTCGATGAACAGCACCTCACAGGGGGTGCGGCACACCACCTCCAAACTGTCCCCCGCCGACCCGGCGAAGGCCAGGTCCCGGCCGAAGACGCCGCCGGGGCCCAGCTCCTCCATCACGGTGGCCACCCCCTCCTCGTCGATGCGGATCAGCGCCGCCGTCCCCCGCTCGACGATGCCCACGTCGTCCCGCCGGGCGTCCGTGAAGTCATAGATCAGCTCGTCGGCCTGGTAGGACCGCCCCACCGCCTGAAAGCAGGGCAGCAGCCGCTGATACTCCTCATAGGTGATGTCCCGAAACAGGGGGCTCTTCTCCAACTCCCGGGGAGCCAGCATATCCCTCTCTCCTCTCTGTTGCATATACGACACTGCTATCATAACAGCATTGGCCGGAAATGTAAAGGTCAATCTTTCTATGTGAAATTTAAGGCAAATTTCACAATTTGTTCATCAAACCAGAAAACCCCTCTTGTATACTATAACCAGCAGCTCACCCAGAACCTGCCATTCACCTCAGGCGGGACCGCCCGCCGCCAGCGAGAAACGAGGCTAGTTATGAATATTGCTTACTTTCTGCTCCCCAAGAGCCGCACAGCCTATCTGTACGACGACTACACCGTCCGTCAGGGACTGGAGAAGATGCGGTACCACGGATACGCCGCCATCCCGGTCATCTCCCGGGACGGGAAATACGTGGGCACCGTCAGCGAGGGGGATTTCCTCTGGTGCCTGCTGTCCGACGAGGGCGGCCGCCGGGCCACCCGCAGCCTGAAGGACCTGGAAAAGCTCCGGGTGCGGGACATTCTCTCCGAGGAGAACGCCCCCCCGGTGGGCATCACCGTCAGCATGGAGGAACTGGTCACCAGCGCCATGAACCAGAACTTTGTCCCCGTGGTGGACGATCTGGAGAACTTCATCGGCATCATCACCAGAAAGGACATCATCCGCTACTTCGCCGAGGAGAAAAACCCCGCGGCGGCCGCCCAGCGCATGCGGAAGATCGTATAAAGAAAGAGAGCGCAGGACCGGCGGGGGAAGCCCCGCCGGTCCTTTTTCGCGTTCTCACATCTGAGCGTCGATCTTCTCCTTGAGCTCGTTGAGGTAGACCCACCGCTCCATCCGCTCCTCCAGGGCGGCCTCCAGCTCCGCCTGCCGCTCCTGGAGCTCCTGGAGCTTCACATAGTCGCTGCCGCAGCGCCCCTGGGCCGCCTGGCACTCCGCCAGCTGCCCCTCCAGGGCCTCGATCTCGCCGTCGATGGTCTCAAACTCCCGCTGCTCCTTAAATGTGAATTTCAGCTTCCGCTCCCGGGTGCGCTCCGCCGCCGGGCGGAACTTTTCCGCCGCTCTGGGGACCTCCTCCCGGCGCTTCGCCGCCCAGTCGGACCAGTTTCCGGTGAACCGCAGGACCGCTCCATCCCGCACCTCGAAGACGGACTCCGCCACCCTGTCCAGAAAGAAGCGGTCGTGGGACACCGCCAGGACGGGCCCGGGGAAGGTCTGGAGATAGTCCTCCAGGATGGAGAGGGTGGTCACGTCCAGGTCGTTGGTTGGCTCGTCCAGCAGCAGCACATTGGGGGCCGCCATCAGGACCGACAGCAGGTACAGCCGCCGCCGCTCCCCGCCGGAGAGCCGCCCGATGGGCACGGACTGGAGATCTCCCGGGAAGAGGAACCGCTCCATCATCTGGTTGGCGGAGAGGGTCCCCTCATCGGTCCGCACCTCGTCGGCGATGGAGTGGATGAAGTCGTACACCCGCTGGCTCAGGTCCAGCTCCCGGCCCTCCTGGGAGAAGTGGCCGATCCGCACCGTGGCGCCAATTTCCACCGCCCCGGCGTCCGGCGCCAGCTCCCCGGCGATCAGGCGCAGCAGGGTGGACTTCCCCGCGCCGTTGCGGCCCACGATGCCGATGCGGTCCCCCCGCAGCAGGTTGTAGGAGAAGCCGCCGATGACCGTCCGCCCGCCGTAGGTCTTGGTGACGTCTTTCAGCTCAATGAGCTTCTTCCCCAGGCGGCTGGAGGCCGCCGCCAGCCGCACCGACTCGTCCGCCTCCGGCGCATCCTGATTCAGCAGGGCCTCGTATCGCTGAATCCGCTCCCTGGACTTGGTGGAGCGGGCCCTGCACCCCCGCATGATCCACTCCCGCTCCACGCGGAGGATGGACTGGCGCTTGCGCTCCGAGGCGGACGCCTGCGCAAAGCGTTCCTCCCGCAGCTCCAGGTACCTGGAGTAGTTGGCCTCGTAGTGGTACAGCTTCCCCCGGCTCAGCTCCGTGATGTGGTTCACCACCCGCTCCAGGAAGTAGCGATCATGGGTCACCATGACCAGGCCTCCCCGGAACTTCCGCAGCCAGTCCTCCAGCCAGGCCACCATCTCACTGTCCAGGTGGTTGGTGGGCTCGTCCAGCACCAGCACGTCCGCCGGGTGGATCAGCGCCGCCGCCAGGGCCGCCCGCTTCCGCTGCCCGCCGGAGAGGCTGCCCACCTTCCGGTCATAATCCGGCAGGCCCAGGCGGTTCAGCATGGATTTGGCCTCGTACTCGTTCAGCGCCCGGAACTCCGGCGGGAAGTGGAGGAACACCTGCTCCAGAACGGTGGCGCTGTCCTCCATCACCGGGTTCTGGGCCAGGACGCTGACCTGGACGTTGGGATTCCGGGCCACGGTGCCGGCGTCCGGTTCCAGGGCCCCGGCCAGCACCTTCAAAAAGGTGGACTTGCCTGTGCCGTTGACGCCGATGACGCCGGTCTTGTCCCCCTCGTTCAGATAGAAATTCACATCCTCCAGCAGCTGACGGCTGCCGAAGTTGATGGAGAGATGTTCCGCGGATAAGAGCATAGGCGGGCCTCCTGGCAGTTCAAAAAATTCTCTGTCAGACAGTATACCACAGTCCAGCCCCCGGCAGCAAGGCGGCATCGTCCCATTGCGTATTTTTCCTGGCGGGGCGCTCTCCGTGTCCGTCCCCGCAGGGGAAAATCCCCGGCTGTGACGTTCGCCCGTTCCCATCTCCTCATGAAATTGCGGTTTCCCCGGTTTTGACGGTTGCTTATTCCGGACAAAACTGGTATACTGATATATCTGCTGTAGTTGTGAATTAGAGCAATTCTCAAAATAAGCAATAACCAGCGCAAGAAAACCAACCGGCACAAT
>CAMNRF010000041.1 GCA_946551795.1 uncultured Oscillibacter sp.
ACTCGTCAATGAGGCAGCGCACATGGACCGGGAGCCGCCCGTGGTACTGGTCGTCAGCCTTCTCGCACAGCAGATTGAAAAGCTGGGTGTAGATCATGCTGATTAAAAAATTGAAGGTGCTGTCCGTGTCGCTCATGATGAGGAACAGCGCCGTCTTGCGGTCCCCCAGGGTGTCCAGCTCCAGCTCATCGTACCGGGTGATCTCCCGCAGTTCGGCGATGTCGAAGGGGGCCAGCCTTGCGCCGCAGGAGATGAGGATGGACTTTGCCGTCTTGCCGGCGCTTAACTTGAAAAGTTTATATTGCCGGACGGCGAAGTGGTTGGGGCTTTTCTGCTCCAGCGCCTCAAACATCTGGTCTACCGGGTTCTGGAAGGTCTCATCGTCCTCCCGGACCTCCATAGCGTTCAGGAAGGTGATGAGCGTCCCAAAGTTCTGCTCCTCCACGGGGGCGACATAGTGGATATAGGCGATGAGCGCCGTGTAAAGGAGCTTTTCGGCTTTCTCCCAGAAGTCGCCGTCCCCGCCGCTCTTGCCGTCCCCCTTGGTGTTCGCCATCAGGGTCGTCACCAGCTTCAAGATGTCCTTTTCGTCATGGATATAGGCGAAAGGGTTATAATGCATCGACTTTTTGAAGTTGATGGTATTGAATATCTTGATACGGTACTTGTTCCGCACCAGGACGGCCCCGCACTCCTCGACTATCCCCCCTTTTGGATCAGTGATGACATACGAACTATGGCACTGTAAGAGATTGGGCTTGAGCCAAAACCTCGTCTTGCCGCTGCCGCTCCCGCCTACGATCAGCACGTTCTTGTTCCGGGCGGTCTTGGGGTCCTTGGGGCGGCTGTTCATGGTGAGGCTCTCCGTCCGGGTGAGGATGACATTGTTCTGGAACACGGGGTCGGCGAACGGCTCAATGTCTTTGGGTCCGCCCCATCTGGCACTTCCGTATTCCTCCCCGTGGCGGTATTTCTTGGCGTTCTTGCTCCGCACATACACCACCAGCCGGAACGCCGCGCCGATGGCAAGCCCGATGCACAGGTCAAAGGGGTGCAGGCTGGGCATGGGATTTCCCCACGCCGCCCCCATCGAGGTGAAGAAGCCCAGCAGCTTTGTGGAGATGTCCGTCCCCGCTGCCATGCGCCACGCCTCCCCGATGTTGGTGCAGAACAGCCCGATCACCACATAGGGGATGTTCAGGATGATGAGTTTCTTGGTTTTCTGGTTCATCGCTCACGCTCCTGGTTCTTTTCCCGCACCTTGGAGGGGATGGACTTGGCAAGCTCTTTCAGGTGCGCCAGGGCTTTCAGGACGCTGGGCCGTTTCTCCTTGCAGGCCAGCTTCGCGGAATACTCCTTGAAGGCGGCGGTCAGCACATCGGCGTCCTTAGCCTTGAAGAACACCATGAAGCGGGGCGGCTCCTGGGACACGTCCTTTCGGATGGCGTAGTCCACGCCGTACTTGTTCAGCACCCGCTCAAAGTCCCGGATGCCGCTCTTTGCGATGTCGATCTGCTGCGCCCCCTGGTCCTTGCGGATCAGCTTCTCCACCGTCATCTTGCCGTGGTCGCCCTCCGCTGCCTTGCAGCCCTTGACCCGCGCCCGGTGCTGGGCGTACTTGCGGAACGCCGCCACCAGCGTCCGCCCGGTCAGCTTGCTGGTGCTTATCATCAGGTTCACTGTCCTGTTCTCTACTTCCTCCTGCAAATCTCATTCCCCCTTTCGTCGGAAACGGCGCCGGAGGCATGACGCCGGGGCCTCAGATGTGGAACGCCGGGAAGTCCTTCCCATCGGCGTAGAGGGTCACGGTATGGTCGGCGAAGTAGACCACGGCGGCGATCACGTCCTCCGCCGAGAGGGAAACGCCGTCCCCGTCCTCATCGCACTTGTAGACGATCACAGGCCCCAGCAGATACCGCTCCTGGCCCAGGTTCAGGACGCGCCGCCCATCAAAGACGATAGCCAGCCCCGCCACATCCAGGGCATCATCGGACACGACCTCCAGGCAGTCGTACTTGCCCTTGCTCTCGATCTCGTCCCAGCACTGGGTCTCCTGCATGACCTCCGGGGTCTTGTCCGGGCGCATCACCATCACGATGGAGTCCGCCTCGGCCTCCGTGACGGCGGCTTCCTCCGCCGCGTCGTGCAGGTACTCCTCCAGGGAGTCCACCAGCTTTTTGTAGCCGGGCCTGTCCGCGCTGTCAGGCAGGGACAGGTTGATGTTCACATCACCGTTAAAGTGAAAGTGGATACTGTTCATAGGCGTTAAGCCCTCCTTTTTTCATAAAAAATGCGCCCGCAGATGGGGCGTGTCACCGCTGCTGGTCCCGCTGCCGCCGCCTCTGCCACTGCTCCAGCAGGCGGAGGATGGTGTCGCTCATCTGCCTGGGCGTGTAGGACTTGGGGAAGAACTTCTGCAAGTCGCTGGTCTTGAAAGCGATCTGCCCCATGTCGTCCTTCTTCACCTCGTCCATGATGCCGCACATATCGTCCAGAGAGCAGCCATCCTCCTGGCTCTTTTTCTTCATGCGCTGGGCCTGGGACACAGAGGGGGCGGCCTGGGCGTAGTCCATCGCCTCCAGGAAGTTCCGCTGTTCCTCCGGCTTTAGGTAGGAAAGCTCCACGGCGGGATTGAAGGCGATCTTTTTCTCGTCCACCATGTCCATGAGTTCCGGGATAAGGTTCGTCAGGCGGATATACCGCTTCACCTGGCTCTGGCTGTCCCCGGCATCCTCCGCCACTTTCTCGGCGGCGGTCAACTTCGGACCAACTTGGTCTGAAGTTAGGTCTGTGCGCTGGCCCTGGTGCTTGATGGCCTCCAGCTTCATCTTGTAGGCAAGCGCCTTTTCGCTGGGCAGGATGGTCTCCCGCTGGAGGTTGGAATCCACCATCATGATGATTGCGGCATCATCGTCCAGTTGCCGGACAATGACGGGGAGGGTATCCAGACCCGCCAGTTCTGCGGCATGATGGCGGCGGTGGCCGGAGATGATCTCATACCCGCCGTCCGGGTCCGGGCGCACGATGAGGGGATTTGTCACCCCCATCTGCCGGATGCTCTCCACAGTCTCTGTCATGGAATCGTCATCCAGCACCTTGAAGGGATGCCCCTCAAAGGGGTGGAGGTCGGAGAGGGGGATACGTTGGACCGTCTCCGTCACGGCTTCTGCCGTGGCCCCGGTCTGTGCCTCCGCCTCTTTTTGCTTAGGTTTAGGCATTCTTGTTCACCTCGCTTTCTCAATGTGGGTTTATGGGAAAAAGAAAAAAGGCGTGTACCCAGCCCCCTCGGTGGGGCAGGATACACGCCTATGTAACCGTCTGCGGACACAAAAAAAGAGCGGATACCGACCGCCGGATTTCTCCGGCAGCGATACCCGCTCTATGAAGTCTTACCTGTTATATTGGTAGGCGTCCTACCCTCCTTGCGCCGCCCTGCGCTTTTCTTTGCCTGTTTTGGGTCAAAAAATAGAACTAACCGCACAAAACCCGCATTTTATCGGGCTTTCTGCGTTTAGTTCTATAATAACACAATCATCCTTGACGATGACCGTCCCCACCTCTCCGGCTTCAATCATCTGCTCCATCCTGCGAAAACTCGGACGGTCAAAATTCGTGCCGCTCCATCCGTCATCTACAAATACCTGTAAATTCTTAAAATGATGGGAACGAGCATATTCCTGTAACAATTTCCTCTGGTTGACAATACTGTTGCTCTCGCCTTCCCGTCCATCGTCCTGGGACAGACGGCAGTAGAGGGCTGTGATCCTGTTTTCTTTCGATTGCCTGCTCACGGTATCTCCTTTCCGACAATCGGATACGGTGTATTGCAAAATCAGTATACCATATCCCTGTCAATAATTCAACGCTTTAAAGTGAGATTGCCCGGTTTTTTAGATGTCCCCCGCAGCTCTCAATTTGCGGCTGATTTGCTCCAACAGAAATTCATCGCTGTCCGGGTCAAAATGGCCCGTTACCTCATATTCGGTGTGGCCGTCTTTCATAGCAAAGTCCATGTCGGGCGGGATGCGGCAGAGTGGGATCGGTTTTCGGCCCGTATCCAGGCCAAGCTTGTGACTGGCTAAAATCTTCTCAATTTCAGGCCATTCGGCGTTTAATTTGGCAATATAGTCCTCGATTTTTGCTGTTCTTTCCTCCATGGTCATCTGTATCGCTCTCCCTTCGTTCTGATCTGCGCTGTCTGGCGGTGCTGTTCCTCGTTGGTGTAAACCATGTCCATTGTGTCTTGAATTTTGGCGGAGCGTTCCTCAACGCCCACATTCAGCTTCAATTTCTTACGACAGGCGGTAATTTGAGCGGTTACAGCCTGTTTTTCGCCCCGTAACTGCTCTTTTTCAGCAGGTGACGCTCTGCGGATTTTATTTTGCAGCTTTTTCCGTTGGGCGGTCAGCGTGTCCAATTCACTCTGAATGGTTTTACGCGCTGAAAGAAGATCGTCCAGCGTTTCAATGCGGTTTTTTGCCAGATAATCCACCTGGGCGGTTATCGTGTCCAGCTTCCGCAGTTCCTCTTTCATAAACGGGCTGGTGGGCTGATAGGTCGTGCCTTTTGGCAAAATGCCGAGTTGGTACTCCCAATAGAGAAACAGGCGGTAAATGTGAGAGGTGCGCTGGAACGGCACATAGACCCTCAGTTCCTCCGGCAGCTCTGGGGCGAAATTAACGGTGGGACGCTTATTGCCGAAGCTGGCCTGTGCGCCCAGGTGCTGGGTGATAAACTCCGGCATCCACCGCTCGTCCAGGGTGTCCAGACGGGTAAAGTGCTGGTACTGCGGCAGACGTATTTTCCAGTGCTTCCCCGTAAAGTCGGTGAGGTAGCCTTTACGCCGGAGATATTTCTCCATCATCTCTATCGTCCTGCTACCGTTGACGGCCTCCCGCACATCTGCCCGGTAGATGTTGTAGCGGGTGGGCTTGCCGCTCTGTTCGTCCAGCCAGACGGGACGGCTGGGGGCTTTGCGCCCATGCTCAATGATGGACAGGCCGTACTCCCGGCAAAGCCGGTCTGAGGTTTCCCGGAGGCGCTGCTGCTCGGCTTTGGAGTAGTTATACTTTTTGCCGTCCCTGAAAGATACTGAGTTGAAACAGAAATGATTGTGCAGATGGCCTTTATCCAGGTGTGTGGTGACGATGACTTGAAACCTGTCGCCCCACATCTCTTGTGCCAGCTTTACGCCAATCTCATGGCACCGCTCCGGGGTCACCTCACCGGGCTTGAAGCTCTGATAGCCATGCCACGCAATGTAGTTGTCCTCTTTGCCGTACCGCTGTTTGGTCAGAATCATTTGCCGCAAAGCCGTTTGTTTCAGGCAGTTGATAGCGGTGACAAAAGAGCCATCCGCGGTTTTCTGCGGATTCTGGATGTACGAAAATACGTTAAAGAAGTCCTCGGTGCCCTTGGGTACAGTTTTCTCCGGGTTCTCAACGTAGGCGATCAGGTCGCTGAGCCGACCCTTGATGTGCCATAGGCTGGTGGTCGCCATCACGCCACCCCCTGTAAGAACAGAACGAGCTTTTCAAGCCGTGAACATTCTTCTGCCGCCTCCGGGCAGTAGACTATCAGCCGTTCCAGCTTATTGTGGACTTCATACACAGCGTCCAGCAATTCCCAAAACTCCGGGGGCTGCTTGGGCCTTGGCTGCTTACCCAAACAAATTTGCCGGAAGTATTCGGATTGGGTCAGGCCGCACAGGGCGGCGTCATGTTTCAGCTTGGCTTTTTCTTCTTCGGTCAGTCTGATTTTCAGCCGTACTTTTTTATCGTTGGTGCTCAAAATAATTCCTCCATTCTGTCAAATTTCCGCCGTGGGAGGGGGTATTCAGGGGTCTCCCCTGGGAATGGATTTTGCACCCTGGGGGGCGAAATCCGATGCTCGCTATCCCTGTGGACAGGGATACTCTGTGAGCCGGTGAAATGGGAAACGGGTCGAGGCGGCTTTTTTTGTAGAGCTACACCAAGAGTATTTTGCTGCGTAAATTTATTTTTCTTGTTCCGCCTCCAAACTATGGCATCATGAGTGATGCCATACAGAGGTTGCAGAAAAGAATATAGTTGATCGCATTTCACGGTTTAATTTTATTGATATCGGAGCAGATACCGTATCTATCGCGTTTCAGGTACTCAGGAGTGCTGCATTGAAACAGGAAGAGGGGCAATACTTTACGCCTAAGCAAGTTATTCAGGCGGCTATTAAGCTCATGGATCTTTCGTTAGACGACATGATAATTGACCCCGCGTGCGGCACAGGAGGATTCATAATTCAATGTCTAATTGAACTCAAGGATAGATATCCGTCCAAAGAAAAGGAAATATCCCGTTGGGCCCAGCTTCATATTTATGGCATTGATAAACGTGGTTTTGAAAGTGTAACTATCGGCGAGTTGTGTGATGCAGGAATAATCTCTGTTACAGGTGGGCACGGAAGCCCAAGTAACGACTTGCGAAATGGAACAATTCCATACGTAAAAGTATCTGATATTAGAAATATGAGAATACTTTCGAAAACAAAAGGGCATCCACTTTACCTGCGGGCAATCATTATACATGGGCATTAGAAGATAGTGACATTTGTATCTTCTTAATCGATAATGCCGACGGAATTAAACCGGGGGTGCAGGCTGAAATCGACACTGTCAAAAAGCAGAACATTAAAGCGTTGTATATGGTGACATCCTTGAATTAATGCCATATATTCAGGGCGATGCTGCAACAACAATAGCAGTAACCCGTTTGATTGTTGAATATCTGGAAACTACAGATACAGTTATATTGCCAATCAGAGTAGAGGCTATAGTTCTTCAAAATGTTCTACAGTGGATTCATTCCGAAAATTTGGATATAAGATTCCTTACAAGCGAATGTGTCATACTCCGTTGGTTTAATATTACCATACCAAAATTCTTCCAAAAGCTTCATACCACATCCTCCTCATAGATTAGTTCCTGGAGGATGATTTCCTCTGCACGGTTGCGGATGCTGTTCATCTGCCCTGCCCATTCCATTTGATTGTCAGCTTTGAGCTGTTCCGTAATGCCCTCTTGCTCTGCCATTTGTTTGACCAACTGAAAAAGCATGGCTTCTGCTTGAGCATCTACTTCGGATAGGTGGCTGTCCAACTTACCACCGAGTAGCAAGGCGGCGTAGACAGGCTCCCGCTGTATTTTCAAATAGTGTTTCCGCCGCTGGCCCCAGATACCAACAGAAATACTGTCAGGCGGGAGCAGATCAGGCAGGAAATAATCGCCCTCTTGATGATAGATGCCGCCCAGTTCCTCAAATAATGATTTCATTTGCAGATTTCTCCGTTTGTTTAGATTTTCTGCAATACACCGTATCGACTGTCTCTACTACTTCTAAAACCATCGTTACGGAACCTCATTATCCGGGAATGGCGCTCTTTTTTCAGTGGTTGATCTCACCATCGGGATACGGCCCATAGAGGCTCACCAGGGCCGGACCCAGCTCCGTGTCCCGGAGGGTCCCCACGAAGAGGTCCCCGTCTTCCACATATAAATACCGCTCCTCCTCCATTTCTCCGTCGGTCTCCCGGGCCGCCTCGCCGGTGCGGAAGATGTCCAGCCGGTCATAGTACCACGCCAGCACCCTCTCCCGCGGGACCGTCCACCCCGGCAGGACCGCCTCCGCCAGGGACAGGGGCGACCAGTCGTTCCCCAGCTCCCGCCAGGCGATGTAGAACTGGGGAATCCCCTGGCCGCCATAGTTCTCGCTGAAATCGGCGGAGAAGAAGCTCCGCTGGTTGAACCCGTCCGGCAGCAGGGAGAACAGCACGCCGTACTCGTTGGCGGCGCAACAGCAGAAATCCACCTTCAAACCCGTCAGATCGTACAGCTCCTGGAGGGCCAGGTACGCCTGCTGGCGGTGGGTAATCCGGTACTGGGCGGCACTGAGCACCTCGTCCGGGTCCCGTCCGTCGGAGAGGCCGTCGGGGTCGTCGGTGACAAATTGAATCCGGGTCCCCGCCACATCGGGGTAGTCCCGTATCGTGATGTCCGTCACCGGCCGGCAGACCAGCTGGTGGTTCTCCAGGACATAGCGGTACAGGGGCGCCCCCCGGAAGCCTGTCACCAAAAAACCGTTCGCCTCCGGAGAGAAGGCCACTCCCAGGCTGGCGTAACCGTCGCTGTAAGGGTCCAGGTCATAGATCATGGCGCCCTCCTGGCCCTCCATCGTGTCTATGATCTCCGCGTAAAAGGGAATCTCGTCCACGGACACGATCTCCAGTTCCCCGTCCTCGTCCACATCCGCCTCCAGGGCGTTATTGCCCACGGTCAGCAGGCAGGGCGTGCCGTCGGGGCGCTGGGAGAAGTAGAAATTCAGCACCCCAGCCGAGGCCCCCACCACGACGGAGAGCTTCCAGCCGTCATATCCCAGCACGTTGGTAAACTCCTCCGCTGTGAAGGTGTCCAGGTAGATGTTCTCATCCACCATCCGCGTCAGAATGCTCCACTCCAGCGGACCGCCTCCGGCGTCCGGGGCGTAGAGAAGGTAGAGGCTGTAAAAGGTAACCAGGTCCCCGGCGGCGGTTCTCTCGTGACGCGGGTCCGTCCGTACCGCCCGGAGCCAGCCGCCGCCCACCAATTCGCCGCTCCAGAGGCTCTCCTCCTCCAGCCGATGCGGGTCGTTCAGAAAGGGCACGCAGGCGGGGTCGTACTCCCCCAGGGGCCAGTCTCCGAAGTCGTAATCCCGGCGGCTTTTCAGAGGCAGGGTCTCCGGAAACGCCGCCGCCGGCGAGGCCGTGTCCACCGATGCGGAGGCGTCCTCCCGCAGGATGGGCGTATCCCCCCGGGCGCTCTCCGCAGACACACGGATATTGTGGGCGTAGTGCCACCAGCCCGCCGCCAGGGTTCCCCCCAGCGCCAGACACAGCGCCGCCAGCACCGCCGCGGCGATCTTCCAGGGCCGGGCCGCATCCCGGGGCCGCTGCGCCGCCGCCATCTCCGCGTCGATGGCGGCCCAGGTCCCCTCCGGGATCTCCAGCACCTCCGAGAGCCGCGCCAGCTTCCCCCGGGCGGGGCGGGAGAGGTCCATCTCCCACTTGCTCACCGCCTGGCGGCTGACCTCCAGCGACTCCGCCAGCTGTTCCTGGGTCAGTCCCTTCCGCTCTCTCCCCTGTTTGATCTGTTCTCCATAGGTCATTGGCCGTTCCTCCGTTCCTGATTTTCCCTCAGGATACCCCGAAAAAACTCCCGAAATCAACCAACCGGGCGCAACTTTTGGCGGTTGCGCCCGGTTTTCAGGCAGGTCTCACTCCCTGTCCGGATATTTTTCACACAGGCCGTCCAGCTCCTCGATCAGATCCCCCATCTCCGCCTTTGTCATCACGGCCTCCACCTGGGCGGTGTCGTCGCCGTCCATGGTGTTGGGCAGGTAGAAGGACACGTCCACCCGGAAGTCCTCCCCCTCCGTCTGGGCCGCCACCTCGAAGTAGGGGTCCACGAAGTCGCTGGCGTAGCTGTCCTTGATCCCGGCGTTCAGCACCTTCAATCCGGCGGCCAGCTCCCGCAGCTCGTAGGTCAGAAGGCAGCTGTTGGAGTCCTTGACGATGGCCCCCTCCTCGTTGATCCAGGTGCACCGCAGAACCAGCCAGTTCCGGTCGTCGCTGTCCGGATCGCCGCCGCCGGCGGGAAACTCGTAGTTGACGACGCGCAACTCCAGGCTGGCATCCTCACTTTTAAACAGCATTTCGATTTCACTCCCTTTCTCAAAATCGATCATCTTCCGCTGCCGTCGCGGGAATTTTAGGTATAAACCGGTTTTGCCGCGCTCTAAAGTTCTTTTTGCTGACTTTTCCCTCTCCAGAAAGCGTCAGTCGTTGTGGTGGACGGCGTAGAACTGGTCGTAGTCCGCCAGCATGGCCCTCAGCAGCTCCGGGGTGTCCAGGCCGTAGGGGCAGCGGCTCTTGCAGGCGTCACAGTGGACGCACTCCTCGATCTTGTGCATCTTGGCGTACCACTCGCCGCTCATGTAGGGGCGGTAGGGGGCCCGGCGCAGCAGGGCGGACATCCGGGCCGCCTGGGGGATGTCGATGCCGGCGGCGCAGGGCAGGCAGTAGCCGCAGCTGCGGCAGAAGTTCCCCGCCAGCTCCTTCCGGTCCCGGTCGATGACGGCCTGGAGCGCCGGGGTCATCTCCGGGTCCCGCTCCGTCAGCTCCAGCCACTGGTCCAGCTCCTCCTCCCGCTGGATGCCCCAGATGGGCACCACGTTGTCAAACTGCCGCATGAAGCAGTAGCAGGCCTCGGCGTTGTTCAAAAGGCCGCCGGAGAGGCCCTTCATGGCGATGTAGCCCATGTCGGCCTCTTTGCACTTCGCCACCAGGTCCAGCTCCTTCTCCGTGGTCAGGTAGCAGAAGGGGAACTGGAGCGTCTCGAAATTCCCGGAGGCGATGGCCTCCCGGGCCACTCCCAGCCGGTGGTTGGTGATGCCGATGTGGCGGACATAGCCCTTCTTCCGCATCTCCAGCGCCGCGGCGAAGGCCCCGTCCGGGTCGTCGATGTCCGGCAGCTTCGCCGGGTTGTGGAACTGAATGAGATCGATGTAGTCCGTCCGCAGGCGGCGGAGGCTCTCCTCCATGTGGGCCAGGGCTGTCTTTTTGTCCGTGGCGGCGGTCTTGGTGGAGATGATCACATTCTGCCGTACGTCGTGGAGGGCCTCCCCCAGCTTTTCCTCGCTGTCGGTGTAGGCGTTGGCGGTGTCGAAGTAGTTGATGCCGCTGTCATAGGCCCTGCGGACCAGCTTCACCGCGTCGGCCCTGGAGATGCGCTGAATGGGCAGCGCGCCGAAGGCGGTCTTGGTGACGTACAGCTCCGTGCGGCCCAGCCGGATCTTTTCCATAGTTCTCTCCTCCTGTTTAGAGCAGTTCCGGAAAATAATGAGAAAAAAGAAAGCGAGGACAGGGAGTGCAGGACAAGGCGGAGGACCCAAGCGGGCTGGCCCCATATCACCCATGGGGTCTGCCGAGGCCCGTTCCTCTGGGCCGAGGCTGACGCCCGTCAAGGACGACTGCGCAGCCGTTGACGGCCTTGCCGCCTTACGGATGCGGCGTCCCCCTTGCGGGGACAACGCAGTCATGCGCTTCCCGGACCGCTGAGCTTTTCTCAGTATTTGGGGGTGCTGCTCTAGTCTTGTCTTGAACGAAGTTTTTCCTGAGATGATTCTATCACACTTTGCCGGGTTTGCAAACTGCGGAAAGTGTGATAAAATAAAAATATCAAACAGGGAAGCGGGGGAAACTCCATGGACAGGGAACTGCACTTGAAACTGACGATCCGTCTTTACACCGACGACAACCGGCGCTGTTTCGGTCCCGGCATCGCCACGCTCCTGGAGCGGGTGCGGGAGCACCGCTCCCTGCGGGCGGCGGCCTCGTCCATGGAGATGGCCTACTCCAAGGCCTGGCGCATCATCCGCACCGCCGAAGAGGTCTTCGGCTGCAAGATGCTGCGCTCCACCACCGGCGGGCGGAACGGCGGCGGAGCGGTGCTCACCCCGGAGGCGGAGCGGCTGCTGGCGGCCTACCGGGCCTACCAGGCCGATGTGGAGAGTTACGCCCGGGAGCGGTTTGAAGAGGCCTTCGGCTTCTATCGGACGCTGGATCAGGAACATTGAAAAAAGGGACGGCAGACTGATGTCCGCCGTCCCTTTCAATCGCTCCGCGTCATGTACCGGACTGGGTGGGGTCGATCTCCGTGGGGCTGGGCACCGGATGCTCCTTGTGTTCCACCATGGCGCGGATCAGCTCCACCGTGCCGCCCAGGCCCAGATAGCTGGAGTCCAGGCAGAAGTCGTAGCTCTCCACCGCGCCCCACTTCTGGGAGGAATAGTACTCATAGTAGGAGGCCCGGCGCTTGTCGGTCTTGGCAATGAGGGCCTTGGCCTTCTCCGGGGTGATGTTCTGCCGCCTGGCCACCCGCTGGACGCGCACGTCCATGGGGGCGTGGATAAACAGGCTCAGGTGGTTGGGGTTATCCGCCAGGGCGTAGTCCGCGCAGCGGCCGATCATGACGCAGGGCCCCTGCTCGGCGATATGGCGGATGGTGTTGAAGGTGGCCAGGTACACCTGCTGCTCCAGAGAGTCCCCCACGCCGCTGCCCGGCAGGGCGAACATATAGGAGTCCATGGCGATGGAGTACAGCAGGCTCTTGGGCCGCTCGTCAAAGTTCTCCACGATCTTCTCGCACAGGCCGCTCTTTTTGGCGGCCTCCCGCAAAAGCTCCTTATCGTAAAACAGGATTCCCAGCTCCTTGGCAACCCGGATGCCGATCTCCTTGCCGCCGCTGCCAAACTGCCGCCCGATGGTGATGACTGTGTTCATAGGAACGCCTCCTCTCTTGGTGATTTTTATTATAGCACCTTTGGCGTTCAGCGTCAAATAAATTCCGGGGGCGCCGGTCCGGCGCCCCCGTGGGAACTCATGTCTGGGGCATCTCCCTGCCCAGCCGCCTGTACATGGTCTTCTTCACCGCCCGAAGGATGTTCTCATACCCCGTGCAGCGGCACAGGTGGCCGGAGAGGTGCCTGCGGATCTCCTCGTCGGTGTACTCCCTGCCGCTCTCCAGCAGCTCCACCGCCGACATGATGAAGCCCGGCGTGCAGAAGCCGCACTGGATGGCCGCCTCGTCGATGAATGCCTGCTGGATGTCGCTGAGCTCTCCATCCGGGCCCATGAGGCCCTCCAGGGTGCGGATGCGCCTGCCCTCGGCCCAGACGGCCAGATAGATGCAGGAGTTGAAGGTCTCGCCGTCGATGAGCACGTTGCAGGCGCCGCACTCCCCCACCTCGCAGCCCTTCTTCACGGACAGGGTATGGTAGTCGTTGCGCAGCATATCCGTGAGGCTGGCCCGCACGTCCACCGTCCTCTCCACGTCTTTTCCGTTGAGGTTGAAATGGACCGTCTGATACTGGATCTCATGCTTTTCCATCACAGGTCACCTCCCGCCAGCTTCACAGATTCAATAAAGGCCCGTCTGGCGCTCTCCACGGCGATGTGGAGGCGGAAGTCCCTGGCCGCCCGCCAGGAGTCCCGGGGGTTGATGTCCTCCTTCACCGCCTGGGCGAAGCGGTCCGCCAATTCCTGCGAGACCGGCCGGCCCGCCGCCAATTGCTCCGCCGCCGCGGCCCGCAGGGGCACCGGGCCCGCCACGCCGAAGGCCACACGGGCCCGCTCCACGCGTTTTTTGTCGGCAGAGAGCCGGACGTTGACAGAAGTGCCCAGGGTGGCGATGTCCATGGCGTTGCGCATGGCGTACTTGATGTAGTGTCCGAAGCAGTTCTCATAGCTCTCTTTTGGAATCAATATAGCGGTCTGAATCTCCCCCTCCCGGATGTCCACCCTGCCCGCCCGGATGTAGAACTCGGAGATAGGCTGGCGGCGGACGCCCTCCGGGCCCGTCAGCTCCACAATGGCGTCCCAGGCGTGGAGGGTGGAGGCGGAGTCGGCGGAGGTGACGCCGTTGCAGGTGTTGCCGCCGATGGTGCCGATATTGCGAATCTGAGGGCCGCCCACCTGATCCACGGCCTCTCCCAGCACATTGATATACTTTTGAATCAGCGGGTCCCGGGTGATGTGGGAGAAGCTGGTGAGGGAGCCGATCCGGAGAGTGCCGTCCTCGTCCATGGAGACGCCCCGGATCTCGTCCAGGGTCTGGATGGAGATCAGCTCCACGCCGGCCCGCCGGCCCTCCCGCATCTGCACCAGCACGTCGGAGCCGCCGGCGATGATCTGGGCGTCCGGATGGGCCAGACGGAGGGCCACGGCGTCGGCCACGCTCTTGGCCTGATACAGGGCTTTCATGTCATACATACGCTGGACCCTCCTTTACTCTTCAATGAGCCCCGCCTCTTTGAACTTCCGGTAGAGGACGTGGGGCGTGATGGGGCAGCAGTCGATGGCCACGCCGGTGGCGTGCAGAATGGCGTTGCGGATGGCCGGGGCGCCGGAGCAGGCCGGGGGCTCGCCCAGGGCCTTGGTGCCGTAGGGAGACGTGGGCTCCGGGTTCTCCACGAAGGCCGCCTCCAGATGGGGGTGGTCCATAAAGGTGGAGAGCTTGTAGTCCAGCAGGTTGTTGTTCAGGGGCTTTCCGGTCCTCTCGTCAAATTTCAGCTCCTCGGAGAGGCCGTAGCCGATGGCCATGGACATGCCGCCGTGGACCTGGGCCTCCGCCAGGGCGGGGTTGATCAGCGTGCCGCAGTCGTGGACGTTCACCATCCGCAGCAGCTTCACCTTGCACATGGGGATGTCCACCTCCACCTCGGCGAAGGAACAGCCGAAGGAGTAGGCGTTGGACTTGATCTGGGCGGTGGTCTCGGCGGTGATGTGCTGGCTGTGCTCCATGGAGTAGAGGCTCTCCGTGGCCAGGTCCCCCAGGGACTTCAAAATCCGCCCGTCACTCTTGCGGACGATCTGTCCGTCCACCAGATCCAGGCTGCTGACGGGCATCCGGGTCTGCTCATGGGCGATATTCAAAATGCGCTCCCGCAGGGCCTGGGCCGTCTGCATGATCGAAAAGCCGCCGATGTAGGTCTGCCGGGAGGCGTAGGCCCCGGTGCCGAAGGGGGTGACGTCCGTATCCTGGGTGGAGATGACGTGGACGTCCTCCAGGGGGATTCCCACGGCGTCCGCCACCATCTGGGAGTAGGCGGTGTCGCAGCCCTGGCCGATCTCCGTCTCCCCGGTCTGGAACTGGAGGGAGCCGTCCTGGTTCAGCACCATGCGGCAGGAGGAGCTCTCCAGGGAGATGGGCCACACGGCGGTGTTGTACCAGAACACCGCCAGCCCCACGCCCCGGCGGACGGGGCCGGTCTGGTTCTGATACGCCTCGAACTTCCTGATGTAGTCGATAGCGGCGAGCCCACGGTCCATGCACTGGTTGAAGGTGTCGTGGTAGAGCTCGTTTTTGGAGAAGCCGTCCACATAGCCCACGGGCATCAGGTTCTTCCGCCGGAACTCCAGAGGCGTCATATGGATGGCCTTACAGATGTCGTCGATATGGCTCTCCCCGGCGAACATGGCCTGGGGGATGCCGTAGCCCCGCATGGCGCCGGCGGCGGGCTTGTTGGTGAACACCGTCCAGGCGTCGCATTCCACATTGGGGCAGGGATAGAGCTGGGGGAAGGCGTTCATGCCCTTGGCGTTGACGCCGTGGCCGTGGGAGGCGTAGGCCCCCTGGTTGGAAAAGGACTCAAACTTCCGGGCCGCCAGCGTCCCGTCGGGCCGGACGTAGGAGATGATGTGGGTGCGGATGGCGTGGCGGACCCGGTTGGAGACGAAGGTCTCCTCCCGGCTGCACTCCAGCTTCACCAGCCTCCCCCCCACCTGGGTGGAGCACCAGGCGCAGAGCGGCTCATACAGCGCGTCCTGCTTGTTGCCAAAGCCTCCGCCGATATAGGGCTTGATGATCCGCACCCTGCCCCAGGGCATCCCCAGGGCCTGGCCCACCACCCGGCGGACAATATGGGGAATCTGGGTGGAGCTGACCACCACCATCCGCCCCGCCTCCTCGTAGGCGAAGCACCCGTGGTTTTCAATGTGGCAGTGCTGAACCGTGGGGGTGTCGTACCAGCCCTCCACTTTAATGAGGCCGGGCTCCTGCCGGGCGGCTTCGTAGTCCCCCCGGCGGACGTCGGAGTGGCCCAGGATGTTGTTTTGGTACTTCTCATGGAGCTGGGGCGCGCCGTCGGCCATGGCCTCCTGCACGTCCAGCACAAAGGGCAAAACCTCGTACTCCACCTTCAGGGCCCGGACGCCCTGGGCCGCCGCCACCTCGTCCTCGGCGATGACCACCGCCACCTCGTCGCCGTAGTAGCGGACGTGCCGGTTCAAGAGCAGCCGGTCGGCCACGTCCTGATGGCTGGGGTCCGTGGACCAGGGGTGTCCCGCCGTGGGGAAGGGGATGTCCGGCACCTCAAAGCAGGTCAGGACCTTCACCACACCGGGGACTGCCTCCGCCAAGGCGGTGTCGATGGACTTCACAAAGCCGTGGGCGATGGTGGAGTGGCAGATTTTCACCACCAGCGCCTCCCGGCCGCAGAGGTCGTCCATATACCTGGCCCGGCCCGTGGCCTTCTCCCGAGCGTCCACCCGTGTGACGCTCCTGCCGACGCTCTTGCTCATTGGGAATCCCTCCTTTTTGTTTGCATGATGGAAAAAAAGCGGATATACTATCTCTATCTTCAACTCAGAAATCAGGAGATGCTTGCAATGCTGAAATTAGGCTGCGTGGTCATGGCGGCGGGCAATGCCCGGCGCTTTGGAGACAACAAACTGGCGGCCCGGGTGGGCGGCCGGAGCCTGATCCGCCGGGCGCTGGAGGCCGTGCCGCCGGAGCTCTTTGACACCGTGGCGGTGGTGACCCAGTACCCGGAGGTCATGGACCTGGCCGGGGAGTTTCACTTCTCCGCCGTCCGCAACATCCACCCGGACTTTGGGCTCAGCCGCACCATCGCCCTGGGGCTCACCGCCCTGGGGGACTGTGACGGCGCCATGTTCCTGGTCAGCGACCAGCCCCTTTTGCGGCGGGAGAGCGTGGCGGCCCTGGCCCGGTTCTGGCGGGAACAGCCGGACAAGCTGGCGGCCCTGGCCCACGGCGGCGTCCGGGGCAACCCCTGCGTCTTCCCCGCCCGGTTCTTCCCGGAGCTGCTGGCGCTGACGGAGGACCACGGCGGCAGCAGCGTCATCCGGCGGCACGAGGGGGACCTGCGCCTTCTGGAAGTGCCGGAGGCGGAGCTGACGGATATAGATACGCCCCGGGCCCTGGAGGAGCTCAAGGGGGAGATGGCCTGAGCAGGGGCTCAGGCCCCACAGAGAGACCCTCCGCTCCTCCGGAAAGCTGTCCCTTTTCGATTTTATTTTCTGGTGTAGGGCGTGTCCTCCAGGGGCAGGATGGTGCGGAACTTGCCGTCATAGCGGTAATAGGCGTCGGCAATGGCCGGGGCCGTGGGGATGGAGGTGATCTCCCCCACGCCGATGGCGCCGCAGGCCACGTTCAGGCCGGGCTTTTCCACCACGATGGCGGTAATCTCCGGGATCTGGTTAGCCCGGAAGAGGCCCAGGGTGCCGTACTTGGCGGTGGGCCTGCAGTCCACCAGCGGGTATCGCTCCGTCAGGGCGAAGCCCATGCTCATCACAACGCCTCCCTCGATCTGCCCCTCCACGGAGAGGGGGTTCACCGCCTTGCCCACGTCGTGGGCCGCCACCATGTGCTGAATTTTTCCGTCCTCGTCCAGGATGCAGATCTGGGTGGCGTAGCCGTAGGCGATGTGGCTGACGGGGTTGGGCACGTCGGCCCCCAGGGGATCGGTCTTCCCCAGGTACTCCCCCCGGAACTCCCGGCCGTTCAGCGTCTCCAGTCCAGCCCCCGCCAGGGCCTCCCGCAGGCCCTCACAGGCCCGGCGGCAGGCCTCGCCGGTGAACAGGGTCTGCCGGGACCCGGAGGTGGTGCCGGAGTCCGGGGCGAAATAGGTGTTGGACCGCTCGTAGACCACCTGCTCCGGTTTGAGGCCCGTCTGGCCGCAGACCATCTGGGTCAGCACCGTGCCCAGGCCCTGGCCGATGCAGGAGGCTCCGGCGAAGATGTGGACTTTTCCGTCCTCCACCGTCAGCCGCACCCGGCCCGTGTCCGGGATGCCCACGCCCACGCCGGCGTTCTTCATGGCGCAGGCGATCCCAACGTACTTGGCCTTGTCGTAGTAGGGTTTCACCGCCTCCAGCGTCTCCACCAGGCCCGTGGACCCGTCCACGATCTGGCCGTTGGGCAGCTCCTGCCCCGGGCGGATGGCGTTGCGCCAGCGGATCTCCCAGGGTGTGATGCCCACCAGGTCCGCCATGCGGTTTAAGAGGCTCTCGATGCAGAAGCACGTCTGTGTCACGCCGAAGCCCCGGAAGGCGCCGGCGGGGGGATTGTTGGTGTAATAGGCCCAGCCGTCGATCTCGAAGTTCTGGTAGTTGTAGGGCCCGGCGGCGTGGGTGCAGGCCCGCTCCAGCACCGGCCCGCCCAGGGAGGCGTAGGCCCCGGTGTCGGCGATGACCTCGGCGGCCACGCCCTGGATGATGCCGTTCTCGTCGCAGCCCAGGGAGAACTCCATCTCCATGGGGTGGCGCTTGGGGTGGATTAAAAGGCTCTCCGCCCGGGTGAGCTTCACCTTCACCGCCCGCCCGGTCAAGACGGCCAGCAGCGCGGCGTGGTGCTGAACGGTCACGTCCTCCTTGCCGCCGAAGCCCCCGCCCACCAGGCAGTTGCGGACCTTCACCCGCTCCGCCGGCCAGCCCAGCATGGTCATGATCTCGTGCTGGGTGTCGTAGGCGCCCTGGTCGGTGGAGAGGACCATCACCCCGTCCCCGTCGGGGTAGGCCACGGCGCACTCCGGCTCCAAAAAGGCGTGCTCCGTCCACGGCGTGTAGAACCGCTGGGTCAGCATATATTTGCTCTTGGCGATGGCCTCCGCCGGGTTGCCCCGCTGGATGTGCTTGTGGGTCAGCAGGTTCCCCTCCCGGTGGACCAGGGGGGCGTCCGGCAGCATGGCCTCCCGGGGGCTGCGGACCATGGGCAGCTCCTCGTAGTCCACCTTCACCAGCGCCTTGGCCTGGGCCAGAATCTCCGGCGTCTCCGCCGCCACCAGGCAGACGGCGTCCCCCAGGTAGTGGGTGATGTCCCCCACCGCGATCATGGTGTCCCAGTCCTGCTTCAGGTGGCCCACCTTGTTGCTGCCGGGCACATCCGCGGCGGTGAACACCCCCACCACGCCGGGAAGTGCCTTCGCCTCCTCGGTGTGAATGGCCAGCACCCTGGCCCGGGGATATTCGCTGCGGACGGCGCTGCCGTAGATCATGCCGTCCATGTACACGTCGTCGGGGTAGACGCCCGTGCCGGTGACCTTCTCCTCCACGTCGATCCTGGGAACCCGGGCCCCCAGGGACCAGTCCTCCGCCGCCTGGGGGACCTCTCCGGCCCGGAACAACTCCGCCGCCAGCAAAATGGCGTCGATGATCTTCACATACCCGGTGCAGCGGCAGATGTTGTTGCGGATGGCGAAGGCCGCCTCCTCCCGGGTGGGATTTTGATTTTTGTCCAGCAGGGCCTTGGCGGAGATCACCATCCCCGGGATGCAGAAGCCGCACTGGACCGCCCCGGCATGGCCGAAGGCGTATGTATAGACCTGCCGCTCAAACTCGCTGAGGCCCTCCACCGTGAGGACCTCCTTCCCCTCCAGCTTGTCGGTCTGGGGAATGCAGGCCTTGGTGGGTTTGCCGTCAATGAGGACGGTGCAGGTGCCGCAGGCACCCTCACTGCACCCGTCCTTCACGGAGGTCAGGCCCAGGGTGTCCCGCAGGTACCGCAGCAGCTTCTGGTTTTTCTCCACCGTCACGGTTTTGCCATTTACAGTAAATGTTGCCATAAAAGACTCCTTGTTCCCGTGCCCGCCCCGGTCCCACGGTCATGTGTAGTTTTCGGAAAGGTCGACCTTTCCGTTCTTGTACATTATACCTGAAATCCGGGTAATACGCAACCACACTTTTGTCAATTCGTTATTCTACTTTTAGTGCAACGGCGGCAGCTCCCAGCCCAACGCCAGGGCCCCTTTCCGGACGGAGATCCGGGCTGAGGGCTCCAGAATGTGGTTGCTGACCCCAATGGGGAAATCCGGTGTCAGCACGGCGCCCTCCAGGGGGTACTGGACGCCGGTCTCGTCCACGCCCTCCGCCCGGTCCCCCAGGCAGAAGACCGAGAGAAGCCCCCACTCCACCGTTTTGGCCACCCGAATGGACTCATTCTCAATGACCGCCCAGAGAAAATCATCGTCGAAGAGAAAGCCCATGGCTCCCCGCCGGCGAAGGAACAGCAGGGACTGGAGATTCGCCAGAGTGTGGTCCAGCCGCTTGCCGCCGGTGCCGCCGTAGATGAGAAAATCCGTACAGCCCGCCTCCAGCCCCGTCTTGACGGCGGCCAGGGTGTCGGTGTCGTCCTTCTCCACCGGCAGGCGGCGGACAGAGGCAAAATCCGCCGGGGGCTCCAGGGAGTCAAAGTCCCCCAGCAGGAGATCGGGAACGATCCGCTCTTGCAGGCAGACCCGATAGCCCCCGTCGGCGGCGATGATGAAGTCCCCGGGGTCGCCGGGGCGTTCCCGCAGGCCGTAAAAAGTGCCGGCGGCAAAGATAAAGCAGCGTCTCACAGGACCACCCCTCCTTTTCTGTCATTGTACCACAGTTCCCGCCGTCTGGCAAACCCACGATTCCGTGGGCCGCCGCATTGTAATAATTGATCCACCGGCCAAACGTTGCCCCGCGCACAGGCTCCGGCTGTCCCTTCCTTTTGGTGGGAGTGGGAAAATTTTTCGATTTTTTTGCGGGGAGGACTTGACAAAAACAGGCCCTGTCTGGTATAGTAATTTTTGCCCGTTGCGGGCAAGCTATGGCGGCATAGCTCAGTTGGCTAGAGCATGCGGTTCATACCCGCAGTGTCCCCGGTTCAAATCCAGGTGCCGCTACCAATTCCATGGAGCGCCGTCAGGCGCTTCATGGAAGCCCTTCGTTCTGATTTTCAGAACAGGTTTCCAATGAGGCCCGTTGGTCAAGTGGTTAAGACACGGCCCTTTCACGGCTGTAACATGGGTTCGAATCCCGTACGGGTCACCATCCCATAAGATGCCGTGACGTGCGGCGTCTTATGGGACAGCAAAATTGAATATGGAAAATGGAGGCTTAGCTCAGCTGGTTAGAGCGCATGCTTCACACGCATGAGGCCACTG
>CAMNRF010000042.1 GCA_946551795.1 uncultured Oscillibacter sp.
GGCCCCGGGTGCTGCCGCCCCCCCGCCGGGGCCCGCGCGGGGGGGGGGGGGGGGGCGGGCGGGGGGGGGGGGGGGGCGCCCCCCCCCCCCCCCCCGCCCCGTGCTGGGCCGAATGTGCCGTTATCCCAGCGCCACGTCCAGCACCATCATGATGAGAAACCCCGTCACAAATCCGCAGGTCCCCGCCCGGCTGTGGGCCTGGGGCACCAGCTCCTCCACCACCACGTACAGCATGGCTCCCGCGGCGAAGCTCAAGAGCCAGGGCATCAGCGGCTGGGCCCAGGCCGCCGCCAGCACCACCAGCACGCCAAAGAGAGGCTCCACGACGCCGGACATCATGCCGCCCCAGAAGGCCCGGAAGCGGCTCCGGCCCTCCTGCCGCAGGGGCAGGGCAATGGCCGCCCCCTCGGGGAAGTTCTGGATGCCGATGCCCATGGCCAGGGCCGCCGCACCGGCGAAGTTCTCCCCCCTTGCCGCCAGGGCGAAGGCCAGACCCACCGCCATGCCCTCCGGCACGTTATGTAGCGTGATGGCGGTCATCAAAAGGGTGTTCTGCCGCCAGGCGGCGTCGGTGAGGTCCCGGTTCCGCCGGAGATGGGGCAGCATGGCGTCCAGGGTTGCCAGGAACACCACCCCCAGCAGCATCCCGGCGGCGGCCGGAAGCCAGCCGGGAAAGCGCCCGTCCCCCTCCGCCTGGTCGATGGCGGGCAGCAGCAGGCTCCACACGGAGGCCGCCGTCATCACCCCGGCGGCAAAGCCCAGCATGGCCCGCTGGAACCGGGGCCTCGGCTCCCCGGAGAGAAAGAACACCGTGGCGGCGCCCAGGGTGGTCATCAGAAAGGTGAATCCGGTGCCCAGGGCCGCCCATTGTAAGGATTGCAGCATAGCGTATCTCCGCCTTTGATTCAGGTTCGGGCGGAACACCGCCCGTATGACAGTATAGGCGGCGGCGGGGCGATGGGTGACGGGGTTGACGGCGGCGGGGCGGTGTGGTATTCTGACTGCGGCCCGTCCCGCGGGACGGAGCGATTAAAAAAGGAGATTGCCCTATGAAACGTAAAATCACGGAGAGTGTGGTCTGACCGGGAGGTCAGGACACACAGAGGAACCGGCCTCCCATAGGATTACACCAATTCTATCAGGAGGAATCATCCCATGAACCGGGAGAACAAGAGAAAGACGTTTGAAAAAGGTTATTACAAAACCCATCCCTGTAACGATACCTTCACCTGCAAAGCCTGCGGCTGGCCCGTGGGCCCGGCGGGAGCCGGAAGCGGCCACCGCAACCACTGCCCCAACTGCCTCACCAGCCTCCACCTGGACGTGGAGCCGGGAGACCGGGCGGCGGACTGCGGCGGGCTGATGGAGCCGGTGGCGGTCTGGGTCCGAAAGGGCGGCGAGTGGGCCGTCATCCACCGCTGCAGGCGGTGCGGTGCCCTGTCGTCCAACCGGGTGGCGGCGGACGACAACCCCATGAAGCTGCTGTCCATCGCGGCGCGGCCCATGGCGGCCCCGCCGTTTCCCATCGAGCACCTGCACAGGCTGGCGGGCCTTGCCGGGGATGAAATGTCGAAATAGGCCGGAGGGCGGGACATCTCAGATGTCCCGCCCCTTTCGTGTCACCGGTGCGCCGCAGGATCTGTCCCATCCTCCGGTTCCCGCAGATTCAGCTCCTCTCCATAGGGGCTCACATACCCCGGCGGGCAGAGGTTCGCCTCGCTCCAGCGCAGCATGGCCTCCAGCACCGGCAGGAAGCTGGCGCCCTGCTCCGTCAGGGTGTACTCCACCCGGAGCGGCACCTCCGGGTAGACCTGCCGGCGGAGGAAGCCGTCCGCCTCCAGCTCCCGCAGCTGTCTGGTCAGGGTGGACTGGGTGACGCCGTCCAGGCGGCGCAGCAGCTGGCCGAACCGCTGGACTTTGTAAAAGGCCACGTACCATAAAATCAGGATCTTCCACTTGCCGGAGAGCACCGACTGCAGCCGGCTCATGGGGACGCAGCGGGCCAGGGCCTCCGGTCCGCTGAACTTGTTTTCGGACATGGAACACGCCTCCTCCGTGGATTTTGCCGGAGACCAGTATACCATCCCGGCGGCCCGGTGGAAAGGCCCTGGTGCGAAAAAAGACACTATCCACCAAAAAAGACCGTACTTGTCAAAGCGCCCCGCTCCTGTTACATTGCAGGGGAAAGGAGCGATGCGTATGCACTACACGGGAACCATCTGGCGGCCGCCCTACGAGGCCGCCTCCCTCCTGCTGGAGGTGACGGCGGGCTGCACCTGGCACCGCTGCAAGTTCTGCACCCTCTACGACGACCTGCCCTTCCGGTTCCGGATGACGCCGCCGGAGACGGTGGAGGCGGACCTGCGGGAGGCCCAGATGACGGCCCACGACCCCATGGGGAAGCTGGCGGCCCTGCTCCAGGGCCTGCCGGCGTCCGGCGGGGTCCGCCGGGTCTTTCTCACCGGGGCCAACCCCTTTGCCCTGTCCTTTGACCGCCTGCGGCACATCGCGGAGCTGGTCCGGCGGTATCTCCCCTCCTGTGAGACCATCGGCTGCTTCGCCCGGGTGACGGACGTGGGCAAAAAGACGGACGAGGAGCTGGCGGCCCTCCGGGACCTGGGGTGCACGGGCCTCAGCATCGGTGTGGAGACGGGCCACGGCCCCTCCCTCCGCTTTATGGACAAGGGCTACGGCCCGGAGGACATCGTGGAGCAGTGCCGCCGCCTGGACGGGGCCGGCATCGGTTACCGCTTCATGTACCTGGCGGGCCTCCCCGGGGCGGGACGGGGCCCGGAGGGGGCCGCCGCCTCGGCGGAGGTCTTCAACCGGACCCATCCCCAGATCATCGGCTCCTCCATGCTCACCGTCTTCCGGGAGTCCCGGCTGTACCAGGAGATGGAGGCGGGAAACTGGGCGGAGGAGAGCGAGGTGGAGAAGCTGGAGGAGGTGCGGACCCTGGTGGAGAAGCTGGACATCCCAGTGTGGTTCGCCACCCTGGGGGCCTCCAACGCCGTGCTGGTCCAGGGGAATCTCCCGGAGGAGCGCCCCGCCCTGCTGACAAAGCTGGACGCCGCCCGGGACCCGGCCCGGGAGGAGGCCCTGCGGCGGTACCGCCGGAGCCTTCCCCACCTGTGAGGCTACTTGCTCTGGGCCCGCAGGACTTCCGTCATGCGCTGGGCGAAGAGGCGGCCGGCAAGGGCCGCCTCCTCCGGGGCGTTTCCGGCGGCCCCCACCTCCACCAGGAGGGACCCGGTGGTGGCGTGCTGGTTGTACCGGGAGTTCCGCAGCAGCAGGGGCCGCATCAGCGTGGGGTACTCCGTCAGGATGTCCTGCTGGAGGGCCGCCGCCAGCCGCAGGTTCTCCATCCAGTCCGGGTGGGTCAGGCCGCTGCCGTCGCTGCCCACCACCAGGGTCATCTGGGCGGCGGTGCCCACGCCCTCGATGGGGGAGACCACCTTGTACTGGCTGCCCTGACCGTCTTCGATGGCGTCCCGGTGGATGTCCAGGATGAAGCGGATGGAGGGGTACTGGGCCAGATAGCTCTGAATGGCCGCCAGAGCCCGGTCGTAGGCGCCGGAGTAGGAGGGGTAGTCGTACAGCGTCCGGTCGTGGAGGACGGAGATCCCCGCCTCGCCGAACACCGCCGCCATCTCGTCCCCCACCTTCACCACGTTGTAGCGGGTGTCTGTGGTGCGGTAGTCGCCGGACCAGACCACCTCCGTCCCCGGCACGGGGGTGTAGGCCTCGCTGCCGTGGGTGTGGAGGATCAGGATCTGAGGCTCCTCCTCCGTCAGCTCCGCCGCGAAGGGCTCTCCCAGGGCTGTGAGGGGGAGGGCATCCTCCCGGGAGCTGCTGATGTAGCAGCGGCCAAAGACGGTGTAGCCGCTGGGGTCGTTGGGTACCAGGGTCCGGGCGGGGACGCCGTTGTCCTCCGCGGCGGCGGGGGGCTGGACGTCCAGGGGCGTCTCCTCCACGGGGACGGGGCGGCTCTCCTCCGTCTCCTCGTCCGCGGCGGCGGGGGGCGCCTCCTCCCCGCTCCGCCACAGCTCCGCCACCTCGGCCCGGGCGGACAGCAGCAGCGGCGCCTGGCTGATGGCCAGCACGGCGGCGGGGGACAGCTGGTCCCGGTCCCACAGGTCCCCCATCTCCCAGCGCAGGGCCCCCATGGGCAGGGAGGCCCGCAGGGCCGAGAGGGCCGCGGCGGCGGTGTCGCTGCCGGCGGTGACCGCCGCCGCCCACAGCACCGCCAGTCCCAGGACCCCCGCCTCCAGCCGCCGGAGGAGCCCGGCGGGGAGGGTGGGCTTTTTTCTCATGTGCATCACCTCTGGGACAACCTATGCGGCGGGGGGCGGAAATAGAAGCGGTCCGGAGATGCACGGGGGAGATTATGACATGTGGATCAAATCAAAAATGCCGTCTCCCAGCTCCGCCGTGTCACAGGTCAGGGGCAAGGAGAAGCTGTGAGTTCCATCGGGGCTGAAAGAGAAATCCGGATTCATCTCACACAGCTCCAATGAGAATGCCGTTTCCGTTTTCCAAACATCTATCAGATGGTAAGACACGGCAAACCGCTTCCATGAGATATGTTTTTTTCGGTACTTATAAAATTGGGGGTTTTCGTCCGCGGCAGTATACTTTTTGAGCAGAAAGAACTGCGTCAGGACAGCTTCGCCCAATTGCCGGGAGGGGACGGAGGCCGCGAGAACGGCTGGAGCGCCGCTGGCGCGGTAGGGACCGTTCCAGGTTCTGCTTCCCACCAACCAGATTTCGGTGTTAGAAAAATAAACCTGAACGAGATCCCTTTCCATAACAGCCTCACCTGTTTTCCTCACAGCTTATCAATTTCCGCCTCCGCGGCCAGCTCCGCCGCCGTCAGTGTCCCGGCGGCGTCCAGCAGGGCCGCGCGGAAGCTGCCGGGACCGCGGCTGTGTTCCTCCGCCCGGCGGGCGCAGGTCTTCCAGAAGGCGGAGGCCAGCACCGCCGCGGCCAGGGGGTCCGGCTCCACGGCGGCGAACACACCGCACAGGACCGAGAGCATACACCCCGTCCCGGTGACGGATGTCATCTGCCCGCTTCCGCCGGAGACCCGCCAGAGGCGCTCCCCGTCGGTGACCAGGTCCTCCGGCCCGGTGAGCAGCACGGCGGCCCGGTACCGCCCCGCCAGCGCCCGGGCGGCGGCGGACCGCTCCTCCAGAGAGGCGGGGCCGGGGCTGTCCACCCCTTGTTCCCCTCCCGCATCCCCGGTCAGGGCCCGGGCCTCCCCCAGGTTCACCCGGAGGATGGACACGGGAAAATGCTCCAGCAGCGCCCGCACCCGCTTCAGCCGCCAGGGGCTGGCCCCCACGCCCACCGGGTCCAGCACCACGGGCTGGTTCCGGCGGGCCGCCTCCTGTCCGCAGAGGAGGCAGGCCCGGAAGCGCCCCTCGTCGGGGGTGCCGGTGTTCAGCACCGTGGCGTCGCTGGCGGCGGTGATGTCCGCCATCTCCTCCGGGGCTTGGGCCATGATGGGACCGGCCCCCGCCGCCAGCACCACGTTGGCGCAGTCATTGGCGGAGACGAGGTTGCTGACGCAGTGGATCAGGGGCCTGCGGGCCCGGACATCGTCCAGGCGGGTAAAGTCCGGCATGGGGCTCCCTCCCTCAAAAGTGAATGTTCCGCGGGACCCGGACTCCCGGCCGGGCCCCGCGGAGATGTCAGTGCTCCAGAGCGCCCCGCATGGACCCCAGGGCCCCGCTCTTCTGGAGGGCGAACACCAGCGCCCCCGCCAGGATGGACCCGGCCGCCGTGGAGATCAGGAAGGGGACCACATAGGCGGTGAAGGCGATGTCCCCGGCGGTTTTGCCCATGAAAGCGATGGCCACGGGATAGGCGGCGAGCCCCCCGATGACGCCGGTGCCCAGCACCTCGGCGATGAGCGTTGCCGGAAGATTTTTCGATTTCCAGTACACCAGGCCGCACAGCAGGGCCCCGCACATGCTGCCGGGGAAGGCCAGCAGACTCCCCGTCCCCATGAGATTGCGCAGGAGACTGGCCGCAAACGCCACGCCTACGCCGTACCAGGGCCCCAGAAACACGGCGCACAGGACGTTGACCATGTGCTGGACCGGGGCGCACTTGCTGCCCAGCACCGGGAGGGAAAAGGCACCGCCCACCACGGCCACGGCGCAGAGGATGCCGGCCAGGGCCAGCTTTTTCGTAGAACTGCTCTTCATAAAAACGACTCCTTTGAAGTGAGAATCGCAGGGAGAAAACGGCGGATACACGACAGCGTCTTCCCCTTGCATGGCAAGGCCGCGGACGGAATCCCTCCGCCCGCCGGAAACTTCGGTCGGGGCTTGCTGGCCCCCTCTCACGCCGGAACACGGCTTCCCATCGCTGTCAAATGGCCCGGGCCCAGGGCGCTCCCCCTCGGCCCGCTCCCGGTATACCGGGACGCCGGTATGGTTTTCTCCCCACGCTCCTCTCTGTCAAGGAAATCAAAAACAGGCGGATACCCATGTGGGTATCCGCCCGGAGCTTCCGTGAAAACTTCCTACGGTGGCATTACCCACATCAGGTAAAAGGGTCGAAGCTCCGCTTCCTCTCAGCCTTCCGGCTCCCCTGTTTTTCATGGTCATTATGGCATTTTTCGCCGGAGCTGTCAAGAGGCTTTTCCGCCCTTTTTGCCCCCGGGCCACACCAGGCTGACGCCGGAGAGCAGCAGGTAGACCCCGAAGGGCTTTCGCAGCAGGTCCACGTCCAGGGCGGTGGCGGCCCAGGCCCCCGCCAGGGCCAAAAGGACCGCCGGGGGGACGGCGGCCTTTAAGGCGGGCTTGTCCAGGTAGCCGTTTTTCCAGTGGCACACCAGGGCGCTGGCGGCGGTGGGCAGGAAGAAGAGCAGGTTGATCCCCTGGGCGGTGCGCTGGTCCACCCCCAGGAAGAGGGTCATCACCAGCAGCAGCAGCGTCCCGCCGCCCACGCCCCAGGCGGAGATGACGCTGGCCCCCAGGCCGCAGAGGAAGGGGAGAATCCAGTCCGTCACAGCAGGTACTTCACCCCCGCGTAGAAGAGGAAGGCGGCAAAGAGCCACTTGAGGAATTTGGTGGAGACCTTCCCGTAGAGCTTCCCGCCCAAAAATCCCCCGATGAGCCCGCCGGCCAGGTAGGGCAGGGCGGCGGTAAGGGACACGCCGCCCCGCAGCAGGTACACCGCCGCCGACACCAGGCACACGGGGAAGATGACCCCCACACAGGTGGCGTAGAGTTTGCGCTGCTCCAGACCGCCCCAGCGGGAGAGGATGGGCAGGAAGACCATCCCGCCGCCCCCGCCGAAGAGCCCGTTGGCGGCCCCCGCCGCCCCGCCGGCCACAGCCGCGGCCCATTTTTTACCCTTCAAAGAGATCCCTCCCCCGTATGTACCCCCGTGTGGGCGGGCGGCCCGCCCACAGGAAGGGGGTTCAGGGGAAACCTGCGGTTTTCCCGGTTGATTCACCGAAGGTGAATCAATGCAATCAAACCATTTTCGGCAGGGCGTGTACCTGCCGAAAATACCTTGACTCAGCCGCCCTGGGCGGCGTCCACCAGTCCGCAGACTGGTGAGGGGGAATCTAAAGGGGGGACGAAGTCCCCTCTTTATTTCAGCTTAAAGCTCTGGCAGTCGGTGCACTCCACCATGGTGGGGTTGGTCTCGTGGGTGCCCACCTGGATGCTGTTCAGGCCGCAGTACTGGGTGTCCTGGCAGTGATGGGCGCAGTTATTGACGGTGCACTTGATGCTCTGGTTGGGGGTGCAGGCGCAGCCGCCGTTGGTGCAGTCTCTGGTCATGGTCCATTCCTCCCGAAAGTGTTGATTGGGGTACTGAACAAAAGCCGCGGTGCGGGACGGAGCCTTGTTCCGCCGGCCCGCGCGGCGCGCTTTTGGTTCAGTGGCGTTAGTGTGCGCCGCGGCGGGGAAACTATGTATCGCTTTTTCTGGGAGAAAATTTTTCACAGGCGGGCGTGTCGGTCTTGCGGTATTTCAGCCGGGGATGGCCGCAGTGGCCCTCATAGAGGGGCACAAAGGTGGATTTGCCGTCTTTTACGTAGTGCTGAAAAAAGTATTTGCAGTCTGTACAGGTGGGGTCCTTCATTCCATTACCTCCTCAATATTATATAACATAATTTATAACATAACATATAGCATATCTTTTTCGAGATTTCAAGAGTAAAATGTATATTATTAAAGAAGGTGATTATCATAGAGAAATTGATTTTAGATATAAAACCCGAAGTAAAGGCCAGAAAGAGCGATGATAATTATCGAACTTTTTCGATTCGAATTAAGGAAAAAACAGTAAAGAAATTGGATATTATTGCGGCAAAAACAGGACGAACCAGAAATGAGCTGATTGGCATATTTTTGGACTATTCCGCTGATAACTGCGTTATAAAAGAAGAGGAGGAGCCCTGAGGGCTCCTCCTCTTTCCTTATGTATCTTACGCGACGCTCTCCTTCTCCCGCCTGTGCCGCAGCTTGCAGATCCCCTGGGTCATGGTCCCCATGGGGCAGAAGGCGCACCAGGTCCGGGGCTTGAACAGCGCCATCACGATCAGCCCGATCAGCAGTGACGTCAGCATCATGCTGTAAAACCCGAAGCTGTACTGGGCCACCCAGTCCGGCACCGTGCCCGCCGTGTAGGTCCAGCCCCAGGGCACCCGGAAGGTCCAGAACAGCTTGATGACCTCCCGCAGAGAGGCTGCCCCGGCCCCCACCAGCCACGTCTGGAACACCATGTTCCCGAACATGGCCAGAAAGAACACCAGAAAGCCGTACCGGAACCATTTGGAGTACATCCACCGGGGCGTGGGCCTGTTCCGGGAGCACTTCCAGTCCCGGCCCAGCTTCATGCACAGCTGTCCCCGGCCGCACAGGTGGTTGCAGAACCACTTGTTTCCCCCGAAGACGGCCAGGCCCAGGGGGAGCAGGAAGTCGATCATCCCCAGCCAGGCGAAGAGGATGTTGAAAAACCCCAGGGCGAAGTAGACGATGGTCCAGATCCAGAGGTAGTCGTACCAGTGCTTTTTCACACCGCCGCCCCCCTCTCCGCGAGGGCGACGCACCCCGCCGGGCAGGCCCGGGCGCACAGCCCGCAGCCCACGCACCGGGCGGTGTCAATCACCGCCCAGCGCCCGTCGGGAACCGCGGCGGCGCCCTTGGGGCACACCGCGGCGCAGGTGCCGCAGGCCACGCACACCGCCCGGTCCACGCTGGCGTACCGGGCCACTAGGCGCGCCCCCACTCCGCCAGCTTCCGCTCCAGGTCCTCCCCGGGGATAAACCCCACGGAGGAGCCCTTCATCTGCCCGCCCTGGAAATAGGCCAGGGTGGGGATGCTGCTGACGCCGAAGGACACGGCCAGATCCTGGGCCTCGTCCACGTTCACCTTCACCATCTTCACTTTGCCCGCGTATGCCTCCGCCAGCTGGTGCACCACCGGGGCCATCATCCGGCAGGGGCCGCACCAGTCGGCGTAAAAGTCCACCAGCACGGGGAGGTCGGACTGCAGGACCTCCTGGTCAAAGTTCTTTCCGTTTACTTCCGTCATGGTCATTCTCCTTTTTTCTCGTAGGATTTGTAGTAGAGCATACAGTGGCAGAAGCCCTCATAGTTGGGGTCCGCCACCTGGTCCCGGAACTCCCGGCACATGCACTTGGTGGCCTCCGTCCGCTCCAGCCGGCAGGGGCAGTAGCCCCCGGTGCGCTTCAGGCCCTCCCGCACGGCTTTGACCACCTCGGCGTCCGGGTTCAGAGAGATCGCCGCTTTCATTCAAAACACCGCCTTTCTTTTTTCTATTATACCAGAGAAGCGGGGCGGTGTATGTAACAACATCACAATTTTAAACAGGCCCTAGACTGGCCTTGTACCCCTCGCCCCAGTCCCGCAGGGCGTCCAGGACCGGCTCCAGGCTGCGCCCCAGCTCCGTCAGCGTGTACTCCACCCGGGGCGGGACCTCCGGGTAGACCGTCCGGGTCAGCAGGCCGCAGCTCTCCATCTGCCGGAGCTGGGCGGTCAGCACCTTCTGGCTCACGCCGCCGACGGAGCGCCGCAGCTCTCCGAACCGCTTGGTCCCCGACAGCAGGTCCCGGATGATCAGCACCTTCCACTTGTCGCCGATCAGGGTCAGGGTGGTCTCCACCGGACAGGCGGGCAGGGGTCGTTCATTCATGGCGCGCTCCTCCATTCCGCGGTTTCCAAACCGCTGTATGGTCTTATCATACGGTATCTCCCTCTGCGGCGTCAAGGCGTGGAGAAAAAATGAAAAAAATTTTTTACCGGCGGCGGGGGCCGCAAAGGGCTGCAATGGCCCAATCGTCACCCGGCGGTAACCGTCCGATTGTTACCGCCGGGTGACTATGCCACAAAATTGTGCGTACTTCACAGCCGCTCCGGAGTCTGTTATGATTCGGACAACAAAGGGAATTACCCCGGCGTGCAAGGAAACATGAAAATTTTATGGAGGTACGTAATGATGAAAATCGCTGTGATCTGCGCCAATGGAAAGGCCGGCCGTCTGATCGTCCGGGAGGCCCTGGACCGGGGGCTGGATGTCACCGCCGTGGTCCGGGGGGAGAACCGCTCCGCCGCCGGCAAGGCCATTGTAAAGGACCTGTTTGACCTCACCGCCGCCGACCTCGAGGGCTTCGACGCGGTGGTGGACGCCTTCGGCGCCTGGACGGCCGACACCATCCCCCAGATCCCCCAGGCGGCGGCGCACCTGTGCGGCGCGCTGTCCGGCACCGGCACCCGGCTGCTGGTCGTGGGCGGCGCGGGGAGCCTGTACGTGGACCCCGGCCACACCCGCACGGTGGCGGACGGTCCGGACTTCCCCGAGGCCTTCAAGCCCCTGGCCGCGGCCCACGACCAGGCCCTGCGCCAGCTCCGGACGCGGGACGACGTCCGCTGGACCTATATCAGCCCCGCCGGGGACTTCCAGGCGGAGGGGGAGCGCACCGGGGCGTATCTCCTGGGCGGCGAGGAGCTGACCCTGGACAGCAGGGGGGAGAGCGTCATCAGCTACGCCGACTACGCCATCGCCGTGGTGGACGAGATCACCGGCGGGCACCATATCCGGGAGCGGATCTCCGTGGTGCGCAGGTGAACAGAGGGGCCGCGGGCGGCGCCTGCTCCGCGGCTGCCCAAAACAAAATGACAGGCCGTCCCGGATTTTCCGGGACGGCCCGCCGTTTTGTCCTATTCGGTCTCTTTCGTCTCCGTCTCCTCGTCTTCCGCCGCGATCCGCTCCAGCAGGGCCTTGATGTCTGCCAGCAGCTCGTTCTGATAGGACAGGGCGCAGTGGATGAAGTGGAGCGCCGGGTCCGTCTGCTGGACCGGCTCCACGCCGTCCACCGGATGGGGCCAGCGGCGGACGGGGGGCTCCGGCGTGGTGGGCACGCCGGAGACTGCCGGGGCCGGGCGTGCCGCCTCCGCCGCTCTGGGGCGGCCCCGCCCCTGCGTCTGCTTCGCCATATCGAAATTCCTCCTTATGTGCCGCGGTACTTCCTGCGGGTGGCGATGCCGCCCCGAATGTGCCGCTGGGCCTTGTTGACGTCCAGGACCTCCTTGACCTGTATGTACAGCGCCCGGTTGAACTGGGGCAGGCGCTCGGAGATGTCCTTGTGCACCGTGGATTTGCTGATGCCGAATTTCTGCGCGGCGGCGCGGACAGTGGTCCGGTTCTCTATGATGTACTGGGCCAGGCGCTCTGCCCGCTCCTCCATGTTACCCTTCAAAACACAACACTCCCCGCCTCTAGTTGCTCTATCCTATGCGGCGCGGCCCGGGGATATGTTTCCCCGGGCCGCCGGAAAATCGGGTTCGGAGAAAAAGCAGGAAAAAGTTGGTAGGTTCTCACAGTGGACAATCCCCGCCGTTTCTGTCAAAATAAATCCTGTACGCCGCGGCGGCTCCGGGAGAAAATTTTCCAAAAGTGATATTTGCGACTATGCAAACTATATCTTGTATGTTAGAATGATCGAGCATCACAAGATATGCAGTCTTCAAAAAATACAGATCTGTACCCACGCAGTCTACAGACGAGATGAGGAGAAGGGGCCCATGAACGTTATCAAGCGGAACAGCACAGAGGTCAGTTTTGACATCACCAAGATCATCGCGGCCGTCACCAAGGCCAATGAGAGCATCGCGGAGTCCAGCCGCATGACGCCGGTGCAGATCCGCCGGATCGCCGAGTCCGTGGAGCTTAGCTGCCAGAAGCTGGACCGGGCCCCCTCCGTGGAGGAGATCCAGGACATGGTGGAGTACCAGATCATGGCCCACGGCGCCTTTGAGGTGGCCAAGAGCTATATCACCTACCGCTACACCCGCTCCCTCATCCGCAGGAGCAACACCACCGACGACAAGATCCTCACCCTCATCGAGTGCAACAACGAGGAGGCCAAGCAGGAGAACAGCAACAAGAATCCCACGGTGAACTCCGTCCAACGGGACTACATGGCCGGCGAGGTCAGCCGGGACATCACCAACCGCCTCCTCCTGCCCCCGGACATCGTGGAGGCCCACAACGCCGGCATCATCCACTTCCACGACACGGACTACTACGCCCAGCACATGCACAACTGCGACCTGGTGGACCTGGAGGACATGCTGCAAAACGGTACCGTCATCTCCGGCACCCTGATTGAAAAGCCCCACTCCTTCTCCACCGCCTGCAACATCGCCACCCAGATCATCGCCCAGGTGGCCTCCAACCAGTACGGCGGCCAGTCCATCTCCCTGACCCACCTGGCCCCCTTTGTGGACGTCAGCCGGAAGAAGATCCGCAGAAGCGTGGAGCAGGAGCTGCGCGCCATCGGCGCCATTGTGCCGGAGGACAAGCTCCGGGAGATGGTGGAGTCCCGCCTGCTGGAGGAGATCCGCCGGGGCGTACAGACCATCCAGTACCAGGTGGTCACCCTTCTGACCACCAACGGACAGGCTCCCTTTGTGACGGTGTTCATGTACCTGGGGGAGACCCGGGACCCCCAGATCAAGCACGACCTGGCCCTCATCATCGAGGAGGTCCTGAAGCAGCGGTACGAGGGCGTGAAGAACGAGGACGGCGTGTGGATCACCCCGGCCTTCCCCAAGCTGATCTACGTGCTGGAGGAGGACAACATCAAACCCGGCACCCCCTATTACTACCTGACGGAGCTCTCCGCCAGGTGCACCGCCCGCCGCATGGTGCCGGACTACATCTCCGAGAAGAAGATGCTGGAGCTGAAGGTGGACAAGAACGGCAACGGCAACTGCTACCCCTGCATGGGCTGCCGCAGCTTTCTCACCCCCTATGTGGACCCGGAGACCAACAAGCCCAAGTACTACGGCCGGTTCAACCAGGGCGTGGTGACCATCAACCTCCCCGACGTGGCGCTGACCTCCGGGGGGAACATCGAGAAGTTCTGGAAGATCTTCGACGAGCGGCTGGAGCTGTGCCACCGGGCCCTCATGTGCCGCCACGAGCGTCTCAAGGGCACGCTCTCCGACGCGGCCCCCATCCTGTGGCAGTACGGCGCCTGCGCCCGGCTCAAGAAGGGCGAGCCCATCGACAAGCTCCTCTACGGCGGGTACTCCACCATTTCCCTGGGCTACGCCGGCCTCTACGAGTGCGTGAAGTACATGACCGGCAAGAGCCACACGGACCCCTCCGCCACTCCCTTCGCCCTGGAGGTCATGGAGACCATGAACGCCGCCTGCCGGAAGTGGAAGGCGGAGCACAACATCGATTTCAGCCTCTACGGCACGCCGCTGGAGTCCACCACCTACAAGTTCGCCAAGTGCCTCCAGAAGCGATTCGGCGTCATCGAGGGCATTACCGACAAGGGCTACATCACCAACAGCTACCACGTCCACGTGACGGAGGAGATCGACGCCTTCACCAAGCTGAAATTCGAGGCCCAGTTCCAGCACCTGTCCCCCGGCGGCGCCATCAGCTACGTGGAGGTGCCGGACATGCAGAACAACCTGGAGGCGGTGCTCCAGGTGATGCGGTTCATCTACGACAACATCATCTACGCCGAGCTGAACACCAAGAGCGACTACTGCCAGGTCTGCGGCTGGGACGGCGAGATCCAGATCGTCGAGGAGGACGGCAAGCTGATCTGGAAGTGTCCCAAGTGCGGCAACACCGACCAAGACAAGATGAATGTGGCCCGGCGGACCTGCGGCTACATCGGGACCCAGTTCTGGAACCAGGGCCGGACCCAGGAGATCCGGGACCGGGTGCTGCATCTGTAATTTTCCCAAAATACGGGGGCGGGGCCTTGTCCCGCCCCCTCTTCATGAGGAGGCCCCATGTACTACGGAGAGATCAAAAACTGCGACATCGCCAACGGCGAGGGCGTCCGGGTGACTCTGTTTGTCTCCGGCTGCACCAACCACTGCCCCCACTGTTTCCAGCCCCAGACCTGGGATTTCACGTTTGGTCAGCCCTTCACGGCGGAGACGGAGGAGCATCTCCTCTCCCTGTTGGCGCCGGAGTACATCAACGGTCTGACCCTGCTGGGGGGAGAGCCCTTTGAGCCGGAGAACCAGCGGGCCTTGTTGCCGTTTCTGCGGCGGGTGCGGGAGCGGTTTCCGGAGAAGAACATCTGGAGCTTCACCGGCTTCACCTGCGAGGAGCTGCTGACCGAGGGAAGCCATCCCCGGTGCGAGGTGACGGATGAGATGCTGTCGCTGCTGGATGTGCTGGTGGACGGGCGGTTTGTGGAGGAATTGAAGGACATCTCCCTGCGGTTTCGGGGCAGCTCCAACCAGCGGCTGATTGATTTGAACGCCACCCGGCGGAGCGGGGAGATCGTGCTTTTGCCGGAGCGGAAGCGGGGAATTTGATAAAAGTTTCGCCAGCCTTTTCAAAGGCTGTGGGGTCCCGGGGCAAAGCCCCGGGCCGCGCCTCGCAAGGCGCGAAATTCCCATCCCCTCGTATAAAATATGGCAAAAACCACAACTGAGAGCGCCTCTGCCGCCCCTTGGGCGGCAGACAGCGTCTTCCGCCGGAGGAATCTCTCTCCGCTCCGTCTCATATGCACTTACCCCATCCCGGGGCATAGAACGGTCCAATAGACAAAAAAGATGCGGCTGGTACCAGCCGCATCTTTTTTCATTCTCCTGTGCAGGGCGGCTTTGCCGCCCTGCATTTTTCTTCGCTTCGCTCGAAACCGCAGGGGCTTCGCCCCCGCACCCCCACCAGGGCGTTGCCCTGGACCCACCGCCCTTTGAAAAGGGCGGCCCTAAACCTGATCTGTCTCCTCTTTCACTTCACAGTGTTCCGCAGAACACCAATCCCCTCGATCTCGCACTCCACCACGTCGCCGGGCTTCAAAAACCTCGGCGGGTCAAACCCCATGCCCACTCCGGCGGGGGTGCCCGTGGCGATGATGGTCCCCGGCAGCAGCGTCATGCCCGCCGTCAGCTCCTCCAGCACCTCGGCGATGGAGTTGATGAGCCAGGCCGTGCTGGCCTCCTGCCGCGTCTCGCCGTTCACCCGGGCGGAGATGGCCAGGGCAGGGGGGAAGGGAATCTCCTCCGCCGTGACAATGCAGGGTCCCATGGGGGTGAAGCCGTCCAGGCTCTTGCCGAAGTACCACTGCTTGTGGCCCGTCTGTACGTCCCGGGCGGAGACGTCGTTGACAATGGTATACCCGAAGATGTACTCCCCGGCCTCCGCTGCCCTGACGTTCCGGGCGGCTTTCCCTAGGATCACCGCCAGCTCCGCCTCGTAGTCCAGCCGCTCCACCAGCCCCGGATGGCTCTGGATGAACCCCTCCGGCGGCACGGCCTCCGTCACCCGCTTGGAGAAGTACACCGCCACGGGCTTCTCCTTGGCGAAGGCCCCGGCGTCGTAGCCCGCGGCCTCCTCCAGGTGGGCCTTGTAGTTCATGCCAAGACACACGATGTCCTGCCGGGGACGGGGGATGGGCGGCAGCAGCGTGACCGTCTCCAAAGGGATTTCCTCTCCGGCCCGGGCGGCAATGTCCGCCAGGTTCCCGCTCTCGATCAGGGTGTTCATGTCCGGACAGGGCAGAGGGCGGACGGCCGCGCCGTCCGATCTCAAAATCCCCACCCGTTCCGCTCCGCTTTGAAGATAGGTGACCAGTTTCATGAGATCGTCTCCTTTTCTTTTGTGGGAAAAGGCGGCGGGGAGAATTCCCCGCCGCCTGGTTGGCATCCCTTACGACAGCAGCAGCTTGTCGTCCGCCTCGTCGGAGCCGCTGACCTTGCTGAACAGCTCCAGCAGCTGGGGGACGGTGAGCTTCTTCTTCTCCTCGCCGGAGACGTCGATGACGATCCTGCCGTCATACATCATGACAAGACGGTTGCCGTGGGCGATGGCGTCCTTCATGTTGTGGGTGACCATCATGGTGGTCAGGTGGTTCTCCGCCACGATCTTGTCGGACAGCTCCAGCACCTTGGCGGCGGTCTTGGGGTCCAGCGCGGCGGTGTGCTCGTCCAGGAGCAGGAGCTTTGGCTTTTTCAGGGAGGCCATCAGCAGCGTCAGCGCCTGGCGCTGGCCGCCGGAGAGGAGGCCCACCTTGCTGGTGAGACGGTCCTCCAGCCCCAGGCCCAGACCGCTGAGCATCTCCTGGTACTGGTCCTTCTCCGCCTTGGTGAGGCCCCAGCGAAGCCCCCGCTTCTGGCCCCGGCGGGCCGCCAGAGCCAGGTTCTCAATGATCTGCATGGTGGGCGCGGTGCCCATCATGGGGTCCTGAAACACCCGGCCGATGAAGGCCGCCCGCTTGTGTTCCGGCAGGCGGGTGACGTCGGTGCCGCCGATGGAGATGGTGCCCGCGTCCACGCTCCAGGTGCCGGCCACGGCGTTGAGCATGGTGCTCTTTCCCGCGCCGTTGCCGCCGATGACCGTGCAGAAGTCCCCCTCGTTCAGGGTGAGGCTCACGCCCCGCAGGGCCTGCTTTTCGTTGACGGTCCCGGCGTTGAAGGTCTTCCAAATCTCCTTGATCTCAAGCATTCGCGGCACCTCCCTTCCTGACGGGCTTGGCAAAGTAGCGGCTCTTCCAGTAGGGCAGGGACAGGAACACCGCCACCACCAGGGCGGAGAGGAGCTTGAGGTAGTTGGGGTTCAAGCCCATGGCCAGCACCGCCTGGAGAACGATATAGTAGATGATGGCGCCGATGACCACCGCCAGCAGCTTCAGCGCGAAGTTGCGGAACAGCTTGGAAAAGAGCACGTCGCCGATAATGACGGCCGCCAGGCCGATGACGATGGCGCCCCGGCCCACGTTGATCTCATTGGCGCCGTTGTACTGGCAGAGGAGCGCCCCGGACAGGGCCACCAGGCCGTTGGAGAGCATCAGGCCCAGCACCCTGCAGAAGTCGGTGTTGATGCCCTGGGCCCGGGCCATGCTGCCGTTGGAGCCGGTGGCCCGCAGGGCGCTGCCCAGCTCTGTGCCGAAGAAGGCGTAGAGCACGCCGATGAGACACGCGGTAAAGACGCCCACCGTCACAATGGGATGCCTCCAGATGGGGAAGTCCCCCTTGATGGCCCCCTGGACGAACCGCAGCGACACCAGCAGCCGGTTCATGGTGTCCGCCTGGTTGACGTTGATGGCCACCGACGCCTTGAAGTCCATGATGGCCATGTTGATGGAGTAGAGCCCCAGCTGGGTCAGGATGCCGCAGAGGATGGCCGGGATGCCGCAGGCCGCGTTCAAAAGGCCGCTGACCAGCCCCGCCAGCATTCCCGCCAGCAGCGCGGCCAGCATCGCCGCCCAGACGTTGACCCCCTGGGTGAAGAGCATCACGAACACCGCGCCGCCGGTGCAGAAGGAGCCGTCCACCGTCAGGTCCGCGATGTCCAGAATCTTGTAGGTCAGATAGACGCCGATGGCCATGATGCCCCAGATCAGCCCCTGGGACACCGCCCCCGGCAGCGCGTTCAGAAAGACAGTCATTCCAAATTTCCTCCCTGTGAAAGTCGCTGAACACAGCATAGCAAAAAACAGCGGGAAAGGGAAGGCCCTTCCCCGCTGTTTTTTCGCGCGCTGTGAAATTTATTCCGTCACAATGGCCTCATAGCCCTCGGGGGCGGTGAGACCCAGGGCCTCGCAGGTGGCGGGGTTGTACTTCTTCGTGAACTGGGGCGCGTACTCGATGGGCATGGTGGTGATGTCGGCGCCGTTCGCCAGGATGTCGGCGGCCATCTCTCCGGTCTTGTAGCCGATGTCGTAGTAGCTGATGGACAGCGTCGCCACGCCGCAGCCGCCGCAGATGCCCTCCTCGCCGGCGAACACGGGCTTCACGCCCCGGCAGATGTTGTCGATGATGCCGGTGTTGTTGGCGGCGGTGTTGTCGGTGGGGACGTACAGCACGTCGCTGTTGTCAACGGCGTTCTGCACCACGCTGGCCATGTCGTTGGTGTCGGAGAAGGGGTACTGGGTGCAGGTATAGCCCATGCTCTCCAGATAGGACTGGACGTTGTCCACCTGGTACTGGCTGTTGGGCTCGGCGGAGCAATAGATGAGGCCCACGGTCTTGGCGTCGGGGTACCACTCCTTGATCATCTCCGCCTGCTGGTCCAGGGGGGCCAGGTCGGAGGTGCCGGAGACGTTGCTGCCCACGGTGCCGGTGAAGCCCTCGATGCCCAGGGCCACGCCGTACTCGGTGATGGAGGTGCCCAGCACCGGGATGTCCGCGGTGGCGGAGGCGGCGGCCTGGAGGGGAGCGGTGGCGTTGGCCATGATCAGGTCCACGCCGCCGGAGACGAAGCCGTTGATGATGGTGGCGCAGGTGGGGGTGTCGCCGGCGGCGTTCTGAGGATCGATGTCCACCTGGCCGGGGAGCTTCTCGTTCAGGGCGTCGATGAAGCCCTCGGTGGCGGCGTCCAGGGCCGGATGGGGGGCCAGCTGGCAGATGCCCACCTTGTAGACTTCCCCGGCGGGCTCGTTGGCATCTGCCGGAGCGGCGGGCTCGTTCTGGGCGGGGGCCGCGGGGGCGTCGCCGCCCTGACTGGCGTTTCCGCCGCAGGCGGCCAGGCTCATGACCATCAGCGCGGTCAGAAACAGGGCAAGAATCTTCTTTTTCATCATAGATCTCTCCTTATGGTTGTTTGGATCGTGAGAGATGTCTCTCCAATTCTTTTACACTATATAGCTTTAAAGGGATAAAGTCAACCGTTGCTTTCGACAAATAGACCCCGCTGTTTCCCGCCGCCCTTGTGCACTTCCGGCAAAAGGGCTCCGGGCTGAAATTTTCATTGACAGGAAAAAATCCGGGTGGTACACTTGGAAAGTATTTTGGAACGCCGCGATTTGCGGCACGTGCCGCAAACGACAATCGAACACCCACGGCAGACACCGCGGATCGCAGCTGAGAGTCCCGAAAGAGACTGGGGCTTCTCACCCCCTGCGGCGGTTCCGCGGTGGTTTTTTTATTTTCCGCGGGGCTGGGGCCCGGGGGTATGAATTCTGTGAAATCTTCCAGACTGTAATGAGGACAAGGAGAGGTGAGCGCCATGAAGACCAAGTTTGTATTTGTCACCGGCGGCGTGGTGTCGGGCCTGGGCAAGGGCATCTGCGCGGCGTCCCTGGGGCGGCTTTTGAAGCAGCGGGGCGTCCGGGTGCGGAACCAGAAATTCGACCCCTATATCAATGTGGACCCGGGGACCATGAGCCCCTACCAGCACGGGGAGGTCTTCGTCACCGAGGACGGCGCCGAGACGGACCTGGACCTGGGGCACTACGAGCGGTTTGTGGACGAGGATCTCTCCGGCAACAGCTCCATCTCCTCCGGCAAGATCTACTGGTCCGTGCTGAACCGGGAGCGCCGGGGGGACTACCTGGGGGCCAC
>CAMNRF010000043.1 GCA_946551795.1 uncultured Oscillibacter sp.
TTTTTCTGCGCGCAGAAAAAGAGAAAATGGGGGGTGCAGCCCCAAGACACGCCGGGCACCGGCGTGTCGCCGTCCCCGGCCCGTGGCCGGAAAAATTCCCGTCCCGCCCCCGTGGGGCGGCATCCCCCGTCCCCCCGCAGGGGGACCCCAGAAAGGACATTCTATGCAGGACAAAATCATTGTAAAAGGCGCCCGCGCCAACAATTTGAAGAATATTGACGTCACCATCCCACGGGATAAACTGGTGGTCATGACCGGCCTCTCCGGCTCCGGCAAGTCGTCACTTGCCTTTGATACGATTTACGCCGAGGGCCAGCGCCGCTATGTGGAATCCCTCAGCTCCTACGCCAGGATGTTCCTGGGCCAGATGGACAAGCCCGACGTGGACTATATCGAGGGCCTGAGCCCGGCAATCTCCATCGACCAGAAGACCACCTCCAAAAACCCCCGCTCCACCGTGGGCACAGTGACCGAGATCTACGACTACTTGAGACTTCTCTGGGCCCGGGTGGGCACCCCCCACTGCCCCAGGTGCGGCAAAGAGATCAAACAGCAGACCATCGACCAGATCATCGACCAGGTGACGGCCCTCCCGGAGGGCACCCGGATTCAGGTCATGGCCCCCGTGGTCCGGGGGAAAAAGGGCGAGCACGCCAAGGTCTTTGAGGACGCCAAACGCTCCGGCTACGTCCGGGCCCGGGTGGACGGAAACCTCTACGAGCTGGACGAGGAGATCCGGCTGGAGAAGAACAAAAAGCACAGCGTCGAGATCATCGTGGACCGGCTCATCATCCGGCCCGACATCCAGCAGCGCCTCACCGACAGCGTGGAGACCGCCGCCGGCCTCTCCGGCGGCACCGTGGTCATCAACCTCCTGCGGGAGGAGCGGGACCTGATGTTCTCCCAGAACTACGCCTGTGAGGACTGCGGCATCTCCATCGAGGAGCTGACCCCCCGGATGTTCTCCTTCAACAACCCCTTCGGCGCCTGCCCCGCCTGCACCGGCCTGGGGAGCCAGCTGAAGGTGGACGAGAGCCTGGTGGTGCCCGACGGAAAGAAGTCCATTCTGGAGGGGGCCATCCAGGCCAGCGGCTGGGGGAACATCCGCTCCGACGGCATCTCCCGGATGTACTTCGAGGCCCTGGCCAAGAAGTACCGCTTCTCCCTGGACGAGCCCTGGGAAACGCTGAGCGATGAGGTGCGGGACATCGTCCTCTACGGCACCAAGGGGGAGAAGCTGGAGCTCCACTACGACCAGCCCCGGGGCAAGGGCGTGCTGTACCAGCCCTTCGAGGGCATCTGCAACAACGTGGAGCGCCGCTACCGGGAGACCCAGTCCGACGCCAGCAAGAAGGAGCTGGAGGAGCTGATGGCGGAGTGTCCCTGCCCCTCCTGCAAGGGAAAGCGGCTGAAAAAGGAGTCCCTGGCGGTGACCGTTGGGGACATGAACATCTACGACTACACCCGGCTCTCCGTCCTGGACGGGCTGGACTGGGTGGAGAAGCTGACCCTGACGGACCAGCAGCACCTGATCGCGGACCGCATCTTGAAGGAGATCAAGTCCCGGCTGGGGTTCCTGCGGTCCGTGGGACTGGGCTACCTGACGCTGAGCCGGTCCGCCGGGACCCTCTCCGGCGGCGAGAGCCAGCGCATCCGCCTGGCCACCCAGATCGGCTCCAGCCTCATGGGGGTGCTCTACATCCTGGACGAGCCCTCCATCGGCCTCCACCAGCGGGACAACGACAAGCTGCTGGAGACGCTGAAAAACCTCCGGGACCTGGGGAACACCCTGCTGGTGGTGGAGCACGACGAGGACACCATGCGCGCCGCGGACTACCTCATCGACATCGGCCCCGGCGCCGGCATCCACGGCGGACAGGTCATCGCCGCCGGCACGCCGGAGGAGGTCATGGCCAACCCCGACTCCCTGACGGGCCAGTACCTCTCCAGGAAAAAGAAAATCTCCGTCCCCGCGGAGCGGCGGCAGGGAAACGGCCGGTATTTGAAGGTCGTCGGCGCGGCGGAGAACAACCTGCGGAATGTGGACGTGGAGTTCCCCCTGGGGGTGTTCACCGTGGTCACCGGCGTGTCGGGCAGCGGCAAGTCCTCCCTGGTCAACGAGGTGCTCTTCAAGCGTCTGGGGGCGGAGCTGATGCGCATGAAGGTCCACCCCGGGAAGTGCCAGCGGATTGAGGGCATCGAGGCTCTGGACAAGGTGGTGAACATCGACCAGAGCCCCATCGGGCGGACGCCCCGGTCCAACCCCGCCACCTACACCGGCCTCTTCAACGACATCCGGGACCTGTTCGCCTCCACCCAGGAGGCCAAGAGCCGGGGCTACGGCCCGGGCCGGTTCAGCTTCAACGTCCGGGGCGGACGGTGCGAGGCCTGCTCCGGCGACGGCGTCTTAAAGATCGAGATGCACTTCCTGCCGGACATCTTTGTGCCCTGCGAGGTCTGCAAGGGCAGGCGGTACAACCGGGAGACCCTGGAGGTGCGCTACAAGGGAAAGAACATCGCCGAGGTGCTGGAGATGACCGTGGACGAGGGCGTGGAGTTCTTCTCCGCCCTGCCCAGGCTGCGCAACAAGCTCCAGACCCTCCAGGACGTGGGCCTGGGGTACGTGAAGCTGGGCCAGCCCTCCACGGAGCTCTCCGGCGGCGAGGCCCAGCGGGTGAAGCTGGCCACGGAGCTCAGCAAGATCGCCACCGGCAGGACCATCTATATCCTGGACGAGCCCACCACCGGCCTCCACACCGACGACGTGCGAAAGCTCCTGGAGGTCCTCCAGCGGCTGGTGGACAGCGGCAACACCGTGGTGGTCATCGAGCACAACCTGGACGTCATCAAGTGCGCCGACTGGCTCATCGACCTGGGCCCCGAGGGGGGCGACGGCGGCGGCACCGTGGTGGCCGCCGGCACCCCGGAGGAGGTGGCCGCCTGTCCCCGGTCCTACACCGGACAGTATCTGAAAAAAATGCTGATCTAGGCGGCCGGACTGACCGTCCGGAAATCCGTCTATACTTGAAAAAGAAAGGAAGCGCGGACCCATGCTGATCGACATGACCCACACCATCACCCCGGAGATTCCCGTCTGCCCCGGAGACCCGGCCCCCGTTCTCTCAAAGGGCCTCACCATCACAGCGAACGGCTGCCGCACCACCCAGCTCTCCCTCTGCTCCCACACCGGCACCCACATGGACGCCCCCTCCCACCTGCTGCGGGACGGGCGGAATCTGGACGAGATGCCCATGTCCCAGTTCTCCGGCCGGGCCACCACGCTGGATGTGTCCGGCGCGGGACCGGTGATCACGGCGGAGTTCCTCCGCTCCCGCCACGACGACATCTACTGCGCGGACTACGTCCTCTTCTACACCGGCTGGGAGAGCCGCTGGGGGACGGAGTCGTTCCTGGAGGACACCTACCCCGTCCCCGATGAGGAGGCGGCCCACTATCTGGTCTCCTGCGGCCTCAAGGGCGTGGGGACAGACGCCGTCAGCATCGACCGCCTCGGCGGCCCCCCCGCCATACATACCATTCTGATGAAGGCCGACGCGGTGATTCTGGAGAATCTCTGTCTGGAGAAGGTCCGGGAGCGGAAGGACTTTTTGTTCTTCGCCCTGCCCATGAAGTTCCAGAACGCCGACGGCGCCCCCATCCGCGCCTTCGCGGAGCTGCGGGAGAAGTATGAACAGGAGAGAAGGAGACAGCGGTGAGAAAATTTCTGGCCATCGTCCTCTGCAAGCTGGGGCACTTTGCCGGGAAGCTGGTGGGCAAGGGCAGCTCCCTGCCGGGAAAGCTGGCGCTGAAGGTCTGCCCGGACATCCTGTCCCGGGTGCGGCTGCCCCGGCACATCATCGCCGTCACCGGCTCCAACGGCAAGACCTCCACCGTGGAGATGATCGCCGCCGTCCTCCGGGCGGACGGAAAAAACGTCATCTACAACGAGGAGGGCTCCAACCAGATCGAGGGCGTCACCACGCTGATTTTGACCCACGCCACCCTGGGGGGGGCGGTCCGGGCGGACGTGCTGCTGCTGGAGAGCGACGAGCGATACGCCCGGTACAGCTTCCGCCACTTCCACCCCACGGCCTTCGTCATCACCAACCTCTACCGGGACCAGCTCACCCGCAACGGCCACCCGGAGTGGGTCTACGACGCCATCCTGCCCGCCATCCACCCGGACACGGAGCTGATTCTGAACGCCGACGACCCCCTCTCCAGCTGCTTTGCCCGGGGGCACGAGAAGGTGGCGTGGTTCGGCCTGGACCGCTGCGCCCTCTCCACGGACGCCCCCACCGGGGTGTACCATGACGGGGCGTACTGTCCGGTCTGCCACGCTCCCATGACGTATGACTACGTCCACTACAACCACATCGGCGCTTACCGCTGCACGAAGTGCGGCCACCAAAAGCCCGCCACGGACTACACCGCCACGGCGGTGGATCTGGACAGGGGCGTGCTCACCATCGACGGCACGGTCACGGTGGACCTGGCCTTCCGCAGCATCTACAACGTGTACAACATCCTGGCGGCCTACGCCGTGTGCCGCCGGGCCGGCACGGCGGCGGAGACCTGCGCCGGGGTCCTGGGCAATTACCTGCTGAAAAACGGCCGGATGCAGACCTTCCGCCTGGGAAGCCGCCACGGCACCCTGCTCACCAGCAAGCACGAGAACTCCATCGCCTACGACACCAACCTCCGCTACATCGCCGCCTCGAAGGAGGACTGCACGGTGCTGGTGATCGTGGACGCGGTGAGCCGGAAGTACTTCACCAGCGAGACCAGCTGGCTGTGGGACATCGACTTCGGCCAGCTGAACGCGCCCCATGTGAAGGAGGTCGTCCTCTCCGGGCGGTACTGCAACGACCTGGCGGAGCGGTTTTCCTACACGGACGTAAAAAACTGGCGGGTCCAGCCGGACATCGCGGAGGCCGCGGCGGAGCTGAGAGCCGCCGGGGACGGGGCACTGTACGTGGTGACCTGCTTCTCGGACCGGGACAAGCTCCTGGCCCACGTGGAAAAGGAGGCGTGAGAGATGGAACTCCGATTCATCCACTTCTACCCCGACCTCATGAGCCTCTACGGCAGCTACGCCAACGTCGCCGTCCTGCGGCGGTATCTGGAACGGCTGGGGAACGCCGTCACCGTGGAGGCCGTGCGCCCCGGGGAGGCGGCGGACCTCTCCGGCGCGGACTTCCTCTTCATGGGCGCGGGGACGGAGCACTCCGCCCGGGCCGCCATGGAGGACTTTTCCAGGTTCGGCCCGGCGGTGAGGGCCGCGGCGGAGGACGGCGCCGCCATGCTCTTTGCCGGCACCGCCATGGAGCTGCTGGGCACCTCCGTCACCGAGGCGGACGGGACCTCCTACGCCGGCATCGGCCTGGCGGGGTTCTCCGCGGTCCACGGGGAAAAGCGGCTGGTGGAGGACGTCTACGGCCATACGGACCTCTTTCCGGAGGCGGTGGTGGGCTTCATGAACAAGTGCGGCACCGTCACCGGTGTGGAGACGCCCCTGCTGACCTCGGTGGAGTTCGGGTACGGCAACGAGGGGCTGAAAACCCCGGAGGGCTTCCACTGGAGGAATGTCTTCGCCTCCCAGCTCACCGGCCCCCTGCTGGTGAAGAACCCCAAAATGCTGGAGGCCGTGGCCGCCGCCGTCTACGCCCGGCGGGGGGAGGCCCTCCCGGCAGAGCGCGCCGCGGACAGCTGGGCGGAACAGGGCTACGCCGTAACGGAGCAGGAGCTCCGGCGCAGAATCGCCCAGTAAAAGAGACGGAGCCCGGCGGCTGTGCCGCCGGGCTCCGTCTCTTTTACTCTCATACTAATTCTTGATAAAACTGTTCAGTTTTATCAAGAATGGAAACGCAATCGTGCGTTTCCATTTTGCGCCGAAAACGGCGCAAAATGCGTCTCATAAGAACTTGACGCGCCTTCGGCGCTATAAAAAGGTTAAAAAGTTTTTTAACCTTTTTAACAAGTTCTAGTATCAGAACACCACGGTCAAAAGCATCTTGAACCGCTCCTCGCCGTACACGGCGTGGGGGACGTTGGCCGGCATGACCAGGCTCTCCCCCTTCTCCAGGATGTGGACCGCCCCGTCCACGGTAAAGCGGCCCGTGCCCTCCAGCACCGTCACCATGGCGTCGCCGCCGGAGGCGTGGGTGCTGATCTCCTCCCCCTTCTCAAAGGCGAAGAGGGTCAGGCTCACATGGGGGTTCTGGGCCAGCGTGCGGCTGATCACCTGTCCCTCCTGGTAGTCCACCAGCTCGTTCAGTCGCAGCGTCTGGCCCTTGGCGATGTTCTTCATGCGTTCACTCATGTCCCATGCTCCTCAGTAGTTGAATTTGTCGATGGTCACATCGGCGCAGTATTGGACCTTCAGCACCTGGAGCCTGGCGAAGATCTCCGTCTGGCAGTGGAGTTCCTGGAGGGCGGGCTCCGTCCAGGTCTCCACCAGCAGCAGCGCGTTGGGGTCCTGGGCGTCAAAGTAGTAGTCGTACTTCACGTTGCCCTCCTCCCGGCGGGAGTTCTCCCGCACGCCCAGATCGGTGAGGGCCTGGTAGAAGGCCGTCCGCTGGCCGGGCTTGGTGTGGTAGGTGACATTCCAGGTAAGCATAGTTTCTTCCTCCCAATATCTTAATATTCCAAGAGCCTTTTCATATCCTCCGGCAGCTCCGCCGTCAGTTCCAGGACCTCCCCGGTGACCGGGTGTACCAGCCGCAGCCCCCAGGAGTGCAGGGCCGGGCGGGCGATGAGGGAGGGGTCCTCCGTGCCGTAGAGCCAGTCCCCCGCCAGGGGGCAGCCGATGGAGGCCATGTGCAGGCGCAGCTGGTGGGTGCGGCCGGTCTCCGGCCTCAGCTTTACCAGGGAGAGGTCCCCGTGCCGCTCCAGCACCTCGTAGTGGGACACCGCCGGGGCCCCGTCGGGCCGGATGCGGCGGCGGACGGTGGAGGTCTCGTCCCGGCCGATGGGGGCCTCGATGGTCCCCCGCTCCGGCCGCGGGCATCCCACGCAGATCCCCCGGTACTCCCGGCGGAAGCCGGTTGTGTGGAGAGCCCGGCGCAGCAGGTTGTGGACGTAGCCGCTCTTGGCCACCACCATCAGCCCGGTGGTGCCCTTGTCCAGCCGGTTCACCGGGTGGAAGAGGAAGTCCGTGCCCCGGGTCCAGGCCAGGGCCCCCGCCACGGTGGGGGTGTCCGGCAGGAAATTGGAGGCGTGGGCCGTCATGCCCGCGGGCTTGTTCACCACCAGCAGATGGCCGTCCTCCCACACCACCGGCAGCGGCCAGTCCCCGGGGACGGCGGCGCTCTTCGGCGAGCGGTGGTCCCCGGTCTCCGCGGTCAGAACGTCCCCGGCCCGGAGGACGTCCACGGTGCGGGCGTGGAGACCGTTGACCAGGATGCCGTTCTCCGCCCGGGTCAGGCGGGAGATGGCGTGAGAGGAGAAGTGGAGCCGCGCCCGGAGGATGTGGCGGACCGCGGCGCCGTCCTCCTCCGGCAAAACGGTGTAGGAGATGGTCTCCATAGGCATGTCCTTTCCCCGGGCCCCGGCCTATTCCACAGTCTCCGCGTTGAGGATGGTGCTGGAGGGGTAGAAGAAGTCCCGCTCCGGCCTCCGGTGCTCCAGCACGGCGCCGAAGAGGACGGACAGCGCCTGATAGCTCTGGTAGGGCAGGTTCTGGTCGATGGAGAAATCCACCAGCCCCTCCTTCAAAAACCGCCGGATCTCCGGGCTGTTGTCGTGGGCCAGGACCCGCACCTGTCCGGCGCGGCCCGTCCGGCGCAGGGCTTCCACACAGCCGGGAACGCTCTGGGTGGCCATGTAGATATACCGCAGCCCGGGCTCCGCCTCCAGCGCGCGGGAGACGGCCTCCAGGGTCTTTTCGTAGCTGTCGTGGGTGGCGGCCACCAGAAAGGCCTCCCGGGCGAAGCCCCGCTCCGCCAGGCACTGGAAAAAGCCGTCGGCCCGGGCCTTGTGGCCGATATACTCCAGGCCGGAGTAGGCCAGCAGCACCTTGTCCCCGGGGCGGAGGAATTTGGAGGCGATCTCCCCGGCCACCCGTCCGGCGTGGTGGGCGTCCTCCCCCACGTAGCACAGCCGGGGGGCGTCCGGAACGTCGGAGTTGAAGGTCACAACGGGGATGTGGAGCCCCGCCAGCTGGCGGAGCCGCTCCCGGACCTCGCCGCAGTCCGAGCCGCACAGGGCCACCCCGTGGACGTGCTCCCGGGACGCCTGGTCCAGGAGCTGGAGACAGCCCGTCGTGTCCCCGTGGGGGTAGCGCAACACCTCCACCGAGAGGTTGTAGTCCCGGCGCTCCTCCAGAAAGCGGCTCACGCCGTCGGCCATGGCGTCCTGGATATAGGGACCCCACTCCGGCTGAATCACGGTGAAGCGCCGGGCCGTGCCGCTGGTGGCCAGGGCGCTGGCCATGCGGTTGGGGCGGTAGTCCAGCTCCGCCATCACCGCCAGCACCCGCTCCCGCACCTCCGCCTTGACATAGGGACGGTCGTGGAGCACCCGGTCCACCGTGCCGATGGAGACCCCCGCCCGCTCCGCGATCATCTTGATGGTGGCCCGCAATGAAAACCCTCCTTTAAAAATCCGTTTCGCATCTCCGGGCACGCAGCCGCGTGCCCGGAAATCCCAAACCGGCTTTCAGAAAATCACATGTTAAAATCATATGAAATTTTCCAGCGGTTGTCAAGCGCCGCCGGGGAAAAGTCCAGTGCTCCGTGTTGACATACGGACGGGGCCGCGGTAATGTTAGAATATCGGGCCGGCGGATGCGTCCGGCGAAAGGAGGAGGCCGATGAGCGATTTTCTGCAATTTGCCGACAGGGCGGAATTCCGGAGCTGGCTCCAAAGCCACTGTCTCTCAAGCACAGGCGCCTGGCTGCTGTTCGGCAAAGCCGGCGGGCCGAAGACCCTGACGGCGGGGGAGGCCCTGGAGGAGGCCCTCTGCTTCGGGTGGATCGACGGGCAGATGAAGCGCATCGACGGCGAGAGCTATCGAAAGTATTTCTCCCCGCGCCGGGAGAACAGCAGATGGTCGGAAAAGAACAGGGCCCTGGCCCGGAGTCTGGAGGAACGGGGACTGATGACCGATGCCGGCAGGGCGAAGATCCGGGAGGCCCGGGAAAACGGCCAGTGGTACGCCCCGGGGCCCGCGGCGGTCACGGAGGAGCAGATTGCCCAGCTCTCCGCGCTGCTGGAGGGGATTGAGCCCGCCTGCGCGAATTTCCGGGCCATGCCCCCGTCCGTCAGGAAAACCTACGCCCGGGCGTATTTTGACGCCAGGACAGCGGCGGGGCGGGAGAGGCGGCTTGCCTGGATAGCGGATCGGCTCAATCAAAATCTAAAGCCCATGTGACGGCCGTCCCGCCTGCCGGTTTGGGGCTGAAAATGCGGGGCCGAAGGTCCCTTTTTCCTTTTGTGTTGTTGGCCTGAGGCTTTAGCAATTTCACGGATCACGGCTTGAAGCCGAAATTTGGCTATGATATAATTCAGAGCGGCAAATCACAATTGATGTCAGCGGCAGAAATTGGACGGGGGAAGACCCATATGGTTAATGCGGGAAGCAGAATCGTCAATAACTGGATATATCCCATTGATCAAGGGTATGTACTGATTGATACGGGATACGAAAACGGATTCGGGCGTCTCAAAAAGAAACTCGCGGCATTAAATATAGACGTTCAACAGATCCGGTACATTTTTTTGACGCACGCCCACGACGACCATGCCGGGTATCTAAACGAAATGCTTTTGGAATGCCCGGACACTCAAGTTGTTATGAGCAGCAGAGCATTGGAGGGTTTATACAGAGGGCAGAACTCCTTTCGCGGCGGCTGTACAAACCGACTTGCTTTGGGCTTTTGTTCCTTAATGAAGCTTGCCGGCAAGAGCAGGCATTTGTTTCCTGAATTGAGACGGGAACATCAACGCAGATGTATTCAAGTAAATGAGCAAAACCGCACTCAAGTGGAATTTTTACTACAAGGAAAAATTATTGACACTCCCGGTCACACGGTTGATTCAATGTCTCTTTTCCTGAGGGATGGTTCTCTGTTTTGCGGCGACGCGGCCATGAACGGATTGCCGAGCTTACACAGAATAACCATTTGGGCGGAGGACAAGACAGCGTTTCTGAAATCATGGGAGACAATCATTGCGCTCAGGCCGAAGATCATATACCCAGGGCACGGTAAGCCGTTCAAATATGGTGAACTTATCGCGAATATCAATCGAGCAAAAAATATGAAGCTGCTGCCTCTTAGCTAACCCGGGTTTACCGGACGGTCATCTATCCCGGATAATGCCCGTTCAGTCATTTTGACAGGCGAAAAAATTGGCAGGCATTTAACAACACAAAGGGTAAACGGGACGGCCGAAGCCGGGATTTGACGAATCGGGTTGAATTTGGTATAATCTCCACATCTGTTTTGCAAAGGAGTCCAAACGGCTATGAAGCAACGACTGCATCGAGTAATCGCCTGTCTGGCGCTGTGCGCCCTGCTGACGGGGACGGTCCCCCCGGCCTCCGCCGCGGGCGGGTTCCAGGACGTACCGGATTCCCTCCCGGCGGCGGAAGCCATCCGGCGCTGTGTGGAGCTGGGATTCTTCCAGGGGGAGAGCGCGACCCGGTTCGGCGTGGGCCACTCCATCACCCGGGGCGCCTTTGTGGCGGCGGCCAGCCGCTTCTTCGGCTGGGACACGAAAAATGTCACCAGAACCCCCACCTACTCCGACGTGCCCGCCGACGCCTGGTGCTACGGCGCCGTGGAGGCCGCCGTGGCCTGCGGGGCCCTCTCCAGCCAGAGCGAGACCTTCCGCCCCAACGACGCCATCACCCGGGAGGAGCTGGCGGTGCTGCTGGTGCGGGCGCTGGGGTACGAGACCATCGCCGCCCTGGCCCAGGACCTGGCCACCCCCTTCCGGGACGTGCGGACCAACCCGGGGTACATCGCCATGGCCTATGACTTCGGCCTGGTCAGCGGCGGCACCCGGAGCCAGTTCTCCCCCAATGAGCCCGCCGCCCGGGAGGACGTGGCGGTAGTCCTTATGGAGCTCTACGACAAGCTCCAGACCCCCGCCGCCCGGAGCATCGGCATCACCGGCTCCCTGGAGAACCTGGCAGACCTGACCGGCTATGAGGCCGTGGGCATCACCGCCGGGCGGCTGATGTGCACCGGAAAGCCCGCGGTGCCCATCACCATGGACACCGCCAAGGCCGCCGCCCTGCGGGAGACCGTCCGTCAGGCGGGCGCCAAGGCCCTCCTGCACGTGGTGGGCGGCCCCACCGCCCTGAACGGGGACACCGCCGAGACCGTGGCCGCGCTGGCGGAGGCCGTGGAGAGCGGCGGCTACGACGGGCTGATGCTGGACCTGGAGAAGCTGCGGATTACCCAGGAGGCCGCCATGAACCAGCTGATGAAGGCGCTGCGGCCCGCCCTGAGCGGAAAGCTCCTCTATGTGATCGCCGACGCCCCCTCCTGGGACGGCACGGTCTACGAGGGCTACGACTACGGCCTCATCGGCGAGAGCGTGGACTGCCTGATCCTGCGCATCGCCTCTTACAGGGACGTCTCGGGGGACTTCCCCACCGCCCCGGTGGAGCCGCTGGAGGAGGCGTACTACGTCCTGGGCGAGCTGCGGGGCGTCATTGACGGCGACAAGCTGGCTCTGATGGTGACCACCGAGGGCGCCCTGTACCTGGGCGGCCGGGAGGCGGGCACCATCTCTCAGGCGGAGCTCCGGAAGCTCCTGGCGGCGGAGGAGACCAAGACGTACTACTCCACCCGCTATGACTGCGCCTACGCCACCTCGGTCTACGACAAGCAGGAGGCCGTGGCCTGGTACCCCAGCGACCGCGGCATCGAGGCCCGGGGGCGCCTTGCGGGGCTTTTCGGCGTGACGCGGCTCTGCGTGAGCAATTTGAACGATCTGCCGGAGAGGGCCGCCTGAGCGGAAGAACAACGGACCCCGGCGGGATATGCCAGCATATCCCGCCGGGGTCTTTCCATGGGCGGCGGCGGTCCGGCTCACCGACGCCGGGCGGAGGAGGAGGGGAGCCGCAGCTCCATGCGGTATTTGGCCACCGTGCGGCGGGCCACCTGGATGCCGTCCTCCGCCAGCAGCTCGCACAGCCGCTGGTCGCTGAGGGGGCGGCGGGGGTCCTCGTCCCGCACCAGGGTCAAAAGCCGCTGCTTCACCGCCTGCCGGGAGGGGCCCCGCTCCCCGACGGCCCGGCTGAAAAAGTACCGCAGGGGATAGGTGCCCTGGCGGCACTGGAGGTACTTGTCCCGGGTGGCCCGGGAGATGGTGGAGGGGTGCAGGTCCAGGGAATCCGACAGCGAGAGGAGGCTCATGGGGGCCAGCTCGGAGGTCTCCCCGGCGAAAAAGGGCCTCTGGGCCTCCAGAATGGCGGCGGCACAGCGGCGGAGGGTGCCCCCCCGGCGGTCCAGGCTGGTGAGGAGCCATTTGGCCTGCTGCATCTTCTGGCGGAGGTAGTCCCGGGTCTCCTTCTCGTCGGAGTCCTTCAAAAGCCGGGTGTAGTAGGAGCTGATGGAGATCCTGGGCAGGTAGTACTCGTTGAGAACGGCGGTGAGCTCCCCGTCCAGCTCCACGATGAACACGTCGGGCCGGACGTAGACCGCCGGCTCCGCCGGCTGAAAAGCCCGTCCCGGGTGGGGGTCCAGGGAAGAGATGACCTTCTCCGCCGCCTGGATCTCCTGGACCGACAGCCCCAGCTCCCGGGCGATGGGGCCGTAGTGCTTCTTCCCCAGCTCCGGGAGAAAGCGGGCGGCGATGTCCATCACCGCCGGGGAGACGTTCTCCCGCCGGGCCAGCTGCAGCAGCAGGCACTCGGAGAGGTCCCGGGCCCCCACGCCGGCGGGGTCCAGGGACTGGACGGTGTCCAGGGCCTGCTGGATCAGGGCCTCCGGGATCTTCAGCTCCCGCAGGCCGTCCAGGTCGGCGGCATCCAGATAGCCGTCCTCGTCCACCAGCTCGGCGATGTACCTGGCCAGGGCCAGCAGGGGCTTGGCCAGCCTGCGGCGCTCCAGCTGGTCCCGGAGGAAGGCGGCCAGGCTCTCCAGCTCCCGGTCCGCCGCCCCCCGCTCCGGCGGGGCGTTTTCGGTGTGGGCAAAGGTGGCGCCGTACACGCCGCCGTCGATCCAGCTGGCCTTCTGGCGCAGCTCCTCGTAGGCCTCCCGGAGGGAGGGGGCGTCCTCCTGCTCCAGCAGGGGGTTCTCCTCGGTGAGGCGCCCCAGGTACTCCAGAAGCTCCTGGGAGTTCATCTGTAAGATCTCCATGGACTGGAGCAGCTGGGGGGAGAGCTTGAGCTGCTGGCGCAGCTCGGCTTTTAACGAGACCAGGCTCATGGACGGTCCTCCTTTCCGGCGTATTTGGCGATCTTCCGGGCGGCGGTGGCCTGGGAGATCCCCAGCTCCTTCGCCACCGCCACCGTGGTGCCGCAGCGCCCGTAGGACTCCCGGATGATCCGGCCCTCGTAGGCCTCCATCCGCTCCGCCAGGGTGCCGGTGGGGGCGGGCAGGGGAATGGCGGGGACCTGCTCCCCGGCGTACTCCGGCGGCAGGTGGACGATGTCGATCACCGGGTCCTGGACGGTGATGGCCAGGCGCTCCATGAGATTTTCCAGCTGGCGGACGTTGCCGGGCCAGTGGTACTGCTCCAGAAAGGCGATCAGGCGGGGGCTCAGGGTCAGGGTGCTGCCGTACTCCTGGCAGAACCGGGAGAGGAACCGGTGGGCCAGGGGGAGCACGTCCTCCGGCCGCTGCCGCAGGGGCGGAATGTGCATCCGGATGACGTTGAGCCGGTAGAAGAGATCGGAGCGGAAGAGGCCCCGGCGCACCGCGTCCTCCAGATCCCGGTTGGTGGCCACCAGCAGGCGGAAATCCAGCTCGATCTTCCGGGTGCCGGAGAGGCGCTCGATGGTCTTCTCCTGAATCAGCTGCAGGAGCTTGGACTGAATGTGGGGCGGCAGCTCGCCGATCTCGTCCAGAAACAGTGTGCCGTGGTTGGCCAGCTCGATCTTGCCGATCTTGCCGGTGGAGGCCGCGCCGGTAAAGGCCCCCTTCTCATAGCCGAAGAGCTCTGACTCAATGAGGTTTTCGTGGAGCACCGCGCAGTTGACCTCGATGAAGGGCCCGGCGGCCCGATTGCTCATGGCGTGGATGGCCTTGGCCACGGCGCTCTTGCCCACGCCGGTCTCCCCGGTGATGAGGATGTTGGCCTTGGTGTTGGCGGTGTTCTGCATCAGGGTCAAAAGCCGCTGCATGGGGGGGCTCTTGAAGACCAGGCTGGTCTCGGTGGCCCGGAGGCGCAGCTCCGCGATCTCCTGGGAGTACTGCACCAGAGAGTCCTGCAGCTGGCGGTAGTTCCGCTGGATGCTGTTGATCTGCTCCATGGACACCGTGTTGAAGCACATGACGTATTTCAGCTCCCCGGCGGCGTCGAAGAGGGGGATGCCCACGGTCATCACGTTCTTGTGGACGCGGTTGATAGTCTGGGTGGCGGTGACCTTCTTCTTCTGGCGGATGACGTCCGCCGTGATGCAGGGGACAAAGGTGCCGTCCGCCTCCAGGTCAAAGGCGGAGCGGCCCACGATGGAGTTGTGGGTGAAGCCGAAGTTCTTCTCGTAGGTCTCGCTGACCCGCAGGATGACGCCCTTGGCGTCGGAGAGCATCATGTCGTCCGCCAGGACCAGGTTGTTCTCCGGACTGATGATGTCGAAGAGGCTCTTGAGATTGATGTCCTCCTCAAAGGCGTAGGGCAGGGCGGGAATCTGGGACATGGCGGTCAGGCTCCTTTCTGATCCGGGGCGGCGGGGAATCGCTTCTATTCATTTATGAGTATAGCATATTCAAAAATGAATAGAAAGAGAAAAGACATGGAAATCCCGTGTGCGGAATAGCCAAAAATTCGACTGGAAATTATGCTCTGCGCCAAAATCCACCAGTGGTCCGCCGGAAATCCGGTGAATCCGGCGTTATTCAAAAATGAATAGCACTGCCGCGGCACGGCCGGCCGGCTGGAAAATCGAGGGAAAATCGAAGGATTCGCCGGGGTGGACGGGGAGGCGCTTCGTGCAATATGACAGAAATGGGCATGGGTTTCCAGCAAAATGAACTTGAACAATGGCACGAAAATTGCTGTTATATTCAGGGCGACAGACCTCCGCCGTCCCTCGCCTGAGAGCCGGCGGAACATATCCAATATTTTAAGGAGGAGCCATCATGTATCAGACCGTTCGCTACGAGAAAAAGGACAACATCGGCATTGCCACCATCAACCGTCCTGAGGCGCTGAACGCCCTCAACTCCACCGTGGTGGGGGAGCTGGAGCAGCTGATCGGCGAGGTGGAGAAGGACACGGAGCTCCGGGCCTTCATCCTCACCGGCGAGGGACGTTCCTTCGTGGCCGGCGCGGACATCGGCGAGCAGAAGCCCATGGACGTGGCCCAGGGCCGCAAGTGGGGCCAGCGGGGCAGCGGTCTGTTCCGCCGCATCGAGAAGCTGGAGATTCCCACCATCGCCGCGGTGAACGGCTTCGCCCTGGGCGGCGGCTGTGAGATCGCCATGAGCTGTGACATCATCCTGGCCGCCGGCCCCAACGCCGAGGGCAAGGGCGGCGCCAAGTTCGGCCAGCCCGAGGTGGGCCTGGGCATCACCCCCGGCTTCTCCGGCACCCAGCGGCTGCCCCGCCGCGTGGGCATTGCCAAGGCCAAGGAGCTGATCTTCTCCGGCAAGGTCATCGACGCCGCCGAGGCCAAGGCCATCGGCCTGGTGAACGAGGTCTACCCGGCGGAGCAGCTGATGGACGCCGCCATCGCCATGGCCAAGTCCTTTACCGTCAACGCCCCCATCGCCGTGAAGTACGCCAAGGCCTGCATCGACCGGGGGATGCAGATGGACATCGACGACGGCATTGCCCTGGAGAACGAGCTCTTCGCCATGTGCTTTGCCACCGAGGACCAGAAGGAGGGCATGAGCGCCTTCCTGGAAAAGCGCAAGGAGAAGCACTTCCAGAACAAATAAAGAGGGATTCCCCGCAGAGGTCCGCCCCTGCATGGATTCATTCTATCACAGAAAAAAGGAGTTCGGAAAGCATGAAGAAAGTCCGTGTAATTACTGCGGAAGAAGCGGCGCTGATGGTCAACGACGGCGACACCGTCTCCACCGGCGGGTTTGTCAGCTGCGCCTGCCCCGAGGCGCTGACCAAAGCCCTGGAGAAACGCTTTGTGGAGACCGGGCATCCCCGGGATCTGACGCTGTTCTTCGCCGCGGGCCAGGGCCACCGGGACGGCACCGGCGGCGATCACTTCGGCCACGAGGGCATGTGCCGCCGGGTCGTGGGCGGCCACTGGGACCGGGCCGCCAAGCTGGGTGAGCTGGCTCTCGCCAACAAGCTGGAGGCCTACAACCTGCCCCAGGGCGTCATCACCCATATGTACCGGGACATCGCCGCCCACAACATCGGCACCATCACCCACGTGGGACTGTACACCTTTGTGGACCCCCGGAACGGCGGCGGCAAGCTGAACGACGTCACCAAGGAGGACCTGGTGAAGCTGGTGAACATCGAGGGGGAGGAGCGCCTGCTCTACAAGCCGATCCCCATCGACGTCTGCCTGGTCCGTGGCAGTTACGCCGACGAGTACGGCAACTGCACCGTACATAGAGAGATCGGCCCCCTGGATGTAACGGCCCAGTGCCAGGCCACCAAGAACTCCGGCGGCATCGTCATCGTCCAGGTGGAGAAGATCGTCCGGGGCGGCACGCTGGACCCGCGCCTTGTGAAGATTCCCGGCATCTATGTGGACGCCATCGTGGTGGGCTCTCCGGAGGACAACAACCAGTGCCTGGGGATGCCCTACGACGGGGCCCTCAGCGGCGAGTTCCGCATCCCCGTGGACGACATCCCCTCCATCCCCCTGGACGCCAAGAAGATCCTGGCCCGCCGGGCCGCCATGGAGCTGCCCCAGGACGCCATCGTGAACCTGGGCACCGGCGCGCCGGAGAAGATCGCCAACGTGGCGGCGGAGGAGGGCATCTCCGACAAGATGACCCTCACCGTGGAGGCCGGGTCCATCGCCGGTGTGCCCTACGGCGGCACCCAGTTCGGCGGCGCGGCCAACTCCATGGCCATTCTGGACCACAACGTCCAGTTTGACTTCTACCAGGGCGGCGGACTGGACGTGGCCTTCCTGGGCCTTGCCGAGACGGCCCCCAACGGCGATTTGAACGTCTCCAAGTTCGGCACCCGCCTGGCCGGCGCCGGCGGCTTCATCGACATCACCCAGAACGCCAAGAAGGTGGTGTACTGCGGCACCTTTACCGCCAAGGGATTGAAGACGGAGTGCCGGGACGGCAAACTGGTGATCACCCAGGAGGGCGCCAAGAAGAAGTTCGTCAACCAGGTAGAGCACATCACCTTCTCCGGGGTGTATGCCAACAAGGTCCACCAGCCGGTGCTCTACGTCACCGAGCGGGCCGTCTTCGAGCTCCGCCCCGAGGGCGTGACGCTGATTGAGATCGCCCCCGGCATTGACCTCCAGACCCAGGTGCTGGACCAGATGGAGTTCATGCCCAAAATCGCCGAGGACCTGAAGCTCATGGACGAGCGGATCTTCCGTGACGAGCTGATGGGCCTTGCCAACGACTAAAGAATCAAAGTTTCGCCCGCCTTTTCAAAGGCGGCGGGGTGCAGGGGCGGCGCCCCTGCCCGGGCCCCGCGGGGCCCGGAATTCTCCAAACCAAGTGATAAAATCCCAACAGGCGCCAGCGCCTCTGCCTCGCGAAGCGGCAGACAGCGCCCCCCAATAGAAGGACCGCAAGAAGAGCAAGCCCCCCATAACAAAAAGGAGGACCAAACAAATGGCCTTAATGACCGCCAACGAGTACATCGAGAGCCTGCGGAAGCTGAATACCCGGGTCTACATGTTCGGCGAGAAGATCGACAACTGGGTGGACCACCCCATGATCCGCCCCTCCATCAACTGCGTGGCCATGACCTACGCCCTGGCCCAGGACCCCCAGTACGCGGAGCTCATGACCGTGAAGTCCAGCCTGACGGGCCACACCGTCAACCGCTTCACCCACCTGCACCAGTCCACGGAGGACCTGATCAACAAGGTGAAGATGCAGCGCCTGCTGGGCCAGAAGACCGCCAGCTGCTTCCAACGCTGCGTGGGCATGGACGCCTTCAACGCCGTCTATTCCAGCACCTATGAGATCGACGAGAAGCACGGCACCCACTACCACGAAAACTTCAAGAAGTTCCTCACCTTCGTCCAGGACAACGACCTCACCGTGGACGGGGCCATGACGGACCCCAAGGGCGACCGGTCCAAGTCCCCCAGCCAGCAGGCGGACCCGGACATGTACGTCCACGTGGTGGAGCGCCGGGCGGACGGCATCGTGGTCTGCGGCGCCAAGTGCCACCAGACCGGGTCCATCAACAGCCACTGGCACATCTTCATGCCCACCATCGCCATGGGCGAGGCGGATAAGGACTGGGCCGTCAGCTTCGCCTGCCCCACCGACGCCGAGGGCATGTACATGATCTACGGCCGCCAGTCCTGCGACACCCGGAAGCTGGAGGAGGGCGCGGACATCGACGTGGGCAACGCCAAATTCGGCGGCCAGGAGGCCCTGGTGGTGCTGGACCACGTGTTCATCCCCAACGAGTACATCTTCCTCAACGGCGAGTACGAGTTCGCCGGGATGATCGTGGAGCGGTTCGCCGGGTACCACCGCCAGAGCTACGGCGGGTGCAAGGTGGGCGTGGGCGACGTGGTCATCGGCGCCGCCGCCCTGGCCGCGGAGTACAACGGCGTGGAGAAGGCCAGCGCGGTGAAGGATAAGCTGATCGAGATGACCCACCTGAACGAGACGCTGTACTGCTGCGGCATCGCCTGCTCCAGCCAGGGCGCCCCCACCAAGGCGGGCAACTACCAGATCGACCTGCTTCTCGCCAATGTCTGCAAGCAGAACGTGACCCGCTTCCCCTACGAGATCGTGCGGCTGGCGGAGGACATCGCCGGCGGACTGATGGTGACCATGCCCTCCCAGAAGGACTTCAACTCCGACACGGTGGTGGGCCGGAACGGGGAGACCATCGGGGAGATCTGCAACAAGTTCTTCGCCGCCCGGGAGGGCGTGAGCACGGAGGACCGGCAGCGGATTCTGCGGTTCCTGGAGAACATGTGCCTGGGCGCGGCGGCCGTGGGCTACCGCACGGAGTCCCTCCACGGCGCGGGCTCTCCCCAGGCCCAGCGGATCATGATTGCCCGCCAGGGCAACATCCAGGGCAAGAAGCAGTTTGCCAAGGACATCGCGGGCATCGTCTAATTTAAGGTTTGTGAACCCGGATCAGCCCCCGGGGAAGCGCATTGCCCGGGGGTTGTCCTTTTCACACCAAAAACACGGGAAACTTTGCCAAACTATCCAAAAATCCATTAAAAATTTGTAGTAAGGAGAGAACATCACATGGATTTTAATCTGAGCCGTGAGCACCAGCTGATCCGGAAGATGATGGCGGAATTCACCGAGAATGAAGTGAAGCCCATCGCCGCCGAGACCGACCTCAACAGCGAGTATCCCCGGGAGAACATCGAAAAGCTCTTTGACCTGGGCGTCATGGGCATGTGCGTGCCCAAGGAGTACGGCGGCACCGGCG
>CAMNRF010000044.1 GCA_946551795.1 uncultured Oscillibacter sp.
TCTTGCTGGCCCACCCCAATTTTTGTGGTGCTTCTTAATCTTTTTTTTTTTTTATTAAAAAAAATATAATATTTTTTTTTTTTTTTTTTGTGGGGGGGGGGGGGGGGCCCCCCCCCCCCCCGGACTCTGTCCACTTTCAAAACCGTTTACCGGTTTTCAAGTGTGCTGGCCATATCTCCCGAAAAAATAAAGAGCCGGGAAATTCCTCCCGGTCCCTTTCAAAAAGGCAAAACATAACCCCCCACTCGCTCCAACGGCGAATGGGGGGCTTACACGTGGATCGGATTTTCCAAAATGTCTACCTCCAGATTGCTTCGGAATTACCGTTCGGATGCCGGGAGTGCTGGGGAATCGGGAAACTCTGGGATATGCTCCAATCCATAAAACATCGGTACACGCAGATCATTGCTCTGAATATTTCCAAAGCGGCTGTCTCGTGCTGCTCAGTATCATGAGTGTGTTTCGTCTTTGGGGATCTTCCGGAGTTCACGCGGTTACTGAAAATGTTCTCGATTCCGAACGGCGCGGGAATTTGGGAATCTCTTGGACTTCCTAGCCCATGGGACTCACTCCTTTCCTGTGTCTATACTGTACAATATTTTCTGGAGTTTGTCAATAGTTTTATGCAATTTTAACATTTTTAACAAATTGCCTCCTGCTCTGGACTACAATCTGCACAAGCGCCTCCTTCGCCTGCCGCCCAATGCCCCGTTTGAAAGTGAAAAAAATGAGAGATACTAGGCGCGCTCCCGGCGCGGCCCGCGCCGCGCCGGGGCGAGACACTCACAAGGAGGCTTTTTCATGAACGCGACCGTCAATGAAAACTGCATCGGCTGCGGCCTGTGCGCCGGAACCTGTCCCGTGTGCTTTACCATGGGGGACGACGGGCTGGCCCACGGCGGCGAGGTCCCGGAGAACCAGCTGCCCAGTGCCCAGGAGGCCCGGGACGGCTGCCCTGTCAGCGCCATCAGCATTGAGGAGTGATCCTCCGGGCGGAGCCGAAAACGGCTCCGCCTGTCTCTCTTTTCCACGGGCTCCGGATATTCCGCCCAAGTCTGCGCATACTACCTCCACAACGGAGGTGGAGCATGGGAGATCTGTCAACCAACTACGGAGAAAATGTACGCCGCTTCGACGAGGTGCTGGGCGTGGGCCGCAGCTGCGACCTGGTCAGCAGGGATTACATCATCGGCGGAAAACGGGCCAGGATCTGGGTTATCGACGGCTACGGCAAGGATGAGATCCTGGAGCGGATGGGCTCCTTCTGGCTGTCGCTGACGGAGGCGCAGCTCAGCGGCCTTACGGAGATGCAGCAGTTTGCCGACCGGTTCATCACCTTCTCGGAGACGGACGTCAGCTTTGATGGCGAGGACATCGTCACCTCCGTTCTGCTGGGCAAGACGCTGCTGCTGATGGAGGGCCTCTCCGGCGCGGCGCTGTGCGACGCCAAGAGCTACCCCACCCGGGGCGTGGAGGAGCCGCCGGACGGCAAGGTCCTCCGGGGCTCCCATGACGGCTTCGTGGAGGCGGTGGTGCCCAACATGGCGCTGCTGCGCCGCCGCATCCGGGACCCCCATCTCACCATGGAGGGCCTCAAGGTGGGCCGCCGCTCCCGGACTGACGCGGTGCTGTGCTATCTGGACGACAAGGCGGACCCGGCACTTCTGGAGGAGATCCGGAACAAGCTGAACGCCATCGACGTCAACTCTCTCATCATGTCCCAGGAGAGCGTGGCGGAGGCCATCCGGCCCAAGCGGAAGCAGTGGTACAACCCCTTCCCCAAGGTGCGCTACACCGAGCGGCCCGACAGCGCCGCCGCCTGCGTCATGGAGGGCAATATCATCCTCATGGTGGACAACTCCCCCTCGGTGATGATCCTGCCCACCACCTTTTTCGATTTCACCCAGGAGGCCAACGAGTTCTACTTCCCGCCGCTGGTGGGCACCTACCTGCGGCTGCTGCGGATCGTGGTATTCCTGATCTCTCTGCTGATCACCCCCGCCTGGTATATGATGGTCAGCGAGCCCAACCGCCTGCCGGGGTGGCTGGACTTCCTGTCCTCGCCGGAGCCGGCCTCCCTGCCCCTGCTGTGGCAGCTGCTGGTGGTAGAGTTTCTGATCGACGTCCTGAAACTGGCCTCGCTGAACACGCCGGACTCCCTGTCCAACTCCTTCTCCATGCTGGGGGCGCTGATTCTGGGGGACTTCGCCGTCCAGGCGGGGTGGCTGGGGCCGGAGGTGCTGGTGTATATGGCATTCGTGTCCGTGGCCAGCTTTGCCCAGCCCAGCTATGAGATCGGCTACGCCTTCAAGCTGCTGCGGGTAATGCTCCTGCTGGCCACCGCCCTTTTCGACGTATGGGGGTTCTTCCTGGGAATCCTGGGTATCCTGGTGCTGCTGGCCACCACGAAGCCCCTGGTTGGGAAGGGGTATCTCTACCCGTTGATTCCCTTCAACGGCAAGGCCCTGCGGCGGCTCTTCATCCGGGAGCCCATCAGCCGCGACAACACGTGAAAGTCAAAACCTCCGGCTAAGCCGGAGGCTTGAGTAAGCCCTAGAAGGGCATGATACGGACGAAGCCCCTTAAGGGGCCCCGAAAGGTTTGCCGACTGCATTTCTTTCGCGGGCAACCCCTTAAGGGGTATTTTGTTATGCCTTCTTGTTCTCGCGACCCGTAAACGGGTCCACAAATTCTTTCAGCCCCAGCTGATCTGCCAAATGGTCCGACTCAACTGGAAGGTTTTAGGAATCATAGACGTAAGCCTACGAACCGTCACCTGCCGGGGTGGCGGTTTCTGCTTTTCACGGTAATCGTAACGGTGAACCGTCCGATATGTAGCGTGATCCGCATGGCCTCACCCCCCTTCGTCAGGGAGTAGCCAACCGCCCGCCGTTGCGCGGCGCCCTGTCCCCTTCCGGAGGCAGTACCAGAATACCACAAAATCCCCCGAAAGACAAGGAAAAACGCGCCGCCCCCGGCTCTGCCGGGGGCGGCCTTTTGTCTATTCCCCGCTGTGGGCCAGCCGCCACCGGAGGCCCGAGTACCGCCGCTGCTGGCGGTCGTTGGCCGCCATGGAGCGGAGGACGGCGTCGTCCCCCACCACCACCAGCAGCTCACGGGCTCTTGTCAGGGCGGTGTACAGCACCCCCCGCACCATCAGCGACTGGGCGGAGGGCATGGCCGCCAGCACCGCGCAGCGGTACTCGCTGCCCTGGGCCTTGTGGACCGTCACGGCGTAGGCCAGCTCCAGCTCGCTGAGCTGCTCCGCGCCGTAGACCGCCCGCCGCCCGTCGTCAAAGCTCAGCTCCAGCACCTCCCCGGAGGGGTCGATCTTCTCGATCCGCCCCATGTCGCCGTTGAAGATGCCGCTGCCCGCGGACCCGTCCTCCTTCTCCCAGATCACGTCGTAGTCGTTCCGGGTCTGCATGATCCGGTCCCCCTCCCGGAAGAGGCGCTCCCCCCACAGGAGCTCCCGCTTGTCCGCCGCCTTGGGGTTCAGCGCCTCCTGGAGGCAGCCGTTGAGGCGGATGGTGCCGCTGGGACCCTTTCGCATGGGGGAGAGCACCTGGATCTGATCCGCCGGAATCCCCATGCTCCCCGGCAGGCGGGTCTTGCACAGCTCCACCACGGTGGATACCGTCCGCTCCGCCTCCCGGCGGCAGAGGAAGAAGAAGTCCCCCTGGTCGTTGGTGAGCCGGGGGGGCTGGCCCAGGTTCACGGCGTGGGCGTTGCGGATGATGGCGGACTGCTCCGCCTGGCGGAATACCTCCCGCAGAAAGACCGTCTCCACCCGGCCGCTGCGGATCAGGTCGGAGAACACGTTCCCCGCCCCCACGGAGGGCAGCTGGTCCGCGTCCCCCACCAGCACCAGCCGGGTGCCGGGCCGCAGGGCCCGCAGCAGCGCGGAGAACAGGGGCAGGTCCACCATGCTCATCTCGTCCACGATCAACGCGTCCGCCTCCAGGGGCTCCTTCTCCGTCTTGGAGAACACCGGCTCGTGGGTGCTCTCGTCCCACTTCACCCCCAGCAGGCGGTGGATGGTCTGGGCCTCCATGCCGGTGAGCTCGCTCATGCGCTTGGCCGCCCGGCCCGTGGGGGCCGCCAGCACCACGTCCAGCCCCATCCGCCGAAACAGCGCCACAATGCCCCGCACGGTGGTGGTCTTGCCGGTTCCCGGGCCGCCGGTGAGGATCAGCACCCCCTCCCGGGCCGCCAGCCCCACCGCCTGGCGCTGCTGGGGGGCGTAGGTGACGCCCTGCTCTGTCTCAATCTCCCGGACCGTCCGCTCCGCGGCCAGGCTCTCGTCGGCCTCCGCCGCGAGCAGGAGGTTCAGCCGCGCGCAGGCGGACAGCTCCGCCTCCCACAGCCGCCGGAGGTAGCAGGCGTCCACCTTCGCCACGTGCTCCTGCACCACCGCGCCCCGCTGGATCAGGGCGTCCAGGGCCGTCTCCACCGGCTCCATGGCGCAGTCCAGCAGGCGGCAGGTGGCGTCCAGCAGCTTGTTTCTGGGCAGAAAGACGTGGCCGTTGTTCTCGTTGTGGCTCAGCTCGTAGAGAACCGCCGCCTCCACCCGGCAGGAGCTCTCGGCGGAGAGCCCCAGGCTCATGGCGATCTCGTCGGCGGCGGAGAAGGCCACGCCCCAGCCGTCCCCGGCCAGCAGGTAGGGGTTCTCCCGCACCATCTCCAGCGCGGCGCCGCCGTACAGCCGCCGCAGGTGCATGGCCAGCACCGGCGGCAGCTGGTACTGGGCCAGAAAGGCCATCAGCCGCCGCAGTCCCATGTGCTGGCGAAAGCCCTCGGCGATCTCCTGGGCCTTTTTGGCGGTGATGCCCTTGATGGTGTTCAGCCGCTCCGGCTCCCGCTCCAGGATGTCCAGCGTCTCCGGGCCGAACCGGTCCACGATGCGCCGGGCGGTGGCAGGGCCCACCCCTTTACAGATGCCGGAGGAGAGGTAGCTGAAAATCTCCTCCTCGTCCTCCGGCAATGACCGCTCCAGCTCCGCGGCACGGAGCTGCTCCCCGTGCTGGGGGTGGGTCTCCCACACGCCGGAGGCCGTCAGATGCTCCCCCGGGGCCACGCAGGGAATGCACCCCACCACGGTGACCACCTCCCCCTCCAGCGTCAGGAGGCGGAGAACGGTGTAGCCGTTCTCCGGGTTTTGAAAGATGACGCTATGTACGGTGCCCTCGCAGCAGGTCAGTTCTTCCATGGCTTTTGTACCTTCTATCTCACAGCATTTGAAAATCCCGGCCCTCCGCCACCACGGCGTTCTTTCCCCGGTCCGCCAGGTACTGGGCCAGGGCCCGGGCGTCGGGCGTCAGGCCGCAGTCCGCCAGGACGATTTTGGCCCCGGTCAGCTGGCCCTGGACGCGGCGCAACTCCCGCACGTCGGACTCCATGGCCAGCGCCTCGCCCCGGAGGGGGAGGACCAGCAGGAGGCCCGGAATGGCGGGCCGGCCCGCGTGGAGGATGGCGCCGGCGGTCAGCCAGACCACGGTGGTGAGGCCCACGGCGGCGAGAAACGCGATACAGCCGTCTTGCAGCAATGTCATGGTAAATCACCTCAAGAACAGCCTATGCCAGGCGGGGGGAATTTGCCCCTGGCGATGGGCGGGGGGCCTCCCGTCCCGGCCCCGTGGGCCGGATTCCGAAGGAATACAAAATCCCCGTCCCCCGCAGGGGGAACGCCTCACCGGCTGATCCCCAATTGGGCAAGAATTGCCTCTTCTCTCTTTCGCATCTGCGCCTTCATCGGCCCCTCGTCCAGATGGTCATACCCCAAAAGATGAAGCACCGAGTGCACCACCAGATACGCCAGCTCCCGGCGGTTGGAGTGCCCATACTCCTTTGCCTGCACAGCCACATGCTCCATGGAGATCACCATGTCCCCCAGGGGCACCAGCCCCGTGCCTGGGTCGGCGTCCTCCGCCTCCGGCAGCTCCCCGGGGGAGAGGTCGAAGGCGGGGAAGCTCAGCACGTCCGTGGGCCTGTCCACCTGCCGCGTCTCCCGGTTCAGCCGCTGAATTTCCGCGTCGCCGGTGACAAGCACATCCACCTCACAGGCAAAGTCCACCCCCTCCGCCGCCAGGGCGGTGCGGATGACCCTGCGGATCAGGGCCCTCTGGCTGTCGTTCACGCCGGGGACGCCGGCGGTGACGGGAATGTAGTGCCGCCTCATTTCCGCCTCCCCCCGTCCTTCCGACCCTTTCGGTTCTCGTAGTCCTCGTAGGCCTGAACGATCCGCTGGACCATGACGTGGCGCACCACGTCGGCGTTGGTCAGCTGGCAGATGCCGATGCCCTCCACATTCTTGAGCACCCGCATGGCCTCCTTCAGCCCGGAGGTCTTGCCGTCGGGCAGGTCGATCTGGGTGGCGTCGCCGGTGATGACGATCTTGGAGCCGAAGCCCAGCCGGGTGAGGAACATCTTCATCTGCTCCCGGCTGGTGTTCTGGGCCTCGTCCAGAATGATGAAGCTGTCGTCCAGGGTCCTTCCCCGCATGTAGGCCAGGGGGGCCACCTCGATGTTGCCCCGCTCCAGATACTTCTGGTAGGTCTCCGCCCCCAGCATGTCGAAGAGGGCGTCGTACAGCGGCCGCAGGTAGGGGTCCACCTTACTCTGCAGGTCCCCGGGCAGAAAGCCCAGCCGCTCCCCGGCCTCCACGGCGGGGCGGGTGAGGATGATGCGGTTCACCTGCTTGTCCCGGAAGGCCTGGACGGCGGCGGCCACGGCCAGATAGGTCTTGCCGGTGCCCGCCGGGCCCACGCCGATGGTGACAGTGTTGTGGAGCACGGACTGGATATACTCCTTCTGGCCGATGGTCTTGGGCTTGATGGGCCTGCCCTTGGCGGAGATGCACAGCACGTCGCCGGTGAGCTCCGCGATCTGGCTCTCCTTTCCCGCCCGCACCAGACCGATGACATAGCGCACGTTCTGCTCCCCGATGGCCTCCCCCCGGCTGGAGAGGGTCAGCAGGGCCTGAATGGCCTTGCAGGCGGGCATGGTGTCCTCCGGCTCCCCGTTGACCCGGAGCTCCCCGTCCCGGTTGATCACCGTGACGGAGAACTCCTGCTCCAGAAGGCGGATGTTCTCGTCAAAGGAGCCGAAGATGTCGACGGCGGTCTCCAGCCGCTCGATGCTGATTCTCTGTTCCAAATCGATTCACTCCTGTGTTCACGGGCCCTCTGCCGGGCCCGGTTCTTCTGTATAGATGGGCACCCGCACCCCGATCTCCTCCACGCACTCCGCCGTGAGGGTCACCAGCAGCACGCCCTCCTTCTGGCGGGAGGTGCACAGGGTGGAGCTGATGGTGCCGTAGGGCTCCACGATGGAGGTGAGGTACGCGGTCAGGACTGCCTCCCCGGCCCGCTCTGCCTCCGCAGCCTCCCGGGGGACGGGCACGGCCTCGTAAAAGCGGCAGGTCTCCGTCACCAGCGTCACCGGCAGACGCAGCCCGAAGAGGGAGAGGGGGCGCCTGTCTGCTATTTTATCATATTTCTCCCCCTGGATGCTACTGTTTGAGAAGAATTTTATGCGGCGGGTGCCGAAGACTAGGGAGACAAGGGTTTTCTCCTCCCCGGTGTACCGCTTTTCCGGCGCCTCCAGGGGCATGGCGGCGGTCAGGGTGTACCAGGTCCGGGCGGTGACGCTGCCCATGCCCGCCAGCACCCGGGCGCCCACGGTCTCCGTGTCCTCCACGCCGGAGACCAGCAGCTCCTCCTCCTCCACGGCGGTGCCCGGCTGGACGGCGGCCACGCCGTCCAGGGCCCGGACCTTCAGCACCAGCCCCGCCCGCCGGGCGATGAGGTTGGAGGGGGTCTGCCGGTCCAGCCGCTCCGGGGCCGGCGTCCGCTCCCGCACCTGGACGTGGGCCCGGCAGCCGGAGACGTTGACGGTGATCCAGCTCAGCTCCGGGATGTCCAGCAGCACGTGGTTGCGGATGCTCTCCCCGTTCAGGGACAGTCCGAAGGACCCCAGGTGGACGTCGTTTTTCTCCAGTGCCCGCAGGATCTCCTCCGTGGGCACGGTCTCGTTGCCCTCCACCGCGAAGTCCCAGACGAAGAAGGAGCCCAGGAACAGCGCCGTGGCACACAGCAGCAGCCCGATCAGCAGTGCCTGCCTGCGGCGGAACCGGAAGAGGAAGTAGGGCGCGCCCTCCCGGCCCACCACGGTGAGGGTGCAGTCCAGGTTTTTCGCCGCCTGGCGCAGGGCGTGCCAGTCCCGGCGGCTGAGGCGGCAGGTGAAGGCGGTGGGGGACTCCCACGCCACGTCCCAGAAGGCCAGCTCCCGGGCCCCGCACAGGTTGAGAATCCGCTCCGGAAAGGCGCTCTCCGCCCGGATGCGGACCTGGCCCCGGAGGCGGTTGATGATCCCTGTCAGCATGGCCTCACCTCACCCACTCCACGGACTGGATCTGTCCGCCGATCCGCAGCTCTCCCGCCGTCATGGCCAAAAGCGTCAGCCGCTCTCCCTTGACACGCAGGACGCCCCCGGCGGTGTTGGCGTCGATCTGCTGGTCCGAGTAGGCGAGAATGCCGGTGTGGTGCTCCAGGTACAGCTGGCGGCTGCCCACCATCTCCAGTCTGGGCAGACCCGCCACCACGTCCGCCGGCAGGTCGAACAGCTCCGCCAGGTCGGTCAATACGCCGCCCTCCCGGTTTTTTCGATTTCGCTCCATTTGCAGTTCACCCCTTGTCTGACCCTATGCGCCGCCTGGGGAAAACTTGCCTGGAGCAGTTCCCGAAAATAATGAGAAAAAAGGAAGCGAGGACAGGGAGTGCAGGACAAGGCGGAGGACGCAGTCATGGGGAGTGTCCCACCGCGCATTTTATCATGCTTGATTTTCCGTGAAACTCTGCAGGGGCGGCTATCAGCCGCCCGTCCACGTGAAATCCGGAGCTCTGGGGGGACGAGCGATTGATAATCGCCTCTACAAGGCTTATCGGGAAAAACATAATGATAAAATTCGCAGTTGGACACTCCCGCAGCCATGCACTTCCTGGATCGCTGAACTTTTCTCGGTATTTTTGGGTGCTGCTCTAGAAAGAGGAGGCAGACATAAGCCGCCGGCGGGCGGCATAGGGTAGGGCGGTGATGTGTAATGAGAATGCGATGGCGGGGGCTGGCCTGTCTGGGGCTGTGCGCCGTGCTGGCCTGGTTTCTGGCGGACGCAGGGGAGATCCGCCTCCGGGCGGCGGAGGCCCTGGCCCTGTGCGCGCGGTCCGTGATCCCGGCGCTGTTCCCCTTCCTGGTGCTGTCCATCCTGCTGGTGTCCCTGGGGTTCGGGGAGCTGGTCTCGCCGTATCTGGCGGGGCTGATGACGCCGTTGTTCCGCCTGCCGGGGTGCGCCAGCTCCGCGCTGCTGCTGGGCCTGGCGGGGGGCTACCCCATCGGCGCCCAGACGGCGGCCCGCCTCTATCAGGAGGGCTCTCTGACCCGGGGAGAGGCGGAGCGGCTGCTGGGCTTTTGCAACAACTCCAACCCGGTGTTTTTGATCAGCGTGCTGGGGGCCGGGGTCTTCGGCAGCGTTCGGGCGGGGGTGTGGCTGTGGCTGATCCACATCCTCTCCGCCCTGCTGACGGGACTGGCCTTCCGCCGGAGCGGAGAGAATAGTACTCCCCAATATGTGACAAGGAAAAGCGCCTGTCAGAGCCTCTCCTTTTTCACCGCCCTGGTGGAGGCGGTCCGGGGGGGACTGTCCGGAATGCTGTCGGTCTGCGCCTTTGTGGTCTTCTTCTATGTGCTGGCGGCCCCCCTGGCCGCCCTGGGCGGTCGGCTGGGGCCGCTGCTGGTGGGGCTGATGGAGCTCTTCTCCCTGACGCCCCTGCTGCCGGCGGACGGCTTCGGCTTCGTCCTGGCGGCGGGATGCGCCGGCTGGGGCGGGCTCTCCGTGCTGTGCCAGACGGCGGCGGTGCTGGAGGGCAGCGGCCTGCGCCTGCGCAGCTGCCTTCTGGGCAAGGCCCTCCAGGGCCTGCTGTCCGCCGCCCTGGCGTTTGCCCTGCGGGGATATGTCCTGTTGTAGGGGCCGCCCCCCTGGGCGGCCCGCTCCCTGCGGCCTCCAGACCGCAGAATACCCTCCGCTGCCGGATGATTCGACAACGGAGGGTATTTTTCGACCAATTTATACAAATCAGAATCACGCTTCCATGGCTTTCACGGCCTTGACGATGCGGCTGGTGCCCAGGCGGGACGCCCCCAGGGCGATGAAGTCCTCCGCGTCTTTCAGATCGGCGATGCCGCCGGCGGCCTTGATCTTCACCCCGGGGCCGACGTGCGCGGCGAACAGGGCCACGTCCTCCCGGACAGCGCCGCCCCCGCCGAAGCCGGTGGAGGTCTTGATATAGTCCGCGCCGGCGTCGGTGACGATCCGGCACATTTGAATCTTCTCCTCGTCCGTGAGGAGGCAGCACTCGATGATGACCTTCAAAATCCTTCCGCCGCAGGCGTCCTTCACCGCCCGGATCTCCGAGAGCAGGTCCTCCCACCGCCGGTCCTTCACCCAGCCGATGTTGATGACCATGTCGACTTCATCCGCGCCGTTTTTCACGGCGTCCTCCGCCATGAAGCACTTGGCGGCGGTGGTGTCGTACCCGTTGGGGAAGCCGATGACGGTGCAGACGGGCAGCCTCCCGCCCACATATGCCGCCGCCTGCCGCACGTAGGAGGCGGGGATGCACACGCTGGCGCAGCCGTACTTCATCCCGTCGTCGCAGAGGGCCCGAATCTCCGCCCAGGTGGCCGTCTGGGCCAGCAGGGTGTGGTCGCACCTGCTCAAAATCTCTTTCAGTTCCATTTCAGGATGCTCCTTTACTCTGTCGCATAGTAGCGGTACTTTCCCCGTTCCTCCCGGCGGCGCACCCAGCCCCGGACCTCCAGGTAGTCCAGATGGGCCAGGGCCTCTCCCACGGCGAAGAACTTCTGCTCCAGGGGGAAGTCCTCCCAGCCGCGGCTGCGGATTCTCCAGTGCATCCGCCCGGCGATCTCGTAGCCCGTCAGCCCCGGCTCCTGCCGGACGGTCTCCCAGGCGTCCTCGATCCGCCTCAGGTGGTGGGCGGTGAGCTCGTCCGCCCGGTCCCGGAGGACGCCGGTCTCCCGCCGGTGGGCGGGGAGCAGGAGATCCACCGGCAGGTCCCGCACGGTCCGCAGGCTCTCCAGATAGCTGCCCAGGGCGTCGGGCATGGCCTCCCAGCGGCAGATGTTGGGGGAGATGTGGAAGAGGATGTGGTCTCCGGTGAAGAGCCATTTGGATTCCGGCTCGTAGAGGCACATATGGCCCGGCGTGTGGCCCGGAGTCAGGATACAGCGCAGCGTATGGCCGCCGTAGGACAGGGTGTCCCCGTCCCGCAGGGGGCGGTACCGCCCCCAGACGGCGGGGGCGGCGGTCTGGGCGGGGTTGCTGGACTGGAGGCGGTCCGTCTCCTCCTTGGAGAAGCCGTCCCGGACATACCGGGCGTAGAGGCTGCGCCAGCATCCCGCCTCCATGTAGTCCGCCACGCCGGCGCCGTCGGTCTCCCCGATCAGGATCTGGCACCCGGGCCGGATCAGCTCCGGGGCCAGGCCAGAGTGGTCGCTGTGGAGGTGGGTGACGAAGATGTCCATGCGGTCCCGGTCCGCCCCCAGCTCCGCCAGCTGCCGCTCACAGGCGGCGCGGCAGGAGTCCCAGCGAAAGCCGGTGTCGATCAGGAGGCTCCGCTCCCCCCGGATGAAATAGCTGTTTAAGGTTTTCAGGGGGCTGCCCTCCAGGGGAATCTCCAGCCGCCACAGGTCCCGCGCCAGTCGCTCCGCCATACGCGCCTCCGCCGTTCCGTTTGGTGACGAGTATAGCAAGTTTTGCCCCGGATGTCCAGCCCATTTGCGGCGGAGAGCAGAGATTTCCACAGGCGCCTTTTGTTTTTCCTTGCGTCGGAGGCCGCTTGGTGCTACAATAGAATGCGTTGACGGCGTCAGCCGGGTCAATGTACATCGCTTTCACAAGAGAAGATACTCGGAGGAACATCATGAAAAAAAGAATCCTGTCACTGTTCTGCGCCCTGGTCCTGCTGGCGGGGGCCCTGCCCTCCGCCGCGGCGCTCCAGGGGGATGCCGCCCGGGCGGCGGACGCCCTGGCCACGCTGGGGCTGATCGAGACCGCCGCCTCCGGCGATGATAACCTCAACGCCCCCGCCACCCGGGCCCAGGCGGTGGTGCTGCTGGTGGCCCTGGCCGGGGAGCGGAAGGAGGCCGAGGCCGACACCTGGATCTCCGGCTTTACCGACGTGCCCGCCTGGGCCCATGCGGAGATCACCTACGCCGCCCACCGGGGCTGGACCTCCGGCGCGGCCCTGACGGAGTTCAAGCCCGACAGCACCGTCACCGCCAACGCCTGGTTCGCCTTTTTGCTGCGGATGCTGGGGTACAGCGACAAGGCCGGGGACTTTACCGTGCCCGGCGCGGCGCTCTTCGCCCAGCAGATCGGCCTGGCGGCCCGGACGTACAGCGGCGGACTGACCCGGGGCCAGCTGTACCAGTCCGCCATGGACGCCATGACCTTCTCCTACAAGGACGGCAGCGCCACGGTGATCGGCCGGCTGGTGGAGCGGACCCCCGCCATCCGGGCCGCGGCCAACGCCCTGGGGCTGCTGGAGACCGCGCTGACGGCCCGCCAGGTGGCGGACCGGCTCACCGCCGCGGTGTTCCGTATCGACCTCTACGAGAAGCAAAAGCACGTGAATGAGGGGACGCCCACCTCCACCGCCAGCGGCTTTTTCATCTCGGAGGACGGCCTGGCCGTCACCAACTACCACTCCATTGAGGACGGCGTCTACGGCACCGCCACCCTCTCCACCGGGGAGACGTTCCCCATTCAGCGGGTGGTCTACTACGACCCGGAGACCGACATCGCCGTGGTGAAGGTCTCCCGGACCACCACCGGAGGCAAGACCACCTCCGCCTTCAAATACCTGGAGATGACGGGCACCGGCGACGTCCGGCCCGGCGACAGGGTGTACTCCCTGGGCAACCCCCTGGGCGGGGGCCTCGCCGTCAGCGAGGGCGTGGTCAGCGCCACGGAGCGGGAGGTGCCCGGCTACGCCTGGCCCTGCGTCATGAACACGGCGGACATCTCCAAGGGCAGCAGCGGCGGCGCGCTGATGAACATCTACGGCCAGGTGATCGCCGTCACCACCGGCGCCTACGCCCAGGGCAACAGCATGTATCTGGGTGTCCCCGTGGACCCGGTGATGGAGGCGGACCTGACGAAAAAGGGCTGGACCCTGGAGGAGGTCGCCAAAATCGAGCGGGCCAAGATCGAGAAGGCCAGAGCGGAAAACGAAACGTGACCAGTGACCGAAGAGGGAGCGCCTTACCGGCGCCCCCTCTTTTTTGCGCTATGTATTTGTGCCGCCGCGGGCCAGAATAAAAGATTCCAGCTCCGCCACAGTGCTGACTACCGCCACGGCGCCCGCCGCCTCCAGCTCCCCCGGGGGCGCGTAGCCGAAGAACTCCACGCCCACGCAGTCCATGCCGCATTCCCGGGCGCCCTCCACGTCGTACTTCCGGTCCCCCACCATCAGGCATGGGCGGGGGTCCGTCAGCCCCAGGCGGCCCATGGCCTCCCGGATGACCTCCGCCTTGCTCTGGTCCCGGCTGCCGGAGCTGCCGGCGATCACCGCCAGATGGGGGGCGAAGCCGAACCGCTGGCAGATGGTGACGCACTGGGACTCCGTCTTGGAGGAGGCCAGCGCCAGCGTGAGGCCCCGCTTCCTCAGCCGGCCCATCATCTCCGCGATGCCCGGCGCCGGGCGGTTTTTGAACTGGCCCACGGGGACGTACCGCTCCTGAAAGAGCCGCAGGGCCTCCTGGGACTCCTCCCGGCTGAGGCCGCAGTACCGCGCGAAGGAATCCTGAAGCGGCGGGCCGATGAACCTCAGCAGCTCCGGGCCCTCCGGAGCGGGGCGGCCCATGGCCTCGATGGCGTACCGCACGCACTCCAGCACCCCCTCCTTGGAATCGGTCAGGGTGCCGTCCAGGTCGAAAAAGACATATTGATACATGCTCTCACCTTCCTGCGGGAAAGTGTACCATGGCTTTTGGATTTTCGCAAGGGGAGCGCCGGTTTTCCGGCAGATTTCGCAGGATTGTCCGGGATGTTACGCGTACACGATGACCATCCCGGTGATGATCCCCAGCACCGCCGCCAGGGCGGGGGCCTTCCCCCGCCACATGAGGGACGACTCCGGCAGCAGCTCCCCGAACACCACGTACAGCATGGCCCCGGAGGCGAAGCTCAGGGCCAGGGTCAATGCCGCCGGGCCCAGGGTCCCCAGGGAGAAGCCCAGCAGGGCCCCCAGCACGGTGGGCGCGCCGGTGAGGGCCGCCGTCCCGGCGGCCCGGACTCGGCCCATGCCGCCGGAGATCAGGGGGACCGCCACCGCCATGCCCTCCGGGATGTTGTGCAGGCCGATGACCGCCGCCATCACCAGCCCGCCCCGGGGCGAGGCGGGGTTCGCCGCTCCCCGGGCGAAGGAGGCGCCGATGACCATGCCCTCCGGCACGTTGTGCAGGGCGATGGCCGCCGCCATCACCAGCCCCGCCAGAAACAGCCCCCGGTCTGTCCCGCTCCGCCGCTCCGTCCAGGCGCTGAGAACGCCGGTGACCCCGCAGCCCAGCAGGATGCCCGGCACCGTCAGCCCCAGGCGGCCGCTGTCCGGAGACACGGCGTCCGCCAGCAGGTCGAAGCACACCACCGCCGTCATCACCCCGGCGGCAAAGCTCAAAAGCAGGCTCACCGCCCGGCTGGAGTCCCGCCGGAACAGGCAGGCGGTCAGCCCGCCCGCTCCCGTGCCGCCGATTCCCGCCGCCGCCGTAATCAGCAGCACCTCACCCAAACGCCCCATGCCTCCCGCCGCCTTCCCAAAGAGTCTCTGGAGAACTCTATTTTCTCCCGGGGCCGTCTAGAACGATTTCGGCCGGCATAGCCTGATGAAGAGGTGATATTCCATGACGATCCATGTTGTCCAGTCCGGGGAGACCCTGGACGCCATCGCCGCCCGGTACGGGGTGGACCCCGCCCAGCTGGGGGCGGCCAACGGCGTCGGCGCCGACGGGGCCCTGGCGGTGGGGCAGACCCTGGTGGTGCGCTTCCCCCGGCAGGTCCACGCCGTCCGACCCGGGGAGACCCTCAGCTCCATCGCCGCGGCCTACGGCACCGACACCCGTGCCCTCTGGCAGAACAACTGGGCCCTGGGGGGCGGGGACGCCCTGACGGCGGGCCAGGTTCTGACAATCTCCTACTTTGACGAGAAGATCGGCGCCGCCGCCTTCAACGGCTACGCCTACCCCTTCATCGAGGCGGGGCTGCTGGAGGCCCAGCTGCCCTATCTCACCTACATGGCTCCCTTTACCTACGGCATCAACGCCCAGGGGGGCCTGCTGCCCCTGGACGACGGCGCCATGCTCACCGCCGCCCGGTCCCACGGCACCCGCCCGGTGATGCACCTGTCCACCCTGACGGAGTCCGGCCAGTTTGACACGGAGCGGGGGGCCATGGTGCTGACGGACTACGCCCTCCAGGAGGAGCTGATCGCGGGCATTATGGAGAACATCCGCCAGAAGGGCTATGTGGGGCTGGATGTGGACTTTGAGTACCTGCCCGGCTATCTGGCGGCGGCCTACGCGGCCTTTCTGGACCGGCTCCACCGGCTGCTCCGGTCCCAGGGGCTGTTCCTCTGGGCGGCCCTGGCCCCTAAGACCTCCTCCGCCCAGCGGGGGCTGCTGTACGAGGCCCACGACTACGCCGCCGTCAGCGCCGCCGTGGACGCCGTGCTGCTGATGACCTACGAGTGGGGCTATACCGCCGGTCCGCCCATGGCGGTGGCCCCCCTTCCCAACGTCCGGGCGGTGCTGGACTACGCCGTCACGGAGATCCCCGCCGGGAAGATCTTTCTGGGCATCCCCAACTACGGCTACGACTGGCCGCTGCCCTTTGTACGGGGCGTCACCCGGGCCCAGTCGATCTCCAACCAGCGGGCCATCGAGCTGGCCCTGGAGCACAGCATCGCCATCCAGTTCGACGAGACCGCCCAGTCCCCCTTCTTCCACTACACCGACGGCGGCGGCACCGTCCACGAGGTCTGGTTCGAGGACGCCCGGAGCCTGGACGCCAAGCTGCGGCTCATCGCGGAGTACGGCTTCCAGGGCGGCGGAATCTGGAATTTGATGCGGCCTTTCTCTCAGATCTGGCAGGTCATGGCGGCGCTGTACGACATCTGGTGAGGCCGGGGCCTCTTTTACTGTTCGCGTTCATCATACCACTGTCAGAAAGACCGGGAGCCGCATGGTCCGGCGGGAACGCTATTTTCGGTTCGGCTTTCTCTTGATGCTCAGCAGCCTCATGAAGTCATCAAACAAAGAGGCGTCCGTCGGCTCAAACATCATCCATTTTCCGTCGTGGTAAGTCCGGGCCTCATCATAGACCTCCCGCGCTTTTTCGGAACAGTTCTCTCTGTCTGCCTCGAATTTTAACCGCTCCTCCCCTCCCAGGATGATCATAAACCCCATACAGTGCTCTCTCGCGTACAGCGCGCACAGCGTTTTGCCGCCCCGGCGGTATTTGTATTCGTATTTCCATGCCTTGCCGCCCTTACCCCACAGACGGTCCATATCATATTTTTCGTCAATGAGCGCGCATAACTGATTCCATACGCCATATAGGGATTCCCCGAGGAGAGCTGTCATTTCTTCTCTGCTGGGCGTCGTATCAAGCATATTGGTCCTCCTGCATAGCTTCTGATCTGCTCTTTGATTCTGCCGCGGCCAAATTTCAAACCGGGGTCAGTGGGATCTCCGGTGTTTCAATCTATCCGTCCGAAAAATAGAGGGGACGGCAAAAGCGCGGACCGGGCAGCGGCCCGCTCACGGCAGCTGTCCGGTCCGCGGACGCGGGTTTACGCCTCTTTCCACCGCTTGAGGGTGGGGAACCAGCCGCGCATCATCTTCTCCGCCTCCTCCTGGGGGCCGAAGGGGTGGCCGTTCTCGGCGTTGAACTTCAGATTGAAGGCGATGATGTCGTCCATGGTGGCGTCGGGGGCGGTAAAGGCGCCCCTCTGGTAGCAGTAGCGGCAGTAATCGCCGCTGGGAGTGCCGTCCGCCTCGGTGCCCGCGTCCTCGGGCTTGTCCAGGGGCATGGCGCAGCACTGGCAGAATTTCCGATCTTCCATTGTAATATCCTCCTTATGTCGGACGGGGTCTGTTCCCCTGTCTCTGACATCAGGATACCCCATGAAACCTGACAGGGTCTGTCAGATTTCATGGGAGGCCAGAGATTTTTTGAGCTCCTCCCGCAGAATCTCCCGCCAATAGGCCGGGGACAGCACCTCCAGCTGGCTGCCGAAGGACAGGAGAAAGGACAGCAGCCACTGGTCCTCCGGAAAGGTACACGCCACCAGGAGGCCGCCCTCCGGCTCCCGGGTGATCTGACTGGGGTGGAAGTAGTCCCGCACCCGCCAGGCGGCGGAGGGGGCGAACCGCAGCCGCAGGTCCACGCCCCGGTACCCGCCGGGCAGGGGGGCCTCCAGACGCTCCGGGGGCCGGCGGGGCGGACAGGCCCCCTCCTCCACCGCCAGGTCCTCCATGCGGACCAGGCGGAAGATCCGCCAGTCCTGCCGGGTCCGGCAGAAAGCGGAGAGGTACCAGCACCCGCCCTTGAACACCAGCCGGGCGGGCTCCACGGTCCGGCGGCTCCGTTCTCCGGCGGAGCTGTAGTAGGTGAAGGACAGCGGCCTGCGCCCCAGGATGGCCTCCTTTACCAGGGCGAAATTCTCCCGCTCCGCCGCCCCGCTGCCCCAGTCAGTGAAGTCCACCTCCAGCCAGTCTCCACCCTCCCGGCGGAAGAGGGCGGTGAGCCGGGCCAGGGTGTCCTCCTCCGCCCCGCCGCCGGTGGCCAGAATGGCCTGGAGGGCGAAGAGAATCTCGTCCTGCTGGGCCGGGGAGAGGAGGGCCCTGTCCAGCACGAACTGGTCCATCAGCCGGATGCCGCCCCCCTGGCCCTTCTGGGTGAACACCGGGATGCCGGCGGCGGACAGGGCATCGATGTCCCGGTAAATGGTGCGCTCCGACACCTCCAGCCTCTCCGCCAGCTCCCCGGCGGTGATGGAACGCCGCTCCACCAGGAGATATAAAATTTCAAACAGACGGCCGTTTTTCATGGCTTTCTCCTGTAACATGATGTTCCCCCTGCGCGGCGCGGCTCGAGACATAAGACGGAAGCGTGAAGAGGGGGATTTGGGAGGATTATACCATGGCCGCCCGCCGGATTCAACGCCGCTTGCGGATGGACTGGACACACCGCCGGTTTTCTAGTATAATAAACGCATAATTCGGACGATATTTCTAATAATGAGTACGTTCCTCTCTTCCCATTTTCCTCCAGCGGGCCTACAATAGGGGTAATGAATCTTAAAAATCTTTCACCGGCACGAAAAATATTTATAATTTGAAAGGAGCGGTTTTTATGTCCATTCTTGTCACCGGCGGCGCGGGCTATATCGGCAGCCACACCTGCGTGGAGCTGATCCAGGCGGGCTATGAGGTCATCGTGGCGGACAACCTCTACAACTCCAGCGAGGAGGCCATCCGCCGGGTGGAGAAGATCGTGGGGAAGAAGGTCCCCTTTGAGAGGACGGAGCTGTGCGACATGGCTCAGGTGGAGGCCCTTTTCGCCAAGTACCCGGGCATCGACTCCGTGATGCACTTCGCCGGGCTCAAGGCCGTGGGGGAGAGCGTCTCCAAGCCTCTGGAGTACTACTCCAACAACCTGATCAGCACCCTCTACCTCCTCCAGGTCATGCGGGAGAAGGGCGTGAAGAACTTCGTCTTCTCCTCCTCCGCCACGGTCTACGGCGACCCCGCCGCTGTGCCCATCCGGGAGGACTTCCCCACCGGCGGCACCACCAACCCCTACGGCACCACCAAGCTCTTCCAGGAGCGCATCCTCTCCGACTACTGCGCCGCGGACCCCACGCTGAACGTGGCGCTGCTGCGGTACTTCAACCCCATCGGCGCCCATGAGAGCGGCCTGATCGGCGAGGACCCCAACGGCATCCCCAACAACCTGGTGCCCTATATCGCGAAAGTCGCCGTGGGCCAGCTGGAAAAGCTCCACGTGTACGGCGACGACTACAACACCCCCGACGGCACCGGCGTGCGGGACTATATCCACGTCGTCGATCTGGCCAAGGGCCACGTGGCGGCGCTGAAAAAGCTGGAGACCGGGTGCGGCCTCTTCATCTGCAACCTGGGCACCGGCAAGGGCTACTCCGTGCTGGACGTGCTCCACGCCTATGAGAAGGCCTGCGGCCATACGCTGCCCTACGTGGTGGACCCCCGCCGCCCCGGGGACATCGCCCAGTGCTACGCGGACCCCAAAAAGGCCCGGGAGGAGCTGGGCTGGGAGGCGGAGCTTGGCATCGAGGAGATGTGCGCCTCCTCCTGGAAGTGGCAGTCCATGAACCCC
>CAMNRF010000045.1 GCA_946551795.1 uncultured Oscillibacter sp.
CAAATCTACATTTTTTCCTCGGCGTTTTCTGACATTTTATCACTGGCGCTGACACCTGGCGGGTACAGCCTGGGGTGTTATCCTTTGGGTAAAAGTACAGCACCACTTTTTTGCCCGCGAAATCGGTCAGGGATACAGCGTTGCCATCCCTGTCCGGCAGGGTAAATTCCGGGGCTTTGGTTCCAATTTCCAGCATCTGATTGTCCTCCTTTATCTTGTTACTCTATCGGCAAATAGTTCGCATTTTCTCTAGCCCATTCGCCGGTACCCCCAGTGTCCACCCTGCCGACATTTGACCAGCTTACCCTCAACCACAAATCCGGCCAAAATCCGGTTGGCCGTTGCCGCCGAAACGCCGCAGAGCTGACGCACATCCGCGTTTTGAATGACATCGTGGCTCTCCAGAAACCGCTCAATCTGTTTCCAGCGTGCCGCTGCTTTATCTCTTGGAGCATCGCTCATTTCATCGCTCATATTTGTCAATTCTATGAGCGATGTTTTGATTGCCGCAAGCATGAATTCGATGAACGCTGTAGAGGACACAGCGGTATTGGAGACGTTGATTGCCTCATAATACGCTTCCTGATGGTCATGGACGATGGACTCTACCGGGAGCCAGGCAAACACAGGATTCCATTTGGACAGCAGCAGCGTATGCCACAGCCGTCCCGTCCTCCCGTTGCCGTCGGTGAACGGATGAATCAGCTCAAACTCGTAGTGGAACACACAGCTCCGGATCAACATGGGAAGCTCGCTGCTTTCGACCCACTCCAGCAGATTTGCGACCGCCTCCGGCACATACTGGGGCAGCGTCCCGAAGTGGACGATCTCTCCCGCCTGGTTGACCACGCCCACCGGTTTGGAACGGAACGCTCCAGCTTCCGGTTCCAGCCCCCGCATCATCACACCGTGGGCCGTCAAAAGATCATCTACGGAATAGGGGTCCAGCTCCTCCAGCCGGTCGTAAATCTCAAAAGCGTTGCGGATCTCCGCGATGTCCTTGGGCGGAGCCAGTACCCGCTTGCCGTCCAGAACCGCTGTAACCTGATCCAGCGTCAGCGTGTTCTGCTCGATAGCCAATGAGCCGTAAACCGTCTTGATCCGGTTGCTCCGGCGCAAGGCCGGGTTTACAGAGAGGCGGTCCGTGGAAGATACCCGTCCTACCAGCTCCGCAATATCCGCCACAAAGGAAACGATCTGGCCGGTCAGTTCAAAGGGTGGATTTTTCATAGGCACCTCACGCAATCATCAATGGAAGTATTTCGTATTTTTTCCGTTCCCTCTCTTTTGAACCAATCCCAGCTCCAGCAGCTTCTTCAACGCCCGAACCGTCACACTTTGAGACAGCCCCGTCGCCGCCTCAATCTCTGCCCTGGAAGCAGACTGGTGGGCAGAAATATATTCCAAAATCCTCTGTTCCTTCTCAGGCAGCGGTTTCTTCGAGACAGACGTCTCCGCCTCGTAGTTCATATTAGGCAGCGTGATCTTGAACGCATTCTCGGAGGCCTCTACGGCAGGTTGACTGGAACAGCCGGCATAACACTCCTTGATCTTCAGCATCCCGGTGCCGAATGCCTCAATGAGGTGCAGTCGGTAAAAAATGTTAGCCAGACGTCGGTTGCGGGGAACCGAGACCCCCATCATCACGTCGCTCATGGCGATGCCCTTGGGAAGTCCGCCCAACGTCACAAATTCGATTCGGTCATCGAAGATGCTGATAAAGGTGGAGGCGCTATAGGAGTAGTCCCGGTGGACAATGGCATTGAGCATCGCCTCCCGCACAGCTTCCGGCGGATAGTCCCGGGTATCCACCCGCTTTAAGCCAGGAAACTCCGCCCTGATCCGGTTGAACCGGTCAATATAGGCATAGATTTCCTCCATCTGCTTGAACAGGGAACCCGAAAACTCTGCACGGTCCTTGAACACCGTCTTGCTGGAGCCCTGGAAAACCGCCAGCTTTGTGGTATGCATACATTGGTCGGAGAGAAGCAAACCCAGGTTGGTAAAGACCCCATCCTCGCTGACAAGTCCTAAGGTACGCTTTTGCTCCTGCTCAAACGGGATATGCTCCTCTGCGAAAAACCGCGCCGCATCCTGAAAGGTCAATTCCTGATTCAGGGAGCGGGCCGCCTCGTAGTCGTCGCCGTCCGTCTCTTTAATCATTTTCAAGATAGCACTCCCTGTGGCCGGGACAGTAGATGCCCCCTGACGGACAAAGACACCTTCTGGCCGAAGACCCTTGGCTGCTAAATAATAGGGGCAGGCGGTGCCCTTTTGAACGCTGACCGCCACAACATCTTTGCCCTCCATCTCCCGCTTCTCACACAACAGGAACATGGTGATATCCGGCTTGATGGAATCCCGCAGGGCATTGGTCACCTTGAGCATGGTTTCGTCCACATCCGGGACGCCAATCACCGAACCGTTGTCCTCCACGCCGATCAGCAGCTCCCCGCCGCTGGTATTCGCGAAAGCGACAACGGTTTTCTTGATCTCGTCGGTGTACTCCCGCTTAAATTCCGTGGTAATTCCTTCTGTCACAGCAACTCACCTCACTCAGATGATACCCCTATTATATGCGTTCTAACCAGAAATGTAAAGAAAAATGGTTCGAAGCAAATCGAATCGTTTCGAACCAATTCGATGCAATATTTGGCCTACCGTCCATACTCTTATATGGCCATTTTGGCCCTTAAAACCAAAATCCCGCCACAGTGCATTTTCACACATTGCGACGGGATTTTTTGATTTCAGCGGGCCGATTCACCTAAATAAGTAATCTTTCGTCATGGTTTGTCAAATCTGCTTCTCTTGCTTTTAAGATGGTGCAGATACAGCAAGGTCAGAAGCGGCCTCCATCTTGAACTTATCCATAGCGGCACGGGCCTCGGGAACATTGATCTTGTTGTTGTTCTTGCTGGACATAGTCAATTTCTCCTTTTCTTCAATCATACTTGCTGATTTGCATGTGGGTCCATTGGGTATCGCCCGCATAGTTTGACTCGAACCGGCGGGAATATCCGTTTTTCCTGCCGGAAATTTTTGTGAGGACCGCCGCTTTTGCCCAGTCGAATTTTATAATCTCTCATGAATTCTCAAAATTGCCGCCAGCGGGCCGCCGGGGGCGGCGGCCCCTACAGATCTTTTGCAGGGAGCGGCCCCTTGGCCGGCCCGTTTTTCGGGAATTTCGACATTTGCTATAGAATCATAATATGCCCGCCGCGGGCGCGCTTCATCTACATCTTTTACATCTTTTTCAGCCCGCGGGACATCCTATCCCCAAAGGAGTGGTTGCGATGGCTCATTTAAGTGTCTATTTCTCCCTGGAGGACCCCGCTGGAAAGCACGACGCGGCGCTGCTGAAGCGGGAGTTGGACACCCTGCCGGGGGTCACCTCCGTCAGCGTCAGCGACAGCGGCTGTCTGGCGGTGGACTACGACACCTCCGGCGTCCGGCAGGAGCAGATCCGGCAGAAGGTCCAGGAGCTGGGATTCCGGCTGCGGGACGCAGAGAGATAGAAAACCGGCGTGTGCCCTTTGGCACACGCCGGTTTTACTCCTCCCTGGGGCCGGGCAGATACTCCTCCCCCGCCGCCGCCATCTCCAGCGCGCCAGCGGAGAGCTCCGTCAGCCGGGGGGCGAAGTCCTCCGCCCCGCCCGCCGGGAACGCCGCCCGCAGCGTCACCTCCGCGCCGTAGGCCGTGTCCCGCACCACGCCGCCGCAGGCGGCGATGTCCAGCTTCACCCGCTCCAGCAGCGGATAGGTGCAGGGGACGTCCCACAGCGTCCAGAGGCTCACCCGGCAGACCCCCGCCGCGTCTAGGGCGTCTTTCGCCCCCCGGGTGTAGGCCCGGGTCAGGCCCCCGGCCCCCAGCAGGATGCCGCCGAAGTACCGGGTCACCACACAGCAGACGTTGGTGACCTCCTGGCGCTGGAAGACGTTGAGCATGGGCTGGCCGGCGGTGCCCTGGGGCTCACCGTCGTCGGAGTAGCGGACGGCGCCGCTTTTCAGCAGGTAGCACCAGCAGTGGTGGCGGGCGTCATAGTACTGTTTCCGGACCGCCTCCAGACGGGCCCGGGCCTCCGCCTCCGTCTCCACCCGCCAGAGCTGGCTGATGAAGCGGGAGCGTTTTTCTGTGAATTCGCTCTCGGCGTCCTGGAAGGGCACACGATAGCCGGACATGGGCAGCACCTCGTTTCGGGGTTATATTATATCGGGAGATTGGCCCGGCCAGGAGGTCGGGCCCTACGGGTGTTCTGCGGGGGAAGTGCTGAAGGCTGCGGAGAACGGGCGATTGATAATCGCCCCTACGGACGGTTTACCGGGAGTGCGGGAATTATCGGGGGACGGGCCGCCCAGGGGGGCGGCCCCTACGGGTCCGTCTTTCGATAGAACACCGTGTAGGGGCCGCCGCCCTCGGCGGCCCGCTCTCCCGGACCTGCCGCGCCATCGGTAAACGGTCCCATTATCGGAGCTCCTCCGAGGGAGGCAGCATCTCCCGCACGTCGGTCCGCCCAAGCAGGTAATCCGCGTTGACCTGAAAATGGTCCGCCAAGGCGATGATGTTCTGAAAGCTGGGCAGGTTTGCCCCAGACTCAAACTTCTGATAATGACGGTCCACCAGCCCCAGGGCCACCGCCACCTGCGTCTGTGTTTCGCCGCATTCTTTCCGCAATGCCCGTAATCTTTCTTGAAAAAACATAACTCTCCCTCTTGACACGCCAAAGTCACTGTGATATACTATTCACATAACACGCCAATTTTTATGGTTAACGGAGGTTTTCCATGTCTGACTTCATGCTCTGGCTCCACGCCAACTACATCCGCCCCCAGCTGGACGCCGTCCCGCCGGAGGATTACAGCTTCCATTTCGACCTTATCAAAAATGAGCTGCCGTCCGACCTCCAGGCGGAGCTGGACCGCTGCCTGGAGTTCACCGCCATCCACGCCTTCGCCCTGGGCTTCCGCACCGGAGCGGGGATGGCATCCCTCACTCCGCGATGAAGGGCTCCAGCCGCCCCAGGGTCCTGGGACCGCAGACCGCCGTCACCACGATGGCCTCGCCGTACTCCACGTTCTCCACCTTGGCCTCCCGGTACAGCGTGTCCACCAGGCCCCCCTTGTCGTAGGGGATGCGGAGCACCACCCGGCGGACGCCCTTGTCCAGCTTCCGGCCAATGAGCTCCAGCAGCCTGTCCACCCCCTCGCCGGTCTTTGCGGAGATGGCGCAGATGTCCTCGCCGTGGGGCATAATCTCCCCCACCGGCAGCTTGTCGTACTTATTAAATACGTCGATCCGGGGCAGCTCCCCCGCCCCCAGCTCCGCGATGAGGCTCTCCACCACCTGGGCCTGGAGCTGCCACTCCGGGTTGGACACGTCGATGACATGGAGCAGCAGGTCCGCGTACTCCAGCTCCTCCAGCGTGGCCTTGAAGGCCTCCACCAGCTGGTGGGGGAGCTTGCGGATGAAGCCCACCGTGTCGGAGAGCACCACGTCCAGCGTGTCGTTCACCGCCAGCAGGCGGCTGGTGGTGTCCAGGGTGTCGAAGAGCCGGTTGTTGGCCGGGATGCCCGCCCCGGTGAGGCGGTTCAGGAGGGTGGACTTGCCCGCGTTGGTGTAGCCCACGATGGCCGCCACCGGGATCTCGTTCTTCCGTCGCTGCTGGCGCTGGGTGCCCCGCACCCGGCGCACGTCCTCCAGGTCATCCCGGAGCTTGTCGATCTTCCGCCGGATGTGGCGGCGGTCCGTCTCCAGCTGGGTCTCGCCAGGGCCCTTGGAGCCGATGGGCCCCTTGCCGCTGGTGCCCGCCTGGCGCTCCAGGTGGGTCCACATACCCGTAAGCCTGGGCAGCAGATAGCGGTACTGGGCCAGCTCCACCTGGAGGCGGCCCTCTCTGGTCTGGGCCCGCTGGGCGAAGATGTCCAGGATCAGCCCGCAGCGGTCCAGCACCTGGATGCCCAGCAGGTCCGTCAGCACCCGCTGCTGGGAGGGGGAGAGGTCGTTGTCGAAGATGACCATGGTGGCCCCCACGTTCTCGCAGTAGAGCTGCACCTCCGCCACCTTGCCCTCGCCGATGAAGGTCCGGGGGTCCGGTGCGGGGCGGTTCTGGAGCACGATGCCCACGGTCTCGCCTCCGGCGGTCTCCACCAGGGCGGAGAGCTCCTCCATGGTGTCCTCGCTGGCGTTTTCCTCTTTTTTCAGCACCGGCGAGTTCAGGCCCACCAGCACCACTTTGTCTCGAATTTCTTCTGTTTCCCGCATAATACCTCTTTCAAATAGGGGGTTCCCTCTGCCTCGACGGAGGCGTTTCCTTTTTAACATCTATCGCGGCCCTCAAAACGCTGGACAACGGGCCGCCGAAGGCGGCGGCCCCTACAGACTGCCTGTAGGGGCCGGCCCCCTGGCTGACTTGATTCCAAACCCCCTGGAATTTTGAATTTCGCTGTCAGTCCCTATTTCAACTTGGCGGCGTAGGCCTCCACGATCTCGCCGGTGTAGATCCGGTGCCAGCCGCCCTTCTCGCCGTAGTAGGGCAGGATCTTCTCCTGTCCGGCCGCGACGCAGGCGGGGTCCATGTCCTGAACGTACAGCTTCCGGCACACCAGCACGGCCTCCGCCTCCTCGAAGAAGGGGGCGTCCCCCGCGCCATAGCGGACCGTCAGGCCGCACTCTTTGATCTTGTCCACGTCCCGGCCGCTCCGAGTGCCGCACAGGGCCATGGTCTTTTTCTCACTCTCCGGCAGGACGGACACCGTGAAGTAGTCCCGGTCCTCCATGAACTGATAGGTGTACCGCTCCGGGCGCACGTAGACGGTGCACACCGGCAGGTTCCACAGCCGGCCCGCCTGGCACCAGCCGATGGTCATGGTGTTGCGGCTCTCCCGGTCTCCGGCGGTCAGCAGGGCGTTCTGGACGCCGAAGGCCCGGAGCAGCGACAGTTCCCGGGGGTCCACAGGGTGCAGTTTCAAAATCACCAGCTCCTCTCAAAATAAGCGCATATCCAGTATATGCGCCGGGGAGAAAAAAGTAAACACCCGGAAATAAAGAAAAGGGCCTGCCGCAGCAGACCCTTTTGCGCGCTTCTCACTTGTCCAGGCCAAAACGCTTGTTGAACTTGGCCACGCGTCCGCCGGTATCCACCAGCTTCTGCTTGCCCGTGAAGAAGGGGTGACACTTCGAGCAGACTTCCACCTTAATATCCTTCTTGGTGGAACCTGTCTCAATCACATTACCGCAGGCGCAAGTAATCGTAGTCTGCTGATAATTGGGATGGATTCCTTCCTTCATTGCTCTCGTTCACCTCTTTCGCTTTCAGACTACCTCCGAAAAGCTTTCACCTCACAAAGGCGATAATTAGTGTACCACAGGGAAACCTGAAATGCAAGTGTTTTTCTTCTGGAAATCCAATTTTTTTCAAAATCCCCCACGCCGGTGGAAGTGTCCGCTGTTTTCCTCGACCTGAGGAAAAATCTGTGGTATACTGGGAGCTGTCGGACCGACACCGGAAAGGAAGGTTTTTCATATGTGGGCAGACAAGAGCGTATTCTATCAGATCTATCCCCTGGGCTTCTGCGGGGCCCCCAGGGAGAACGACGGCGTCCCGGCCAGCCGAATCGGCAGAATCGGAGACTGGGCGGAGCACATCCGCCGCCTGGGGGCGGACGCCGTGTACCTCTCCCCCGTCTTTGAGAGCGACCGCCACGGCTACGACACCCGGGACTACCGGAAAATCGACTGCCGCCTGGGCACCAGCGAGGACTTCGCCAGGGTCTGCGAAACCCTCCACAGCCACGGCATCCGGGTGGTGCTGGACGGGGTGTTCAACCACGTGGGCCGGGGCTTCTGGGCCTTCCGGGACGTACGGGAGAGGAAGTGGGACTCCCCCTACAAGGACTGGTTCCACATCAATTTTGATGGAAACTCCAACTACAACGACGGCTTCTGGTACGAGGGCTGGGAGGGCCACTACGAGCTGGTGAAGCTGAACCTCCGAAACCCCGCGGTGGTGGACTACCTGCTGGAGAGCGTCCGACTGTGGGTGGAGTGGTTCCGGATCGACGGCCTGCGGCTGGACGTGGCCTACTGTCTGGACAAGGACTTCCTGCGCCGCCTGCGGGCCTTCTGCGGCGGATTGAAGCCGGACTTCTTTTTGCTGGGAGAGACCCTCCACGGGGATTACAACCAGTGGGTGAACGATGAGATGCTCCACTCCTGCACCAACTACGAGTGCTACAAGGGCCTCTACTCCGCCCTGAACTCCATGAACCTCTTCGAGATCGTCCACAGCCTCAAGCGGCAGTTCGGCCCGGAGCCCTGGACGCTGTACAAGGGAAAACACCTGCTGTGCTTCGCCGACAACCACGACGTCACCCGGGCGGCCAGCATTTTGCAGAATCCTGCCCACCTGCCGCTGATGTACGGCATTCTCTTCGGAATGCCCGGCATCCCCTGTCTCTATTACGGCAGCGAGTGGGGGGCTCTGGGGGACAAGTCCCAGGGGGATGATGCCCTGCGGCCCAGCTTCGAGAGGCCGGAGTGGACGGACCTGACGGACCGGATCGCCGCCATGGCGAAAGCCCACCGGGAGAGCGAGGCGCTGTGCCTGGGGGACTTCACAGACATCGTGCTCACCAACCGGCAGACCATCTTCCAGCGCCGCAGCGAGCATGAGCGGGTGTTGGTGGCGGTGAACGCCGACGGTCAGCCCTACACCGCCCACTTCGACGCCGGCTGCGGCCGGGCGGTGGACCTGATCACCGGGAAGCTCCACGACTTCGGCGGCGGCAGCGAGCTGCCCCCTTACAGCGTGGCCTATTGGAAGTGCGAGCGGTAAAGATGCCATACGAAAGCGCCCCGGCGGACTTACGTCCGCCGGGGCATTTTCTGTCCTCTCAAACCTCCACGGTTCTTCCCGGATGCAGGAAGTACAGCGCCCGCCGGGTCACGGGCTTTTCCAGCACCCGCTCCAGCGCCCGGCTGTACGCCTCCAGCTGGGGGCGGTAGTGCTCCGCCCGGGCTTCGAGTTCCTCCGCCGTCTCCACGCGGTCGGTCTTGAAGTCCACCACCGTCAGTCCCGCCGCCGTCTCAAAGCAGCAGTCCACCACGCCCTGGAGGAGCATGGCGTCCTCCGCCGAGGCTCCTGGGTCGTAGTCCCGGGCGTCCATCAGCAGCGTGAAGCGGTACTCCCGCAGCACATTCTCCCCGCCCCGGATCTCCTCCGCCAGGGGGGAGGCCAGAAACCGCTCCAGCTCCGGGAGGTCCACCGCCGCCGCCTGCTCCGGCGTCAGCAGCGCCCGCTCCGCCATGGACGACACCTGGGCCGCCGCGTCCATATCCCCAAAGTCCAGGTATTGGAGCACCAGGTGGGTGGCGGTACCCCGCTCCGCCGGGGTCAAACCGTGGGTCTTCCGCCGGAATTTCGGCTGGGACAGGGGCCGGAGATAGGGGGTGTGGGCGGCGTTCTCCGCAATCTCCTCATCCAGGGCCCGTCCCTTGAGCTGGGTGGCGGTGATCTTGGCCGGGAGGCGGGTCTCCCGCCGGTAGGGATACACAAACTCCAGCAGGCCGGGGTCGAAGTCCCCGGCCTCCGCCGCCGCTTCCGCCAGGGGCGCCGCGGTGGCGCTTTGGAGGCGGAAGTCCCCGCCCTCGTGAACAAACACCTGCCAGGGGGCGTCGTCCCCGGTCCAGGCCTCCGCCGCCTCCGCCCCGGCGAAGGCCCGCAGGGGCGCGGCCTCCGGGCGGCACAGCAGCGGCAGCAGAATCCAGTCCCCGAAATTCCGGGCGGCGGCCGCCGTCTCCGGCAGGACCGGGCAGGCGGCCACGGCGCCAAGCTTCTGGAGGCGTCCCTCGGCGTGGTACAGGGCGTCCACCAAAATCAGCTTCTCCTTGGGCCGGGTCATGGCCACATAGAGAATCCGCTGCTCCTCCGCCAGGTTCTCCCGCCGCAGCTTCTCCTCCACTGCCCGCCGGGCCAGGGTGGGGTACTGGATCTTCCGCTCCAGGTCCACCCGCCGGGGGCCCAGGCCCATCTCCGGGTGGACCAGCACCGGCGTGTCGAAGTCCTGCCGGGAGAAGGCGTGGTCCAGGTCCGCCAGGATGACGATGGGAAACTCCAGTCCCTTGGACTTGTGGATGCTCATGATCCGCACGCCGTTCGCCGCAGCGGCGGCGGACACCGCGGGGGCCTCCCCGGCCTCCAGCAGCCGCCGCAGGTGGGTGACAAAGGCGAAGAGGCCCCGGTAGCCGCCGCTCTCGAACTTCTCCGCCTGGCGGCTCAGGGCAATGAGGTTCTCCCGCCGCTCCGCCCCCCGGTCCATGGCGCCGAAGACCCCCAGGACGTTCAGCGTGTTGTAGATGTGCCACACCAGCCGGTGGACGTCCATATCCCGGGCGGCCTGCCGGAGGGAGGCCAGGGTCTCCAGAAAGGCGGCGCAGTCCTCCCCGCCGTCGGCCCTCACGGCGTCGTAGAAGTCCCCCTCCCGGCTGCCGCCCCGGATCTCCGCCAGCCGGTCCGCCGTGAAGCCGAAGAGGGGCGAGCGCAGCACGGCAATCAGCGGCACGTCCTGCCGGGGGTTGTCCACCAGGGACAGCAGCGCCACCATGACGGAGACCTCCATGGTCTCAAAGAAATCCTGGCTCTCCTCAAAGGAGCAGGGCACGTCCCGCTCTGACAGCGCCTGGGCGAAGGCCGCCAGGCGGCTGCCGGGGGAGCGCATGAGAATCACGATGTCCTCCGGCCGGCAGGGGCGGAGGGTCCCGTCCTCCGCCGTCACGGGGTACTCCCCGTCCAGCAGCTGCCGAATGCGCTCCGCGATAAACCGGGCCTCCGCCGTCAGCTTTTTCACCGGGTGGTCGTCCTCCTCCGACTTCTGGTGGACGGAGATCAGGTGGAACTCCGCCGCACAGTCCCCCCGCTCCGGGTAGTATTCCGCGCCGAAGTGGAGGGCCTCGTCCTCGCCGTAGGCCATCTCCCCCATCTCCGGGGAGAGGATGTTGGAAAAGACGAAGTTGGCGGCGTCCAGAATCTCCCGCCGGGAGCGGAAGTTTTTGGACAGGAGGATCTTCCGCTCCTCGCCCTCCTCCGCCTCCTCCCAGGGCTTGAACCGCTCGTACTTTTTAAGGAAGATGGCGGGGTCCGCCAGGCGGAAGCGGTAGATGCTCTGCTTCACGTCCCCCACGGTGAAGAGGTTCTGTCCGTCCCTGGAGACGGCCCGGAAGATGGCGTTCTGCACCTCGTTGGTGTCCTGGTACTCGTCCACCAGAATCTCCCGGTACCGCCCGGCGATCTGCTCTCCCAGCTCCGTGGGCCCGCCCTCCGGGCCCGCCAGCAGCGCCAGGGCCAGGTGCTCCTGGTCGGAGAAGTCCGCCGCGTTCAGCCGCAGCTTCTCCGACCGGTAGGCCCGGCCGAAGTCCGCCGTCAGGTCCAGCAGCGCCTCCATGGCCGGGGCCACGGCCCGCAGGTCCTCCATGGCCTCCTCCCCGCTGACATCCAGCAGGCCCAGCAGCTTTTTCGTCTCCGCCTTGCATCCGTCCCAGACCTGTTTCAGGGCAGTGACCTCCGCATCGTCCCTGCGGCCCTTCGGGGTGGTCAGCCGGGGGAAGTCAATGTCCAGCGCCGCCCGGCGGGCCGCCTCCCAGCTCTCCGCCTCCCCCAGGACCTGAAAGCCCCGGGCGGCGGTGAGGAATTTCTCCCCATAGCCGGAGGCCAGCGCCGGGTCTCCCTCCGTCCGGGCCCCGGAGCGCCGGAGGAGCTCCGCCCAGTGGAGGGCCTTCCGCCGGACAAAGACCAGCAGCTCCCGGGCGTAGGGGGTGTCGTCAAAGCCGCCCTCCAGGCGGGACCAGGCCCCCCGGCTCTCCTCCAGCCACCGCCCGGGGCAGGCGTGGCTCTGGAGCTTGCCGTAGAGCTCCAGCACCAGCTCCGCAAGGCGCGTGTCGTCCCGCCCCGCCCCCAGGGTGTCCGCCAGCAGCTCCCCGCCGGGGGTCAGCTCGTCGTAAAACCGCTCCAGCACACGCTCCAGCACCCGGCGGCGGAGGAGGACGGCGTCGCTCTCGTCCAGCACCCGGAAATCCGGCGTCAGGGCGTGGCGGTCCCCCTCCCGGGCCAGCAGGTGGGTGTTCTCCCGCAGCAGCGAGGTGCAGAAGGCGTCCACGGTCTTGATGTCCGCCTGGTACACCCGCAGCACCTGGCGCTTCAGATGGCCGTCCCCCGGATTTTCCGCCAGGCGTTTGGTGAGCTCCGCGGCGATCTTGCTCCTGAGCTCCGCCGCCGCGGCCTTGGTATAGGTGATGATCAGGAAGTCGTCCACATGGCACCGCTCCTCCGTCACATAGCGGAACAGCCGCTCCACCAGCACCTTGGTCTTGCCGGAGCCGGCGGCGGCGGACACCAGCAGGCTCCCGCCCCGGTTCTCCACCACGGCCCGCTGCTGGGGCGTCAGTTTCAGCTCTCCCATGTCACTCCTCCTCTTCCCCGATCTCCCGCCAGAAGTCCTCCGCCTTCACCGGCAGGATGTAGCGCAGATGGTCGCCGTCCCGCCCGTCCTGGAAGTGGCAGGCGCCGGCCCACTGGCAGTATTTGCAGCAGCTGTCGTCCTCGCCGCGGCACCAGGGGTCCGCGTCGATGTTGCCCTGGCGGAGCTCCCGGGCGATCTCTTTCAGCTGACACTCCACGTAGTGCCCCAGCTTTCCCAGCTGGGCCGCCGAGGCGATGCTGCCGGAGAGATTTCCGTCCCGGCTCACCCGCAGGGGCAGGTACCGGGGCTCCCGGAGGGCCTCGTGCTCCATGGCCTGGAGCACCGCCGGCTCCGCCAGCAGGAGACCGGAGCGGCGCAGCTGCTTCTCCCGCTCGCTCTGGAGCTTCTCCGGGGGGACGTTCCGCTCCATGGAGAGGATCTCGTCCCGGGCGGGGAGGTACAGCACCCCCGCCGGCTCGATCTCCCGGCCGAAGTGCTCCCGCCCCTCCTTTTGCAGGGTGAAGAGGTACAGCAGCATCTGGATGTCCAGCCCCATCCGCACCGCCGAGAGGTCAAAGGCCTTCCGGCCGGACTTGTAGTCCACCACCCGGAGGTAGAGCTTACCGTCCCTCACCCAGCCGTCCACCCGGTCCACCTTGCCCCCCACCCGCAGCTCGCCGTCGGGCTCGGAGACCACTACGGCGGGCAGGGCCCCGCCGTCCCCGAAGCTGAGCTCGAACTCCAGAGGGATGAAGTCCGAGTGGCGCAGCTCCTCCGCCGCCTGCTCCACCACGGCGTAGGCGGTATTCCGCAGCCGGGCGAAGAGGTAGCGGAACCGGGCGCTCTTTTTCTCCAGGTCCGGCAGCTCCCGGGCGGCGTACTCCTCGATGTACCACCGCACCAGGGCCCGGAGGTCCTCCCGCTCCACCCGGCCGAAGCCCCCCTGGGCCAGCACGTCCCGGGTGACGTTCTCCAGCAGGTAGTGGAGGAAGGTTCCAATCTGAGGCGCGTCGAAGGCCGCGGGGGTCCGGGGCCTTGCCCGCAGACCGTACTCCATGAAGTAGGCGAAGTGGCAGGAGCGCATCCGCTCCAGCCGGGAGGCGGACATGGCCGCCCGCTCACCGTACAGCGCCCGCACCGCCCCGGGGGACAGGCTCCCCCGCCGCAGATGGGAGGCCCGCTCCATGGCGGAAAGCCGCCCCGCGAAGGCCGGGTTTTCCGCGAAGTAATTCCACAGCGCCCCGCCGGGGACCGCCGTCTCCAGCGCCGGGAGGGGGGCCGCCAGGCGGTAGGCCCGGCCGTTGTCCTCCCGCTCCAGCCGCGCCTCCGGGAACAGGGCCCGCAGACGCCCCACCACAAAGGCGGGGCGCAGCTCCGCCCCGGCGGCGTCCGCCGTGGGGTAGCTCACCGTCAGCCCCTCCCTGGGCTGGGCCAGGGCGGCGTAGAGGTTCTGGAGCTCGATGCCCATGCGCTCCATGCCCGCGGGGGCCAGCTCTACTCCCCGCTGGGCCAGCTCGTCCCGGTCGTCGTCATTGAGGATGCCGCCCCCCTGGCCGGGGGAGGGCAGGACGTGGTCGTTGGCCCCCAGGAGAAAGAGGTACTTGGCCGTGTGCCGGTCGTTCCGGGTGATCTCGCTGACGGACACCTGGTCCAGCGACACGGGGATGGTGCCCACGCTGTACTCCGTCAGCACCTGGCGGAACAGCCGGGTGAACTCGTCCAGTCCCATGGGCTCCGGCCCCAGAATCTCCACAAACTGGTCCAGCACGCCGCAGAGGATCTCCCACAGCTGGGCCGTCTCCTCCGCGTCCTGGAGCCGCCCGGCGGCGGCCTGGGCGCGCATCTGGGCCTCCAGGGCGTCCTGGAGGCGGAGTTCTTCCATAAAGCCGTAGAGGGCGTCGATCTTCTCCCCCGCCGTCTCCCCGGCCTTTAAGCCCTCCGCCAGACGGGAAAGGGGTCCCCGCACCCGGCGGCGCAGCTCGTTGACATGGTCCAGCAGAGCCTGCCGGGCCTCGTTCCAGGGGGCGCCGTAGCCGTCGGGGTTCTCCGTCCAGTCCACGTCCCGCAGCCACATCCCGCCGTGGATCTCCCACTTGAGGACGTAGTTCTCCAGCAGGTCGCACTCCTCCGGCGTGAGGCCGGCCAGGCCCGTCTTGAGACAGCGGAACATATCGTCGTACTCGTACCCGCCGCCGATGGCCGCCAGCACACCGGTGAGGAGGCTCACCGCCGGCTTTTCCAGAATATCGCTGCGGCGGCTGAGATAGGCCGGGACGCCGTACCGCTCAAACACGGTCTCGATGGTCCCGGCGTAGTCCCCCAGGTTCCGGGCCGCCACGGTGATGTCCCGGAAGCGGCACCTCCCCGCCGCCGTCAGCCGCAGGATGTCCGCCGCCGTCCGCTCCACCTCGGTCAGCACCGTGTCCGCCTCCCGGAGGCGGACGGCGCCGCAGTCCCCGGCAAAGGGCCGGCTCTCCCCGAAGAAATACCGCTCCACGTGGCCCAGGGCGGTCTCATTCCTGGCCGTCAGCTCCCGGACCTCCACCCCGCAGCCGCTCCGCTCCGCAAGGCGGCGGAGGCGGTCCAGCGTCCTGAGGGAGGGCTCGAAGATCTCCTCCCGGCTGTTCAGCTCCCCCAGCAGCGTGACGGTGACGGAGCGGCTCTGCCGCAGCAGCACCTCCAGCACCCGCCGCTCCTGGGCGTTGAAGTAAGTAAACCCGTCGATGAAGACGTCCTTCCCCCGGGCGTAGCCGGAGGGCTCCAGGCTGTCGCAGAGCCTGCTCATGCGGTCCCGGGCGTCCAGGCCGGGGCGGCGGAGGCGGGCCTCGTAGGCCCCGTACAGAAGGCTCAGGTCCCGGAGCTTGTCCCGGGTGGCCCCGGCGATGTCCCGGGACTGCTCGTATAAAATCTCCGGCGTCACCTCGTAGCACCGCAGCTCGTCAAAGAGGTCCAGCAGCTGCTGGAGGAAGGCGGACTTCTGGGAGGGGCGGCGGTAGACTGTCAGCTCCGGGGCCGCCTCCAAAAGGGCCTTTTGCAGCGTCAGCAGCTTGCCGCCGGCATCCAGCGCCACCCCTGCCGCGCCGCCGGTGATGGCCAGCACCCGCTCCGCCAGGCGCCGGAAGCTCAGCACCTCCGCGTGGCGGCTGGCGGTGGGACCGCAGGCCCGGCACAGGTCCACCTCCGCCTGGTGGGAGGCGTGCTCCGGCACCAGCAGAATCTGCTGTCCGCCGGTGCCCAGCTCCCGGATGCGGCGGAGCACCGCGTCCGATTTTCCCGTCTTGGCCCGTCCGATGAGAATGTGCAGCATAAGGTCCGCCCTCCCGGTTTCGACTGTTTTTCCTATGATAGCACATCCGGTCCCCGGGGGCAATTCTTTTCACGGCGTGAAAAGCCCGCCGCCGGAGGGTTCCGGCGGCGGGCTCTCGCATCCTGTGTGTCCGATCTAATTCTCTCCGCCCTCCAGGCGGGCCCGAATCTCCTCCCACCACTCCACGGCCTTGAACTTCAGCACATAGCCCCGGTCCTCCTCCGTGATAAGGCCCACCTGCTCCTCCGTGAGGCCCGCCGCCAGGGCGGCGGCGGGGACGTCGGCGGAGGCCGCGGTGCACAGGGGCGGGAACACCACGCACCACCAGTTCCGCCCCGCCCCCTCTCCGATCACCACCCGCAGCGCCAGGTACTCCCCGGCGGGCAGGGTGAAGCCGTCGTACTCCCGGGTGGGGAACTCGGTGTCCGTCAGCTCCGCCGTCACAGGGTAATCGCAGCCGTTGGCCCGCAGCTCCCGGGCCGCCAGGGCCTCCAGCTCCGGCAGCGCCGCCCGGAGGAGGGACTCCGCCTCGGTCCGGTCCCCGGCCCGGGTGAGGAGCTCTGTGGCCCGGGCCAGCACCCGGTCCCGCACCAGCAGTTTCAGGGCCTGGTCCTCCTCCCCGTCGGAGTTGGCCAGCACATGGAGCCGCACCACCCGGTCCGCCAGCTGGGCCTGGGCCCGCAGGGCCAGTCCCCCGGAGGCCAGGAACACCGCCAGGCCGGCCAGCAGGGCGATCTCAAAGAGTTTCAGCTTATTCTTGGGGCTTTCAGCGGTTTTCATATTCATTCCGTCCTTTACTTATGTAGGCCGGTCTCCCGGCGCTGATCATCAGTATGGACAGAAATTTTCGTTTCTAAACGCCCCATTTAGAAACGTGCTGCCGGCTGAAAACGCCAGCAATATTACGAAAGCGCCTTGAATGGGTCCAAATTCTATGCTAGAATTTGAGCAGTCAATCGGGCTCTGGAGGATACGGTTTTATATGGATTATATAGAAAACGCCCTGTCTTATGAGGACTATTGCAGACTCAGACGAAGCGTAGGCTGGACGAATTTTTCAAAAGTGCAGGCAGAAAATTCACTCAAAAATAATTTATATACCGTGGCTGCAAGTAAGAACTATCAGGTAGTTGGAATGGGAAGATTGATAGGTGACGGAATGTATTACATGATAGTCGATATTGTAGTACAGCCTACTTATCAGCAAATGGGTATCGGCAGCAAAATATTGAATATGATCGTGGACTATGTTGACAGAGAAACACCATTTGGAGGGCGTTCCAGTATACAGTTAATCGCAGAAAAAGGAAAAGAGGCATTTTATGAGAAAAGAGGATTCAAAGTAATTCCCCACGAATTCTGCGGCTCCTCCGGTATGAGGAAAGTAATCCGCAAGTAAGCTCCGGTTTATTGGGGGAACTGCCAGTACTGGCAGTTCCCCCAATTTGAGATATTCTGACGAATCATTCCAAAACCCAGCATTATGCGGCGCCAATCTGAAAAGGAAATCTAAACCGTGAAATCCTCCGGCCGTTCTATCGGCCGGGTCAGGAAGGCCTGGCCGCACCAGGCCCGCAGGGTCTCCTCGGCGGCGGCGGCCTCCTCCGCCGCCGAAAAGATCCCGAACACCGCGGGGCCGGAGCCGCTCATGGCGGCGTTCAGCGCGCCGCAGCGCCCCATGGCCGCCTTGATCCCCTGGATCTCCTCCCGGATCTCCGCCGGCAGGACCTCCTCAAACACATTGCAGAGCCGCTTCGTGACACCCTCCAGCCGCCCCGCCCGCAGGGCGTCCACCATGCCGTCCACATCCGGGCGGGTCTGGAAAATCCGGCCCCGTGCCCTGGCGAACATCTCCCCTGTGGGGAGGTCGAAGTCCGGCTTGCAGATCACAATCCAGCAGGGCGGCAGAGACGGCAGGTCCGTCAGGACCTCTCCCCGCCCCTCCGCCAGGGCGGCACCCCCCCGGAGGCAGAAGGGCATGTCGCTGCCCACCGTCAGTCCGATCCTCTCCAGCGTCTCCAGGGGCAGCTCCGGGGCGTACCGCCGCCGCAGAAGACGCAGCAGGGCCGCCACGTCGGCGCTGCCGCCCCCCAGGCCCGCGTAGGCCGGAATCCGCTTTTCCAGCCCCACGGACAGGGGCGGACAGGGCCGGCCCAGCTCCTGGAAAAACGCCTCCGCCGCCCGCTGCTCCAGGGATTTCTCCCCCGCCGGGCGGAAGCTCCCGTCCGCATGGAGGAAAAAGCCCTCCTCCGCCTCCTCCAGTGTCACCGTGTCGCACAACGACACAGCCTGCATCACCATCCGCATCTCATGGTAGCCGTCCGGCCTGGGGCCCAGGATGTCCAGGGCCAGGTTGATCTTCGCCGGGGCCTTTCTTGTCATGCCCTCCATACCCACTCTTCTTTCTGTAAGGCGCCCCGCGCCGCTGGGAACACGGCGCGGGGCGCTATATTATTTGATCCTGCGGGCCTCCACGTAGTACCGCTTGTCCTGGGCATGGCCCATGGAGAAGGTCTTGCGGGGCAGCACGCCGTCGGCCATGACGGTCTTGAAGAGCTGCTCCTTGCCCATGGCCGGGAGCTTGAAGCCGATGTTGCCGGGCTTGGCCCCCAGCTCGTCCGTCACCTCGTCGCCGTGGATATAGTCCACCTCTCCGCCGCTCTTTTTGACGTAGTCGTCCAAAAACGCCTGGAGGGTGCCCACCGCCAGCTGGACCTTCGGCTGGGGCACGGTGACGCAGCCGGTATGGCCCGCATAGGTGTAGGCGATGGTATGGCCCTCGCCCGGGCCCTCGTGGGCGCCGGGATAAAAGGCCTTGAATTCCTCCAGCAGCTTCTCCGGCTCCACGCCGAAGACAACCCGGTGGATGGGCTCGAAGGTCAGGGCGCCGTCGTGGTTGTTCACCACCTCCACCAGGGCGTACCGGGCGGGGAGATCGGCCCACTCCGCCTCCGGCGTCACCTTTTTCAGGTTCTCATAGCACTGCTTGGCGGTGGCCAGGGAGTGGTTGCCGTCCCCCACGGCGAAGAGCAGGGGAGCGGCGTCCCTCATGCCGTACTTCCGCTCCATCTCCGCCGGTGTGCAAAGGCCCGCCAGGGCGTCCGCCGCGGCGTCCGTCTGGGCCGCCGTCAGCCGCCAGCCGGTGAGGCGGCCGCCGCCCTGCTGGAGGTCGAAGTCATAGAGCTTCTCCATCTTCTCGCTCTCCGCCGCCAGGGGCTCGATGACGGTGCGCGCCGGGTCGTCGATCAGCAGCATCACGTGGGGCAGCTCGATGGGGGCGTCCTGCCGAACCCGCACCCGGGGCGGGATGCGGGAGAGGACGGTGCCCTCGGTGGCCCGGATCAGCGCGCCGGAGCCGGGGGTGAAGTCGTACTGCTCCAGATCCACCATGCCGATAAGCCCCCGGCGGACCCGGCCGTCGGACTGGGTCCGCTCGATGTAGATGAGGGACGACGGCAGCTCCCGGAACACGCCCTGATCCAGATACTTCTGCATGGAATCGTTGATGGAGGCGATATGGCTGTCCACATCCGGGTCGTTCAGCTGGGCCTCCGGCAGAATCATCCGCAGCGTGGAGGGGGCGTCCCCCACGGTCTCCTCCACCGCCTGCCAGTACGCCGGCTGGG
>CAMNRF010000046.1 GCA_946551795.1 uncultured Oscillibacter sp.
GGCGCCCTTTTTCCGTCAGCCCCATCTGCTGGGCCTGCTTGTCAAAGCAGGAGAGGTATGCCTGGTAGTCGCCCTCCGCGGGATTGCACCGCAGGCGGTAGAGGTACCGCTCGGTCTCCACGGTGAAGCCGTAATTCTGGCAGAGGGAACCGCCGCTGATCTCCCCGCCGTGGCCCCAGCAGTAGCGGCGCATGGAACCGAGGCTTTTCAGCACGGTTTTCCTCAGCTCGTCAACAACCTCCTGGAGTTCGGCCTTGAACTCCTGCGTGTTCAGCTCCTCGGGCCCCCTGGGCCACCAGGTGTGATAGAAGGACTTCCCACCGCTGCCGAAGTCCATGCGGACGTGGCCGATTGCTCCAAGATTCTTATCCTTCTCCGGCGTCTGGGCAAAGAACAGCCCCGCCTCCTCGGGGGAAGCGGGGCACAGGATGTATTTTCTCGGGTCCTGGGGACAGGGCAGATGCTGCTGACGGCAGAACTCCGCCAGCGTGACCGGCTCCTCATAGGTCAGAACCAGGTCCTTCACTTTTCTCTCTGCGGTGGCAGCCTTCTTCAGAGGCTGGGGGGAAAGTACCGTGCCGACACGGTACACCACAGCAAGATCCGTCAGCTTCAGCGGCTGATCCGGCTTCCGGTCAGTCCCGCAGAGATCATAGCAGTGCCAGCCTTCCGGAACCTCCTCCCGAGCAATGGGCTGTTCGCTGTAGAGGACCTGCTTCCCGAACAGCTCCGCCGGGTGCATCCGGTCTTTGTAAAGGTCAATGTACAAAGGGTTTCATCTCCTTTTCCTTGATTTATGGACACAACAGATACCACAGAACCGCCCGGAAGTCTACTCTTTTTTGAACTTCTCCCAGGTACAGGAGCGGAAAATCGGCTTTCTGTTTACCCATCTGGCAAACCGCCTCTGTTCCTCGGTGGGTTCGCCGCCGTTGTAGTCTCGGTAGGGCTGGGCAAAGATCTCTATACCCATCTTGTCCAGGGCGCATGCCCTCCGGTTTGCCTCCTCTACGTCCTGGACCAGCATGTAGGCCCAGAACCTGGATTTCGCGATTCCGACTTCTTTCATATACGCAACAGCCCGCTCAATCACAGGGAGCATCTCTGCGGTATCACAGGACAGACGGACAAATTTGATCCATTTCAGCCGGGCCAGGAGCGCCGCAGTTTCCGGAGTAATGAGGCGGGCGTCCAATCCTTGATTGAAATCCACCCAAACCCTTTGCCCTCCCATGGCCTCAATTTGCTGGAGGCCATGGTCACAGGCCAGGACATTGTTGTCTATGAAGATGATCCTGTCACTGTCCGGGCGCTTGATCTCCTCCCAGGTGGACGCCGGCCTGATTTGCCCTTCCTTTATTGGGACTATGCACCAGGGACATCGTCTGATACATCCACGGGTCAGAAACCCGATGGCGTAGTCAACCCCTGGGTAAATTGAGTAATCCGGCGCGGTCCTCTCAATTTCATCCGGCAGGCTGCCGTAGTCCTTATAGCCGGTACCGCCCCGGATGATCTCAGCGGCGTTGATTACCGTATCAACGTCCGGCGTGAACGTGAAAACCTTGCTCATATAGACGCGGTCGTAGTGGCAGAAGCCGTTCCACCACTCCACAACGTCACCTCGGTTTTTATGCCAGGCGGACAGCCGCATCAGCGCCAGATTGGGAAATCCACTGTGGCCGTCAACGTCAATCAGGCCGATTTTCACAGCATCGCCTGTCCGATCTCCGGCTCAGGCGGAAAGGGATTGCTCAGGCGGCGGACCAGACCGGACTCTGTCCGGCGAACGCCATCCTCCGCCAGGGAGTCTGTGCCGAGTTGGGCGAAGTCCATATAGCCGTCGATGGTGTCGATGATCTCATCATCCACCCCGATGCGGCGGAGTATCTGCTTTCCGTACTCCTCCGCGTTCTCCGGGACCAGCTCATAGTCATCCCGGTTCATAGCAATCTTGAGGACCTCCGCAAGGGTGTCCGGCTGTTCCACCTCCAGGACCGCACAGAACTTTGTCAGTTCGCCCTCCTCCCGTTCCATCTCCTGGAGACAGTACGCCAATGCGTTGGCGTCCTCTACGCAGATTGTATCCAGCGGGAGCAGGCTGTCCAGCCGCGGCGCGGAGAATTTAACGGCGGTGATGCCGGCCTGAGAAAAGTCCTCCACGTCCAGGTCCTGTTTTGCCTGCGTCATCTCCACCTCTGAGGCGGGGAGCGTGAGGTAATACCACCGGTCCGCGGTGGCGAGGGTCAGGGCGATCTTCCCCGGCGGTTCTTGCCGCGGAGCCGGGCTTTCCCGGAGCGGTTCCATGGGTATGTCCCGCATCAGCTCCTCCAGTGGAACGCCGCCGTGATATACCACGTAGCCGCATTCGTTGAACTGTCCGCTCTCCTGCCGGACGCACTGTTCCCCATAGCGCCGGTAGTCATAGCAGTCCTCCAGATCTTCGTCATACTGAAACTTTCCCGACTGCCGGATCATGTATCTGCCATATGCCTCCGGAGTCTGAACGCCGGGAACGAAGCTGAACTGGCCCAGGTTCTCCGCCAGACGGCAGATGGAAACAACGCCCGATGTCTTTGCCATCAGGACCACCGCGTTCAGCTTCTCCATATCCGCTTCGTTCATCGTTGAAATGACCTGGCACATCCGGTTGAGAGCGGAAAGACCATCACCGGACAGCCGCTCCAGATTCAGTGCGTCCGCCACTTTTTCCGGCAGCTCATCAAAATCAAGGCGCACCCGTGCGTCAGACATTGTGTCAATGTCAACCCGGAGCAGTGTCCGCTCAATTTGGTGTTCCGAAGCGGGGAGGTACAGGTGTTCCGGATTTTTCCCCTCCGCGAGGCCCTGTTTCGGCGTGACCTCCAGCACCATGAGAGGGCTGTCATAGAGATATGCGGGGAATTGATGCCCATTATAGAGCTCCTTCAGCACCATGCCGTTGTCGTAGACCACGCCGTAAGGGGTGACCGCCTCGCCGCCGCTGTCGATCAGCAGCAGGGCGGTTTCGGCGCCGTCCAGGTGCTCCAACTCCTCCGTCCTGGTACTGCCGCCATTCAGATTCAGAAAATGGCTGCGCCCTATGGACTCCAAATCGGAAAAGTCTGTGATGACCGTGACCTGCTGGCAGCAGAACGTGAGATTGATGAAATCCTTGATGTCCTTTAGCTCCAGCTTACAGGCCATGGCCTGGAACTGGGCGTCCTCGCCCGCGCAGAAGCTGTCCAGCCGCTTTGCCAGATAGTCCAGCTGGTCCACGTTGACCAGCGTACCATTGAGTGTGCTCAGCACACTGTAGTGGCTGTCCACATCATCCACCGTGCAGTCCCGGTCCATAGCGTGACCCAGGTCCATTGCCCGGAGCATCTCAATCGTCTGATCGTACTGGTCAGCGGGGATGGGGAAGGGGATGGTGATCTGTCCGCATTCCGGGTGCTGGGGGTTGCTTAGGACCGCTTTGATCACATAGTTCATACGCCGCCCTCCCGCGTCTTCCGTGCGGGGGAAAGCGGTGGCTGGCTGCGGGGCGGCTTCTTCTGTGGCCTTTTCCTCCGGGTATCGGTCTGGATGGGAACCCTCCTGGATGGGTCCATCATCATCCTCTCAAATCCCGCCAGACGGGTGTCACCCATGAAATATCGTGCCATATTCTTTTTGTCCTCCTCAATGTTATTTGCAGTTCCCGAAAAAAGGACAAAAAGAAAAGAGGCGCTGCCCTTTTTCCGGGAAACGGCCTCAAATGGTACAAATAAAAAAGTCCAGTAGTATTACATTCCACCTTGCCACGATTGATTTTTCCGGGTAAATTCGCTACAATACTTGTGTAACACAGATTGTTTTCTGCACTGAAAGCCACACATGGGAGGCCATTATGGAGCTGCTTCTTCCGGATTTTGATCTCATCTGTTATACACCCGGCAAGCCATTGCTCTATCGGACCGTGGCGAAAGCATATCAAATTCAAACCGCGTGCTACCCCGGTTCAGCCGATGATTTGTTTCCGTCACTCTATATTCCGAATGTCATTTATATTGACCAATTTTCGGTCATAAATGATTTCTTTCAGCAGCGGGAACGTATTCAAAAATACCTGGATAAAAACAGGGTATATTCTGAACCATGCAGGTTTTGTTTTTACAATCAGGACTACCGGTATCCGCTTGACATCCCACAGGCAGACCTTCTGATTTCGCAGAACGCGGGGGATGTAAGCCAAACGATGAAGTCCTGCCTGCGTCTTGGCGGCATTCTGCTGCTTGCGGAAGGTGGGGAAAATATAAGATCAGTTTTTAAAGATCCGGATTATGAGCTGTTGGGAACGATACGCTTTTATGACCAGGTTCATGCCGCTATTGAATCAGGGCTTCAGCCTCCGGAATATTTTTTCCCGTCGGATGGTTCCTTTCCGAATGGAATTCCCATGGAGCGCAATTTCTGTTTCCGAAAAATACGGGAAACACAGTAGGGGAAAGATGCTTATGAAAAGAGTTACCTGTATATTCTATAGCTTTGATGAATTTCACGACCTTCTCCGGCGCACCGTTTTTACACATGGAGAGAACTTCAGCGTTGAAGTCAAAGACCGGTATTTCTGGCGTGCTGTCATATATGATCCAAATTTGGATGACTCACAGGAAGAGCCCTGTATATCGGATTTTGAAGCGTTGGAGGGACTTTCCAAACTCGTGGGTATGAAGCTTTCAAATACACACGTCAGTTATAATGGGATATGGCTCGAGGGGGAGCCATTACTGCCCAGGCCAAGTACACGCAGGCGAAAATAACCGCTGTGATATTGGGCCATAACTGTCTCCCGTTTATGCCTGTTAATCAGGGCGCTGTTTTTCCTTGTAAACCAAAGCTAAATACCGAACTGCATCCCATTGCTTTCAGCGAATAATGCATCTGCATATTCTAATTCTTTGCCATTAGAGAGCGCCACCCGCTCATCCAGATCCGGGACGCTGTGCTCAATTTGCTCCGCAGTGGATTCCAGGCATTTCTGCCGTTCTTCTGTGATGGGGCAGCTGCCGTCCAATGTTTCGTGTATGCAGCGGTAAATCTCCGTCATTTGCTCCGGAGCAAAAAGGGCGCTGCGGGGAACAAGGCCGGAACGGGCTGCGAAGTCTCGCTTGGCGGCGGTATAGCTTTCCAGGCCGATGTCGGGGCCGTGGTAGTGTCCCTGGTGTAAAGCGGTGCGTTCCCGCACCCGTTCCCAGGTGACAAACTGGACGCCGTACCGGGTAGGGTGACCCGCCAGCACTACGTTGTTGAAATCAGCCAGCAGCCGGTAGTCACCCGTCAGACCGCTGGCCGTCAGCTGAGGCGCTGTCTCCATCTGGCGCATATACTCGGCAGTGGACTTGGTGATGGCTGTTATCCTGTCCAAGGCCTCCTGCCGGCTGTCACTGGCCACGTCCTCCTTCCAGTATCGGACACCGCTGGTCTCCGTGATCTGACAGAGACGCTGTCCGTCCAGGTCCACCGGCAGAAGGCCGTCTTCCGTTTCCGGTTTTACGGTGAATCCCTCATGCTGGAGATTGTGGGCAAGCTCTTGAAAATACCTGTTTTTTTCGTCTGTATTCATTATGTTTGCTTCTCCTTTCTGCTTCAGAATGATAGCGCCCTTTTTGCCGGTATGGAAAAAGCGCCGACCGAATGGCTGTTCATTGCCATCTGATCGACGCATAAAATCGGCGCTTGAAATTTAGCGCCTTTTTTCAATTGTGTATTACGAGGGTTCGAATCCCCCCAGCTGCTCGAAAACCCTTATTTACATCTCCCATTTGACTGGTGAAAAATCAAGGATCAAAATCCCCGGAAACCACTGATGCCGTAGGCGTTCAGCCTACGGCATCTAAAGTGGGTTCTTGGTTTGGCGGAGATGGAGAGATTCGAACTCTCGCGCGCTTATTAGGCGCCTACTGCATTTCGAGTGCAGACCCTTCAACCACTTGGGTACATCTCCGTATTCTGTTTTCAGCCCTATTATGCCATAGATTTTCCCACATTGCAAGCCCGGGATTGCGCCGGCATGGGATTCTGTAGTAAAATGAGTCCAGGAACATCAACAGGGAGGCATGGCTATGGACTGCATGATTTTTATCTTTGGCAAAGAGGAACGGTACGTCAATTACCGCAGAGCTGTGGAGACCGCCGGCGGGCAGGCATTTTTCTCCGACACCCCGGAGCCGGCCGTGGACTGCGCCGGACTACTGCTGCCCGGCGGCGGCGATCTGGAGCCCTGGCGGTACGGCCAGCCCAACACCGCCTCCAGGGAGCTGGAGCCGGAGCGGGACGCGGCGGAGCTCCTTCTGCTGGAGCGGTTTACCGCCGCGGGAAAACCGGTTCTGGGGATTTGCCGGGGCCTCCAGACCATCAACGTCTTCTTCGGCGGCACACTGATTCAGGACCTGCCGGGCCACAGCGCCGTGGACGGCGCGGACCGGCGCCACGGTGTCCGCACGGCGGCCTCTTTCCTCCGCCGGATCTGCGGGGAGGAGGCCGTGGTCAACAGTGCCCACCACCAGGCGGTGGACCGGCTGGGGCAGGGGCTGGAGGCCGTCCAGTGGGCGCCGGACGGCGTAGTGGAGGCGGCAGAGCACCGGACGCTGCCGGTGTGGGGCGTCCAGTGGCATCCGGAGCGGCTGCCGGGTGAGCTGGGACGGCGGCTGTTTGAGGCGTTTTTGGAGCGGTGCCGCCTGGGACAGGGTTAAAAGGCCGGGGCCTGCTTTCAAGAAAGCAGGCCCCGCGGCGCAGTTATTTGATTTCCAGCGAGTAGGCATCCTTCCCTGTGAGACCGGGCAGGGGGGCCAAGAATGCCTCAATGGATTTTCTCGCCTCCTCGGAGGCCTTTTCCAGAATTCCACGCTCAATGGCCTTGCTCTCCATGATGACTTTCTGCTCGCTGATGAAGGTGTTGTAGTCGTCAAAGGTCACTTCGTTGAAAAGGCCGTTTTTGACCTCCACAACCGTGATGCTCTCCTGGGGAATGTTGTTGTCCGTGATTCTGGACGGAGGCAGGGTGATGGTAATTTCGCGCGTCTCCTCGTCGACATCGACCCGCGCCTCGCTCAGGTCGACGCCCGCCTTGATCGATCCGTCGTAGGTGACCAGCAGGCTGGTGCCGCTGAAAGGTCTTGTCCAGTTGAAGAGCCACTTGACGTTATCGGTCCGCCGGTCGGCGTTGGTGTAGATGTACTCCTGGGTGACCAGTTCCTGGAGAGCGTTGATCTGGCTCTTTAATGTCTCACTGGTGATGACGGGAATGGATTTTTTGGAGGTCTTCTCTTTTTCCTCATACGCTTTGATCAGCTGATTCTGACGCTCGATCTGGACCGCCTGCTGTTCCAGCTGCCGGAGCAGCTGGCTTTGGCGGCTCCAGGACAGGTACAGACCTCCCGCCAGAACCGCGAGAATCAGCACCGCGGCCGCCGCTGTCTTCCAGCTCAAAGCCCTCTTTCCCGGCAGGCCGTCCTCCATAACTTCCTCCAGGGCCTCCATGATCTCCTCTTTTTTCTCGCTCAGCATTGCAGGTTCCCCCTTATAATTTTTTGTGGGTCTTCCGCTGCGGGGTGTGTAGTTTTTGCGAGAGGCGCTTTCCACCACAGCGTCCCCGGGGGCCGCGGCCCCCGGAGCGCCGGGTGAAAACAAAAACGCCGTGCAGGGCATAAGCCTACACAGCGTAAGAAGCGAAACTCCTTATGCGACACAGACGCAGAAATACAACGACACAAAACCCGCCCCTTGCGAAAAGGGCCGGAATGTCATATAATATTCCATGCGGTGCGGCCGGATGGCCGTTGTGCAGGTGGTTCCAGCACCTGCGCAGGTCTGTGGGTGGGCCAACACCCACAGGCTGCCGCATTTTTGTTTTCCATGTCGAATCATAACACAGCTTTCCCGGTAATGCAAGAGTTTCCGTATCCCGCCCCGCCGGACAACCTGCCTCTTGAAAAATAGGGATTTCTCTGGTATAGTAATTTAGTTATAGTATGTGAAAAGACCGGCGAGGTGAAACTGTGTACCTGAAAGCATTGGAAATTCAAGGCTTCAAATCCTTTCCCGACAAGACCGTCCTGAACTTCGGCGAGGACATCACCGCCATCGTGGGCCCCAACGGCTCCGGCAAGAGCAACATCTCCGACGCCATCCGCTGGGTCATGGGCGAGCAGAGCGCCAAGGGCCTCCGGGGGGCCAAGATGGAGGACGTCATCTTCGGCGGCACGGAGAAGCGGGCCCAGGTGGGCTTCGCCCAGGTGACGCTGGTGCTGGACAACACCGGGGGCATCTTCCCCTCCCTGGAGGAATCGGAGGTGGCGGTGACCCGCCGCTACTACCGCAGCGGCGAGAGCGAGTACTACATCAACCGCCAGTCCGTCCGGCTCAAGGACGTGACGGAGCTCTTCATGGACACCGGCATGGGCCGGGAGGGGTACTCCATCATCGGCCAGGGCAAGATCGACGAGATCCTGTCCACCCGCAGCGGCGACCGGCGGGAGATCTTCGAGGAGGCCGCCGGCATCTCCAAGTTCCGCCACCGGAAGGAGGACTCCGAGCGGAAGCTGGAGCGCACCCAGGAGAACCTGGTGCGGATCAACGACAAGATCGCGGAGCTGGAGCTCCAGGTGGAGCCCCTGCGGGACCAGGCGGAGAAGGCGAAAAAGTACCTGGTCCTCCGGGACGAGCTGCGGCTTCTGGAGATCTCCGTGTGGCTGGAGAACCTGGACAACCTGAAGATCCAGGCCCGGAAGACGGAGGCGGACTTCCACGCCGCCGAGGCCGCCCGGGACGAGGCCCGCGCCGCCCTGGACACCCTCTACGCGGAGGGGGAGCGGTTCGGCGAGAAGATGCGGGAGAAGGACGTGGAGGCCGAGTCCATCCGGGAGGAGGCCGCCGCCATCGGCACCCAGGTGACGGAGCAGGAGTCCGCCGTGGCGGTGCTGGAGAGCACCATCGCCCACAACGAGGAGAACATCCGCCGCTCCCGCCAGGAGCTGGAGGAGACGGACAGCCGTGCCGGCAGCCTCCAGAGACAGGCGGAGGAACAGGAGGCCCGCGTGGCGGAGATCGACCAGTCCCTGGAGGCTTTGAGCGGGGCGCTGGAGGACCTGCTGGCCCAGGCCCGGGCCGCCGCCGACCGCGCCGGCGGGGCCCAGGACGAGGCGGAGGCCCTGCGGGCCAAGGAGGCCATCGCCGTGGCCGCCGCCGCCGACCGCCGGGCGGACGCCGCCGCCCTGACCGCGGAGACGGGCCAGATCACGGAGCGGAAGACCGCCGTGGAGGAGGAGCTGACCGCCGCCGCCGCCCAGCTGGAGGAGGCGGAGAGAGAGGCCGGGGCCAACCGCCGTGCCCTGGAGGACGCCCGGGACGAGGCCGCCGCCGTCGGCAACATCATCGCCGGCCACAGCCTGCGGATGGAGGAGCGGAAGAAGAAGGCCGCCGCCGCCGCGGAGCAGCGGGTCAAGCTGACCATGGACGCCGGCGCCCTGGACAACCGCATCCGCCTGCTGACGGAGATGGAGAAGGAGTACGAGGGCTTCTCCAAGGCCGTCAAGACGGTGATGCAGGCGAAGAGCAGCCTGCGGGGCATCCACGGCCCCGTGGCGAATCTGATGAAGACCGACGGAAAGTACAGCCTGGCCATCGAGATCGCCCTGGGGGCGGGTCTCCAGAACATCGTGGTGGACCGGGAGGAGGACGCCAAGAGCGCCATCAACTACCTCAAGCAGCGGGACGCCGGCCGGGCCACCTTCCTGCCCCTCACCGCCATCCGGGGCGAGGAGCTGCGGCAAAACGGCGTGGAGGGGGAGTTCGGCTTTGTGGGAATCGCCTCCCGCCTCATCACCTTTGACGAGAAGTACCGGAACATCTTCGAGAGCCTCCTGGGCCGCACGGTGATCGCCGAGGACATGGACTGCGGCATCGCCATGGCCCGGAAGTACCGCAGTGCCTTCCGCATCGTCACCCTGGACGGGCAGGTCATCAACCGGGGCGGCTCCATGACCGGCGGCTCCACCTCCCGCTCCGCGGGCGTGCTGAGCCGGGCGGCGGAGCTCCAAAAGCTCAGCGGCCGCTCCGGGGCTATGCACCAGGCGTTGGAGGAGGCCAGGCGGGCGGAGGAGGCCGCCGCCCGGGAGCTGGCTGCCGCCCAGTACGAGCTGGAGACGGCGGAGAGCCAGCGCCGCCAGGCCGAGGACGAGGTGCTGCGGCTGGAGGGCGCCAAGAACCACTTTGACATCCTCCTGCGGTCCCTGGGGGAGAACCGGGAGAACCTGGAGGGCGAGCTGGAGAGCCTCACCGGCCGTCTGGCGGAGAACGCCCAGAGAGCCCGGGCCGCGGAGGCGGAGATCGCCGCCCAGGAGGCCCAGGCCGCGTCCTTCCGCGCTCAGGCGGAGGAGGGGCTGGACCGGCAGTCGGAGCTGCTGGCCCAGTCCAACGCCCTGGCGGAGGAGATCGCCGGGAAGAAGGAGGAGCTGGCGGCCCTGACCGCCCAGCGGGAGGCCGCCGCCGGCCGGGCGGAGGACCTGCGCCGTCTCTCCGAAGACCTCGGCGGCGGCCGCCGGCAGAAGGAGGAGGCCGTGGCGGCCTATCAGGCCCACATCGACGAGGCCGCCGCGGAGATCGCCCGGCGGCGGGAGGCCATCGCCGCCCTCACGGAGCGGGGCGAGGCGTTCCAGGCCCGGCTCCAGACCCTGAACCAGGAGAAACTGGACCTGGAGGCCCGGCGTACCGCCCAGAACCGGGCCAGCCAGGAGATGAACGAGAACCTTTTGAATCTGGAGCGCGCCGCCTCCAGGCTGGAGCAGAAGATCGCCACCTCCGCCCTGGAGGAAAAGCAGATTCTGGACCGCCTCTGGGAGCACTACGAGCTGGGCCACTCCGACGCGCAGGCACAGCGCGTCGAGCTGGAGAGCGTCCAGAAAGCCGCTCGCCGCATCGGGGAGCTGAAGCGGGGCATCTCCGCCCTGGGCACCCCCAACATCGGCGCCATCGAGGAGTACGACCGGGTGAACACCCGCTATACCTATCTCACCGGCCAGCGGGACGACGTGGAGAGCGCCAAGGCGGATCTGGAGAAGATTATAGGGGAGATCACGGAGGAGATGACCCGCATCTTTGCCCAGCAGTTCAAGCTCCTCTCCGAGAGCTTCCAGACCACCTTCGTGGAGCTCTTCGGCGGCGGACAGGCCCGGCTGGAGCTGGAGGACGAGACGGACATCCTGGGTTGCGGCATCGAGATCAAGGCCCAGCCCCCGGGGAAGACCCTCAAGACCATCTCCCTCCTCTCCGGCGGCGAAAAGGCCTTCGTGGCCATCGCACTGTACTTCTCTATCTTGAAAGTACATCCCACCCCCTTCTGCGTCATGGACGAGATCGAGGCGGCTCTGGACGACGTGAACGTCACCCGCTACGCCCGGTATATGCGGACATTGGCGGGGCGGACCCAGTTCATCGTCATCACCCACCGCCGGGGCACCATGGAGGAGGCGGATGTGCTCTACGGCGTCACCATGCAGGAGCAGGGCGTCAGCAAGATTCTGACCATCAACCTCAACGACATGGCGAAGGAATTGGACATCGAGTGAATCGGGAATTGGAGTTGAGAAAAGGAGGAGTTATGACGCTGAGACAGAAGGAGTACTTGTCCATCGGGATTGGTTTGGCCGGCGGCGTGACTGGCCTCATCGGCTCCCGGATGGGGGAGGGCTGGACGCCGCTCACTGTGACGGGGCTTGCGGTGGTCATCACCGCGCTTGGCCTGCGGTATGCTTGGCACCGCTGTCCCCACTGCGGCGCATACATGGGGCGGCATTGGGAGCGGTCTTGCCCTGGCTGTGGAAAGTGGATCGACTACGACGCCAAACCCTGATTTTGAAAGGAGACCGGCATGACTTTACGGCAGAAAGATTATATTATCGCCGCCCTGGCCATCGGGGGGCTGTTCGTGGCCCCATTCAAGGGCTGGCTGGGGGCCGTGATGCTGCTGAGCGCCCTGGCGCTCTACAACATGTGGTGGCGGTGCCCCCACTGCGGCAAGTTTCTGGGCCGCAAGCATGAGCTCCACTGCCGGTACTGCGGCAAGGCGGTGGACCGCACCGCGAAAAAGACGAAGAAGAATCAGGACGACGCCTGATCTCGGGAGGAAGCCATGGGTTTTTTTGACAAGCTGAAAAAGATCACCACCAATCTCTTCTCCACCTTCACCGAGGCGGACGAGGCCTTTTTCGAGGAGCTGGAGGAGACGCTGATTCTGGCGGACCTGGGGGTGGAGACCGCCGCCGAGGCCGTGGAGCGGCTGCGGGAGACCGTGCGGAGGGAGAAGCTCCAGGACCAGGAGGCCGTCCGCTCCGCCCTGCGGCGGGTGCTGGTGGAGCTGCTGGACGCGGGCACCACGGAGCTCAACGTCTCCACCACCCCCAGCGTGATGCTGTTCATCGGCGTCAACGGCGTGGGGAAGACCACCTCCATCGGCAAGGTGGCTCACCTTTTGAAGCAGGGGGGGAAGCGGTGCCTTCTGTGCGCCGCCGACACCTTCCGGGCCGCCGCCGCCGACCAGCTGGAGATCTGGGCGCAGCGGAGCGGGTGCGAGATCGTCCGCCAGCACGAGGGGGCGGACCCCGGCGCGGTGCTCTTTGACGCCCTCCAGGCCGCCAAGGCCCGGGGGGTGGACGTGGTGCTGTGCGACACCGCCGGACGGCTCCACAACAAGGCAAACCTCATGGCGGAGCTTGCCAAGCTCAGCAAGATCATCGACCGGGAGTGCCCCGGAGCCGCCCGGGAGACGCTGCTGGTATTGGACGCCACCACGGGGCAGAACGGCCTCGTCCAGGCCCGGACCTTCCAGGAGACGGCGGGCCTCACCGGCATTGTCCTCACCAAGCTGGACGGCACCGCCAAGGGCGGCATCGCCGTGGCCATTGCCCGGGAGCTGAAAGTCCCCGTGAAGCTGGCGGGCGTGGGCGAGGGGATCGACGATTTGAAGCCCTTTGACGCCGAAGCGTATGCAGAAGCAATTATTTAAGGAGGCGGGGACCATGTTTGACCATTGTCCCCGTTGCGGGGAGGCCTTGAAGCCTGGTTTTTTGCGAAGCGGCGGCCACATCCTTTGGACGCCCTCCGGTAAATGGAGGCTCTCCTATCTTCCCGGGGAAGAGGAGATCCCTCTTGAGCCGACGAGCTATTGGAGCGGCGCGAAGCGCCCCGCCCAGTACTGCGGAAATTGCGGCTTGATTTTGATGGAGACAAAAGAGGGGGAATCAAATTGACCAGAGCAGACGGCCGGGCCTTTGACCAGCTGCGCCCGGTGAAGATCACCACGGGTTTTATCAAATTCGCCGAGGGCAGCTGCCTCATTGAGTGCGGCGACACGAAGGTCCTCTGCTGCGCCAGCGTGGAGGAGAAGACCCCGCCCCATGTCCCCTACGGGGAGGGGTGGGTCACCGCGGAGTACTCCATGCTGCCCCGGGCCAACCGGGAGCGGAGTAAGCGGGACGTCTCCAAATTGAAGCTCTCCCCCCGCAGCGCCGAGATCCAGCGGCTGGTGGGCCGGTCCCTCCGCTCCGCCGTGGACATGAAAAAGCTGGGGGAGCGGACCATCACCATCGACTGCGACGTGCTCCAGGGGGACGGCGGCACCCGCACCGCCTCCGTCACCGGGGGCTTCGTGGCGCTGGTCCTGGCCTGCGGTCACCTGGTGGAGGAGGGCGTCCTGGGGAGCAGTCCCATCCGGCACTTCGTCACCGGCGTCTCCGCCGGCATCGTGGAGGACACGGCGCTGCTGGACCTCCAGTACAGCGAGGACAGCCGGGCCCAGGTGGACCTGAACTGCGTGATGAACGAGAGGGGGGAGCTCATCGAGCTCCAGGGCACCGGCGAGGGCCGGGCCTTCACCCCGGCGGAGCAGCAGGAGCTGGTGCGGCTGTGCGCCAAGGGCTGCCGGGAGCTGCTGGCCATCCAAAAGGAGGCCCTGGGAGGGAAGTTCTGATGATGGAGAAATTTGTACTGGCGACCCATAATGCCAATAAATTGAAAGAGATGTCCGCGATCCTGTCCCGGTACGGCGTCCAGGTGGTCTCTCCCGCGGACCTGGGCATCACGGTGGACGTGGAGGAGACGGGGACCACTTTTGCCGAGAACGCCATGCTCAAGGCCAAAGCCGTCTGCGCCGCGGCGGGCCTGCCGGCCATCGCCGACGACTCCGGGCTGTGTGTGGACGCGCTGAACGGGGGCCCCGGGGTCTACTCCGCCCGGTACGGCGGGGAGGAGCTGGACGATAGGGGGCGGTACATGCTTCTATTGAACAGTATGCGGGGCCAGACCACCCGGGCGGCCCACTTTGCCTGCGCCGTCTGCTGTGCCTTCCCCAACGGGGATGTGTTGACGGCGGAGGGGACCTGCGGCGGCACCATTGCCTTTGCCCCCATGGGGGAGGGCGGATTTGGGTATGATCCGGTGTTTTTCGTGCCGGAGAGGGCGAAGACCTTCGCCCAGCTGACGGCGGAGGAGAAGGCGGAGATCTCCCACCGGGGGAGGGCCCTGGCGGAATTTACGGAGAAGCTGGGAACTTATTTGAAAAAGTAAAGTCTAAAAGAGAAGAGGGCGAAGCCCGCATCGTGCCCGTTCCGTTTTAGAACATAGGAAACGCGAATCAAGGGGAGGCTGTTTGCCGCCCCCGGCGGCAAAGGCGCTGGAAGGCCGCGCCGGAGGGGCGGTCAACGGAGAATTTTGCGGCGCGGCCTTCCCGCTGGGGATGTTTCGCGCCCTGCGGGGCCTCACGTCTCCCGTGAGGTCTGCCGCGCGTTGCTCCTTTGACGCGCGGCTGGCGCGGGCAGGGGCTTTGCCCCTGCACCCCACCGCCCTTTGAAAAGGGCGGCCCTAAACTTTTATCTTGCGACACAGAAAGGCGACCACATGGAACTGACAAGCAAACAGCGGGCCCAGCTGCGGGGCCTGGCCAATACCATCGACACCATCGTCCAGGTGGGCAAGGACGGCATCGGCGAAAATCTCATCAAGCAGACCGACGACGCCCTGGAGGCCCGGGAACTCATCAAGTGTCGGGTTTTGGACAATAATATCGAATATGACGCCCGCACCGCGGCGGCGGAGCTGGCAAAGGCCACCCGCAGCGACGTGGTGCAGGTCATCGGCACCAAATTCGTGCTCTATCGGGAGAGCCACTCCAAGCCCAGGGAGAAGCGCATCCAGCTGGTGAGGAGCAAGCCTAAAAAAGCCTGACCGCCAGAAGACAGACTGTCATTCCCAAGAAAAGGGGGTTCCTCTTTGAAAATCGGCATTTACGGCGGCACCTTCAACCCGCCCCACCTGGGCCACATCACCGCGGCCCGGGCGGTGTTTGAGCTGCTGAAACTGGATAAGCTGCTGATCGTCCCCGACGGCCAGCCGCCCCACAAGGACCTGCCGCCAAACACGCCGGCGCCGGAGCGGCGCCTGGCCCTCACCCGCCTGGCGGCGGAGGAGACGGGCCTGGGGGACCGGGTGGAGGTGCTGGATCTGGAGCTCCGCCAGCCGGGAAAAAGCTACACCGCCGGCACCCTGGCCCGGCTCCACGCCCTGTACCCGGAGGACGAGCTGTGGCTGCTGATGGGTGCGGATATGTTTTTGACCCTCCACCGCTGGCGGGAGCCGGAGAAGATCCTCTCCCTGGCGGGCATCGCCGCCTTCGGCCGCACGGAGGCGGACACGGAGGAGCTGTTCGCCGCCCAGCGGGAGTACCTGTACAAGACCTATCCCCAGGCGCGGCTGTTCACCCTGACCATCCCCGGTGTGGTGGACATCTCCTCCACGGCGCTGCGGGAGAAGCTGGCGGCGGGAGGCGGAGCCAATTTTCTGGCCCCGGCGGTGTACGGGCAGATTCTGCGGGAGGGCCTCTACGGCACGGCGGCGGATCTGAAGCACCTGTCCCTCAGCCAGCTGCGGCCTGTGGCATTGAGCTATTTGAAGCGCCGCCGCGTCCCCCACGTGCTGGGCACGGAGCAGGAGGCCATCCGCCTGGCGGAGCGGTACGGCGCCGACGTGGAGAGGGCCCGTCGGGCCGCCCTCCTCCACGACTGCACCAAGAAGCTGGAGATGGACGAGCAGCTGGCCCTGTGCCGGCAGTACGGCATTGAACTGGACGAGCTGGAGAGGAAGGCGTTGAAGCTCCTCCACGCCAAGACCGGGGCGGCCATCGCACGGGACGTGTTCGGCGTGGACGATGAGATCTACAGCGCCATCTGGTGGCACACCACCGGGCACGCCGGCATGACCCTTTTGGAGAAGATCATCTATCTCGCGGACTATATCGAGCCCAGCCGGGATTTTCCCGGGGTGGACCGGCTGCGGAGGGTGTGTTATGAGGACCTGGACAGGGGGCTGCTGACGGGCCTGGAGATGAGCGTCGAGGAAATGCGGGGGATGGGAAACCCGGTGCACCACGCCACCTTGGAGGCGCGGGATTTCTTGAAAGGATAGAGACCAGTGGAAAGAGAACAGAGACACGCGGGTGGAAGCCGTCTGGAGAAGAAGCCCCAAAAACCGAAAAAGCCCAGCCGGTTCACCGGACAGCAGAAGATCATGATCGCCGTGGCCATTGTGCTGGCGGTGGTGCTGGCCGTTGTGCTGGCCTGGCGGGCGGTGTTCGTCCGGCCGGACCTGAACAACCGCCGGGGCGGCGCCATCATCAAAAAGGACGGCGACGGCAAGGATCAGGTGGAGGAGATCGACTACGGCGAGGGCGTCCGCCCCCGGGCCGACGGGGAGCGCAAGAGCCAGGACTTCTACACCGTGCTGATCCTGGGGCTGGACACCGGAGGCGGCGGCCACACGGACACCATGCTCCTGGCCAGCTACGATGTCACCAACCAGAAGGCCACCGTCATGTCCATCCCCCGGGACACCATGGTCAACGTCCCCTGGGACGTGAAGAAGATCAACTCTGTCTATCTTCACTACGGCGGCGGAGAGCGTGGCATCCAGCACCTTTATAAAGAGGTCTCCCAGCTGGTGGGCTTTGAGCCGGACTACCAGGTGGTGGTGGAGTGGGACGCTGTGGGCAAGCTGGTGGACGCCATCGGCGGCGTGGACTTCGACAACCCCTATCCCATGGACTACCACGATCCCTATCAGGACCTGGTGATTGAGCAGGCCCCGGGCCTGCGGCACCTGACCGGCGACGACGCCATGCAGATTATCCGCTGGCGGAAGAACGACAAGGACAGCCCTTACGGCTATCATACCGGCATCGGCGACGATGGCCGGATCAAGCTCCAGCAGGACTTTCTAAAGGCAGTTATCAAGCAGATGCTGACCATTAAAAATGTAGGCAACATCAACAAGATCGCCAAGGTTTTTGATGAGTGTGTGGAAACGGACCTGGCTTTCCAGGAGATATTCTGGTTTGCCCAGAAGGCCATTTTGGGGGGCTTGAATGTGGACAATGTGGAGTTCCTCTCTATGCCCTTCCGCTATGCCAGCGCCTGGAGCCCCAGTGTAGGGAATATGCAGGCCTATGTGGTGCCCAATGCCGGGCAGCTGCTGGATGTCGTGAACAACAAGCTCAGCCCCTATGTGGAGGTATTCAAGCGCAGCGACCTGGACATCATGTCCGTCAACGCCGACGGCAGCCTCAGCTCCTCCACCGGCTATGTGGAGGACAAGCTGGCGGCCCAGCCGCCGGACATCCCCTCCGACGAGCCGGAGGAGGAGTGGGCCCTGGACGCCAACGGCAACCCCTACGACCCGGAGAGCGGCTTCCTCATCGACCCGGAGACCGGGGAGGTCATGGAGGGCGTCCTGGCGGTTCCCCCGGTGATCACGGACCCGGAGAACCCCGGCGTCACCGATCCCAACAGCCCCGGCGTCACGGACCCGGGCACGATCGTCAATCCCGGTAATCCGGGCACGGCCAATCCCGGGACCTCCGATCCCGGCACCGCGGGTCCCGGGGGGCTGGACCCCGGCAGCCCCGGCGCCACGGACCCCGGCACGGTGGAGAACCCGCCGGGCACCACCGTGATTGATCCCGGCGTCTCCGGCGAGCCCGCGCCGCCCGGGGAGCCCGTGGACCCCGGATTCATCATCATCGACCCCGTCCCTGTGGAATAGAATCATCAATATAAAATATAGAAAGAGAGGAACGCGCCCATGACACCGAAGGAACTGGCGATCATCGCGGCAAAGGCCCTGGACGAGAAGAAGGGCAAGGAGATCTCCGCCATTGAGATCACGGATCTCACCACCCTGGCGGATTACTTCGTCATTGCCACCGGCACCTCCAACACCCAGATCAACGCCCTGTGCGGCGCTGTGGAGAAGGCGCTGAAGGAGGAGGCCGGTGAGGCCCCCCTCCACCGGGAGGGCCACCGGGACGGCACCTGGGTGCTGCTGGACTACGGGTGTCTGGCGGTCCATGTGTTCTCCCAGGAGGCCCGGGAGTTCTACGATCTGGAGCGGCTGTGGCAGGACGGAAAGCCCCTGGACCTCGGCGAGGTGCTGACCAAGGATTAAAGCGCGGGCGGGCCGGCGGGCGCCGGCCCGCGGTGGGGGGTGAGTTGTTGTTGAATATTTTTTAAAAAAGATTGGGGGGGGGAGGGGGGGGACCCCCGCGGCCCCGCGCCCCCGCGGCGGGGG
>CAMNRF010000047.1 GCA_946551795.1 uncultured Oscillibacter sp.
CCCTCAAGTGGGACTCCCCCTGGGGCGTGGGCTATCCCGGCTGGCACATCGAGTGTTCCGGCATCTCCATGAAGTACAACGGGGAGTACCTGGACCTCCACTGCGGCGGCGTGGACAACGCCTTCCCCCACCACACCAACGAGATCGCCCAGTCCGAGAGCTTCCTGGGCCATCCCTGGTGCTCCCACTGGTTCCACGTCCACCATCTGAACACCAGCGACGGCAAGATGTCCAAGTCCAAAGGGGAGTTTTTGACGGTCTCCCTGCTGGAGGAGAAGGGGTACGACCCCCTGGCCTACCGGTACTTCTGCCTCCAGAGCCACTACCGCAAGGCGCTGGTGTTTACCTGGGAGAACCTGGACAACGCCGTGGCGGCCTACAACAAGCTGGTGTCCCGCGTCGCGGCCCTGACCCCCGGCGGGGAGGTGGACCAGGCGGTGTTCGCCCAGTACCGGGAGAAGTTCCTCCAGCAGGTGGGCAGCGACCTGAACACCTCCATGGCCGTGACGGCGGTGTTCGACGTACTGAAAGCGAAGACGAACGACGCCACCAGACTGGCGCTCATCGGGGACTTTGACCAGGTGCTGTCTCTGGACCTTCTGGAGAAGGCGGCGGCGGTGCGGGAGAAGGCCGCCGCAGCGACAACGGCCCAGAGCGGCGGCGGGGAGTACACCGTCACCGGCGAGGGCGATGCGGAGATTGACGCCCTGGTGATGAAGCGGTACGAGGCCAAGAAGGCGAAGAATTTCGCCGAGGCGGACCGGATTCGGGACGAGTTGAAGGCCCGGGGGATCGAAATCACGGACGTCAAGGGCGGGGCCTGCTGGAAGCGGGTATAAGCACATTCGGTTAAAAAGCCCCGGCCTCCTCAAAAGAGGAAGCCGGGCTTTTCGCGCCGGTCAATAATCAATGATTGTTTTGCTGCCTCTGAGTGCCAAAGCATCATCTAGGTCTGTGGTGTGGTATTCAGTTGGATAAGCATCGGCGTCCTGGTGTATCAAAATATCTGGTTGATTTTTCCACTTGAAATTTAGTGCCTCCGTCCATGTGTCACTACCGGCATGATATGTGATAAGCACATTAGAATTCAAGTCGCCGGACTCGATTTTGACCCTGTCACACGAGGAATTACTCTCTCCTTCCAGAAAGTAATAGACATACCCCCCGTCAAAGTCGATAATCCAGTAAATATCATAGTTGCTGCCAGAACGCTTATAAGAGAATATGCCGGAATTTCCCTTTTTTGCGGTTTCTAGGTCATTGGTGGAATAACTCACCGATTTCACATCACCGACGGGAGGCTCCGATGTCTTCGAAGGTACCTCACTCTCTGTGCTGTCGATGTTTCCCGTATTTTCCGTGTTTTCGGCACTTGGCTGATAATTTGGATCATCTTCATAGCTGAGGTGGTATGTGATGACAACCTCAGAATCTTTCAGAAAAATATCTCCGCGCTTGAAACTGCTGGAACCGCTGATGGTCACATCCTCTGTAGCCCCGGCAGGCGTAATGCCCCAATAAATGTCATACAGCGGCACCGTTTTGATATTTGTAAATCCGAGTTCCGCGAATGCGGCCACAACATCTTCATAATTATCGCCCCAATAGCCGGAAGCCGTACCCATTACCTTCGTTTCGTTCTCAGCCAGTGGATTTTTATAGTCAACAAATATGGGGGTGACTGCAACATGGTCACTATAGCAGGAAATTTTATAGGAGGCGTCTATGTCGCAGGTCACATCCAAGGTTACCTCACCCTTAGTAGATGCGGAATCCACGTCTGAGAATGTGAACGTGTGTTCACCCTCTTTTACGCCGAAGGTAAAGTCTCCGTCCATGCCATGGTCAAGTGTACCCTGAGCAGTTCCGTCCAAGGCAAGGGCTACGTTATATTTGCTGAAAATCAAATTTCCTATAAAATCAATGTGCATCTGGACAGTGTGCTTTGTATAGGGATAGTGGCATATGATTGAAACATCAGCATCAAAAGGAATGTCCTCTGTTTTCGTGAAGGAGGTCTTGCCGTTTATTGAGACATCGTTTTTGTATTCTTTGGTCAAGGTGTCTGGGTCTAAATCATATACCTCCTCAAAGCTGACGCTTGTAAAGCCGACTTCCACAAACGCGGCCCGAAGCTCCTCACCTGTTTTTTCCTGAATGGAAGAGGAGGGCACTGGGGCATTGATCTTCTTAATAATGTGATATGTAATAAGAATTTTTGTATCGAATGGAAACTCATCACCGGCGGAAAAGCTGTCAGTATCATTGATTTGGATGCGGCCCACTGCTCCATCATCCATTGCGCTGGTTGAAGTTAGGTCATTGACTACCGCGGTTTCAACATTCGTGAATCCGGCCTTTTGAAACGCGGCAACGACGGTTTCATAGTATGTGCCGATATAGTCGTCTACATCGGCTGGGACGCGGGGATTTGGAGCTTCGCAAGCGGCCAACAGAAAAACGATTGACAGCACCAGAAAGAGGGTGGGAAATCTTTTCACCTTTAGCACGTCCTTCCTTTTTGCATGAATCTCGCAGTGCCCGGGGAGCTTGCACTCCCCGGGCTACCGGAGAAAACAAAAACACTGCTCAGGGTAAGCCTGCACAGTGTGAAAACCGTATTCCACCCAACAAAAATGCTTCCGCCGACAAATACGGCAAGACCACCCTTTACAAAGGAGGGTGAAATGTCGTATAATATTTACTGCGGATGCGGTCTGGTACCGTTGCATGGGTGGGGCTTTCACCTGTGCAGGCTTGCGGGTGCGCCAACACCCGTAAGCTGCCGCATTTTTGTTTTCTACGTCGAATTATATCACAGGCCTTTCCGCAATGCAACCAGAAGATAAACGCGGCCCCTGATGTTTCCGACATTTCTCCCCGTTTTGCGCGCTGTAATTTTTGCGAACACCCGGCAGCTTCCGCATTCGACGTCTATCACCTCTCCATTACTGCGGCTGTAATTTGCGCGAACCCTTGACATTTCCCCTATTCAATGCTATAGTACCTCCTGAAATCAGCGTTGATGGAGAAGAACCCGCGATGCGCCGCGCAGAGAGGGGCCCGCTTGGTGCGAGGGCCCCGCGGCAGGCGGCGGCTGTACCACTCCGGAGCCGCCCGGGACGACCGGGACGGGACCGCCCGTTACAGCGGACGCGAGCGGCGGCTCCTCTTGCGGGGACCGCAAGCAGGGTGGAACCGTGGAATACGACTTCGTATCCCACCCCTGAGCACATCAGGGGCGGGTTTTTTCATTCCTACCCCAACTACAAGGAGGACTATCATGAGCGAGGAAAACAATCTGTATACCTTTGAAAACGAGACCTACCGCAGGACCTACTGGCACACCTGCTCCCACGTGCTGGCCCAGGCCATGAAGCGGCTCCACCCCGAGGTGAAGCTGGCCATCGGCCCCAGCATCGACAACGGCTTCTACTACGACTTCGACACCCCCGAGCCCTTCTCCGAGACGGAGCTTGAGGAGCTGGAGGCGGAGATGCGGAAGATCTGCAAGGAGAAGCTGAAGCTGGAGCGGTTCGAACTGCCCCGGGAAGAGGCCGTGAAGTTCATGGAGGAGAAGGGCGAGCCCTACAAGGTGGAGCTCATCAACGACCTGCCGGAGGACGCCGTCATCTCCTTCTATAGGCAGGGGGAGTTCACCGACCTCTGCGCCGGCCCCCACCTGGACTCCACCGGGCGGATCAAGGGCAACGCCATCAAGCTCACCGCCTGCAACGCCGCCTACTGGCGGGGCGACTCCAGCCGGGAGACCCTCCAGCGGATCTACGGTGTGGCTTTCCCCAAGAAGGACGAGCTGGACGAGTACCTCCGCCGCATCGAGGAGGCCAAGAAGCGGGACCACCGGAAGCTGGGCAAGGAGCTGGGCCTCTTCATGCTCCGGGACGAGGGCCCCGGCTTCCCCTTCTTTTTGCCCCGCGGCATGGTGCTGAAAAACACGCTGCTGGACTACTGGCGGCAGGTCCACAAGAAGTACGGCTATGTGGAGATATCCACCCCCATCATGCTCAACCGCCAGCTGTGGGAGCGGTCCGGCCACTGGGATCACTACAAGGACAACATGTACACCACCGTCATTGACGACGTGGACTTCGCCGTCAAGCCCATGAACTGCCCCGGCGGCATGCTGGTCTACGCCAGCGAGCCCCACTCCTACAAGGAGCTGCCCCTGCGGGTGGGGGAGATCGGCCTGGTCCACCGCCACGAGCTCTCCGGCGCGCTCCACGGCCTCTTCCGGGTGCGCTGCTTCAACCAGGACGACGCCCACGTCTTTATGACCCGGGATCAGATGCAGGACGTGATCCAGGAGACGGTGCGCCTCTTTGACGAGGTGTACTCCACCTTCGGCCTGAGCTACACCATTGAGCTCTCCACCATGCCCGAGGACCACATCGGCACCGTGGAGGAGTGGGAGCGGAACCAGGACATCCTGAAGGCCGCTATCACCGACATGGGCAAGGAGTTTGTCATCAACGAGGGCGACGGCGCCTTCTACGGCCCCAAGCTGGACTTCCACCTGGCCGACTCCCTGGGCCGCACCTGGCAGTGCGGCACCATCCAGCTGGACAGCCAGCTGCCCGAGCGGTTTGAGCTGGAGTACACCGGCGAGGACGGGCAGAAGCACCGGCCCGTCATGATCCACCGGGTGGTGCTGGGCTCCATCGAGCGGTTCATCGGCGTCATCACCGAGCACTTCGCCGGGGCCTTCCCCGCCTGGCTGGCCCCCGTCCAGGTGAAGCTCCTGCCCGTCACCGACCGGGCGGCGGAGTACGCCGCCAAAGTCTCCGCCGGCCTGGACGCCCAGGGCTTCCGTGTGGAGGTGGACGGCCGCAACGAGAAGATCGGCAAGAAGATCCGGGAGGCCACCCTGGAGAAGATCCCCTATATGCTGGTGGTGGGCGACCGGGACATCGAGAACAAGACCGTCTCCGTCCGCCACCGCAGCGGCGAGGATCTGGGGGCCATGTCCCTGGACCAGTTCCTGGAGCTGCTGGGCACAGAGGTGGAGACCAAGGAGCGGAAATAACAGGAGCGGATTTAAGGCGCGGGCATTCTGCCCGCGTCTTTTTCTGTCAAAAGCCCGCCCCTCTGCGGAGGCCGCGGCAGCGCGGATTTGCAGGATTTCTGTAAGAGTTATGCAAAATAAGATAGAAAATGAAGGAGCAGCCGTGCAAACCTGCAAAAAAGACGATAAAAGCCAAAAATGTACTTGAAAAATGAAGGAGACGGAAGTATAATATGCATCACAGGCAAGAACGTATATCAAAAACCCGCATTCCCCGGCTTGTGAATCCGGGATCAAAAACAGGAAAAGAGGATTTTGGGATGAAAAAGATTCTGTCTCTTCTGATGGCCGCCACGATGATGGTCACCGTACTGGCCGCCTGCGGCGGCGGCAGCGGCTCTGGCAGCGGCGCGGCCAAAGTGGATACCAACACCGTGGCCGTGGGCGCCGTGGTCATCGCCCGGGACGACGTCCCCGAGGACGACATCTACGCCTTTGTCTCCACCATTTTTGACAACAAGGACGCCATCACCGAGCAGCACGCCAAGGGCGGCGAGCTGGATCTGGACTTCGCCTCCTCCGTTACCAGCGTGCCCTACCACCCCGGCGCGGCCAGGTACTTCTCTGAGAAGGGCAAGGACGTGGCCGCCGTGAAGGACGGCGCCGGCACGGGCTCCTCCAAGGCCCTGTCCTTCGGCACCGGCGGCGACACCGGCACCTACTACGGCTTCGGCGGCGTGCTCTCCAGCTATGTCTCCAACAACACCGATGTGTCCGTCACCGCCCTCACCTCCGGCGGCTCCAAGGCCAACATTGAGGACCTGGCCGCCGGCGATGTGCAGCTGGCCTTCGTTCAGTCCGACGTCATGAGCTACGCCTACAACGGCGAGCGCCTCTTCGACACCGCCGTCACCGGCTTCTCCGTGGTGGCCGCCCTGTACATGGAGCAGGTCCAGATCGTCACCACCAACCCCGACATCAAGTCCGTGGCGGACCTTTCCGGCAAGTCCGTCTCCATCGGCGACCGGGGCTCCGGCGTGTGGTTCAACGCCGTGGACGTGCTGGGCGCCTACGGAATCGACCCCGACAGCGGCATCAGCCCCGTGTTCCAGGGCTTCGGCGACAGCGCCGAGAGCCTGAAGGACGGCAAGATCGACGCCGCCTTCGTGGTGGCCGGCGCCCCCACCACCGCCATCGTGGACCTGGCCACCTCCAAGCCCGTGTACCTGGTGGGCCTGGACCAGGAGCACACCAACGACCTGCTGGCCGCCTCCCCCTATTACAGCGCCTATACCATTCCCGCCGGGACCTACTGATACCAGGGCCCGTTCAGGGATCGTTCAAACTCCCGGTCCGGAGGGGATTCCATCCGGCAAGGGCCGCGTTTCGCGGCCCTTGCTGTGTTGAGAACCTGTATTCACCGCCGTTGAACGCCGCCCGGGCGGTCTTTTTCCCGCCATACTGCGTCGCTTTCCCCTGCCATACGTCAGTATGGCTGCGGAAAAGCTCCTTGTCTGGCGATAAAAATCCTCGCCCATCCGGCATCCCCCGGTTATGAATACAGGTTCTGAAAGGGCGGCGGGGCCACCGCTTTACGCCCTTTCAAAACAGCAGGAGATATTCCATCAAGGAGGTTTCGCCCTATGAGCGAGAAAGACAAGAACGCCCTGCCGGACACGGCGGCCGGCACGGCGGCGGAGATGGACGAGGTCATGCGGAAGTACGACCGGGAGTCCGCCACCCGCATCTGGGAGGGAAGGCCCAGGGCGGTGGTCAGCGTCATCACGGCGCTGTTCTCCCTGTACTGCATCTGGTCCACCCTGTGGAGCACGGCGGACCTGCCTGTCCGCCTGTCGGCCTTTCTGGGGCTGATCATCATCATGGGGTATCTCAACTACCCCGTCCGCAAGGGCCACGTGACCCCCAACGCCATGCCCTGGTACGACATCGCGCTGATGGTCCTGGGGGCCGGGTCCTTCTTCTACTACTGCGTGAATTACAAGAGCCTGGTGATGGTCATCACCAGCGCCGCCAAGATCGATCCCTTCGGCGAGAACGCCATCGACGGGGCGTGGTTCTACATCATTCTGGGCATCGTGGGCATTTTGTGCCTGGCGGAGCTGTGCCGCCGGTGCGTGGGACTGCCCATCCTCTTTGTGGTGGGGGCGCTGCTGGTCTACACCTTTGCCAGCGGCCAGAGCCTGGGCCGGGTGATCTACACCCTCTTCTATGTCACCTCCGGCGTGATGGCCACCCCCATCCAGGTGTGCGCCAAGTTCATCGCCGTGTTCATCATCTTCGGCGCGTTTCTGGAGCGCACCGGCATCTCCAGCTTCTTCATCGACCTGGCCAACTGCGCGGCGGGCTCCTCCTCCGGAGGACCGGCCAAGGTGGCGGTGATCTCCTCCGCTCTGTGCGGCATGGTCTCCGGCTCCTCCGTGGGCAACACCGTGACCACTGGCTCCGTCACCATCCCCATGATGAAGAAGACAGGCTACAAGGGCGAGTTCGCCGCCGCCGTGGAGGCCGCCGCCTCCACCGGCGGACAGATCATGCCCCCCATTATGGGCGCCGCCGCCTTCCTCATGGCGGAGTATATGGGCACCACCTACGCAACCGTGGCCCTGAAGGCCATCCTCCCCGCCCTGCTGTACTTCACTGGAATCTTCCTCTCCGTCCACCTGGAGGCCAAGCGGCTGGGGCTCCAGGGCATCCCCCGGGACCAGCTGCCGAAGTTCCGGCTGCTGATCCGCAGCATCTATCTGCTGATTCCCCTGGTGGTGCTGGTGTGGCTGGTGTCCACCGGCGCCAGGACCCTCCAGTTCTCCGCCGCCATTGCCATCGTGCTGACCATCCTGGTGAGCCTGCCTCGCGTTTTCCGGGACAGCCGGGACCAGCACGGCGAGGGCTTCGCCGTCCATGCGGGCAGGAAGATCGGCACCATGATCTTCTCCTCCCTGGAGGCCGGCGGCCGGGGCTGCATCACCGTGGCGGTGGCCTGCTCCATGGCGGGCATGGTGGCGGGCTGCATCAACGTGACGGGCCTGGCCTCCAAGCTGGTGAACGCGGTGGTGAACATCAGCCGCATGATTCCCAACGAGTCGCTGGCCCTGTTCATCGCGTTGTTCCTCACCATGCTGTGCTGCATCGTGCTGGGCATGGGCGTGCCCACCACCGCCAACTACTGCATCATGGCCACCACCTGCGCCCCCATTTTGATCACCCTGGGCATCGGCAAGATCCCCGCCCACTTCTTCGTGTTCTACTTCGGCATCGTGGCGGACATCACGCCCCCTGTGGCTCTGGCCGCCTACGCCGGCAGCGCCATCGCCAAGTCCAACCCCATGAAGACCGGCGTCAACGCCACCAAGCTGGCCATCGCCGCCTTCATCGTGCCCTATATCTTCGCCTTCAACCCCGCCATGCTGCTGGTGGACACCGGAGCGGTGGATGTGGTGCTCATCGTGGTCTCCTCCCTCATCGGCCTCTTCGGCGTGGCGGCGGCCCTGAACGGCACGCTGTTCCGCAGGATCAACCCGCTGTTCCGCGTTCTGCTGGCGGCGGGCGGCCTGAGCATGATGATCCCCGGCGTTGTCAGCGACATCGTGGGCCTGGTGCTGGTGCTGGGCGTTGTGGCCATCCAGCGGATGAGTGCCCGGAGGGCTCCGGCCTGACGGGCCGGGCCGCTTGATCATACCGGATGAAGAGAGACGCCGCCTGTTTCGCAGGCGGCGTCTCTCTTCATCCCAGCTCCAGCAGTTTCCCGGAGAGGTAGATGTCCTTGGCCGTCTCCAGAGGGACCTGGTTTTCACAGAGGTGGCAGACGATCCGTTCGATCTGCGCCCGGTCCTTTGTGATGGCGGGAAAGGCCGCCCAGACGGCGGGGTCCTTCGTGTGGCTGATGATTCCGAACTTTCCGCTGCAGGCGTCGAGGGTGATCTCGTACAGGTCCGGTTCGTCGCCCTGCTCCCACAGATACCGGGCCAGGGCGCAGATGAAGCTGTCCGGCGTGGGCTTTTCCACCAGGTCCCGGTAGTAGTACTTCTTCAAAAGAGGCCGGATGTCCGGTCTGGACCAGATGTCGTCCACCGCCCGGGCCATGGAGCGGTAGATGGTCTCCGGGTTCTGCTTGCCTGAGATTCCCACCAGCTGTTTGCACAGATGATCCATGCTCACCGGCATAGGCTGCGCCTTGACGGCCTCCTTGATTGCAAGATGGAGCAGGCCGTAGCCCTCCCAGCTTCCGTGATTTGAGAGCTCCGACAGAATCCGTGAGAGATTTTTCATCCCTGTCATCCTTTCTCTATCGATGGATGTATAGCCGGCGCGCCGGACAGCGGCGGGGGGAGCCCGCCCGCCGGGCGTGAAAAGCCGCCGGCTATGTACAGAATATGATAAATTTCCCCAGTTTTCCGCACTTGTGACGGCATATGACAATATCTGACAAAGATTGACACAGCGCCGCGGGGCCTGCGGCCCGCCGGGGCCGGAGGGCGGCCGGGGCAAAAAATCCCCCATTTCCGGGCGGGGCCCGGAAATGGGGGAGGTGCGCGGAATCAGAGTTCCACAGCCTGAATGGCCTCCTCCTTGATGCCGTGCTTCTCGGCGTAGCCGGTGAGGATCAGCGTCAGGGCGCCGTCGCCGGTGACGTTGCAGGCGGTGCCGAAGCTGTCCTGCAGGGCGAAGATGGCCAGCATCAGGGCGGTGCCGTCGCCGGTGAACTCCAGGACGCCGGTGATCAGGCCCAGGGAGGCCATGACCGTGCCGCCGGGGACGCCGGGGGCGCCGATGGCGAAGATGCCCAGCAGCAGGATGAAGAGCACCATGCGGCCCACGCTGGGCAGCTCCCCGTAGAGCACCTTGGAGACGATCATCACAAAGAAGGTCTCCGTGAGGGCGGAGCCGCAAAGGTGGATGTTGGCGAACAGGGGGATGCCGAACTCCACCATGTCGGACCGGAGGCTCTTGCTCTTGCGGGCGCAGTCCAGGGCCACCGCCAGGGTGGCGGCGGAGGACATGGTGCCCACGGCGGTGAGGTAGGCGGGGCCGTAGTGCTTCACCACCTCAATGGCGCTGCGGCCGGAGTAGGCCCCGGCGAAGCCGTACAGGACGGCCATCCAGATGTAGTGGCCCGCCATGACGATGACGATGGCCAGCAGAAAGGCGGGGAACTGCTTGGTGATGGTGCCGTCGTAGCTGAGGCCGCAGAAGGTCAGGGCGATGAAGAAGGGCAGCACGGGGATGACCACCTTCTTGACAACGCTCAAAACGATGTTCTGGAACTCCTGGAGCACCGCGGTGATGGTCCTGGCCTTGGTCCACACGGCGGCCAGGCCGATGAGGACGGAGAAGACCAGGGCGCTCATGACGGGCATGATCTGGGGAATGTCCAGCCGGAAGGCCACCTCGGGCAGCTCCTTCAGCCCCTCCATGGTGGAGGCGATGGGCAGGAAGGGCACCAGCACGTAGCCCGCCACCATGGACATCAGCGTGGCCAGGACGGTGCTGACATAGGCCACGACGATGGCTACCATCAGCATCCGCGTGGCGTTGGAGCCCATCTTGGTGATGGAGGGGGCGATGAAGCCGATGACGATCAGAGGCACGCAGAACATGATGAGCTGGTTGAGCACGTACTTCAGGGTGACCACGATGGTCATGACGCTCTCCGGCAGGAACAGGCCGAAGACGATGCCCACCGCGATGCCGATCAGCAGTTTCAGGGGAAGGCTCATGCCCTTTTTCTCGGTTGCCATAACAATTTCCTCTCTTTCTCACACAACAAAAATTTTGCTCCGGGGGTCTCTGCTCCAGCATACGCGCGGCGGAGCCCGCGCATACCCGGTTTTACGCCTTGGGGGGCTGGCCGGTCATGATGCGGATGATCTCCCGGTCCGTCTCCCGCATGCCCAGGCGGCCCAGGCGGCCGATGTTGGCGATGGTGTTCTCTACGCCCTTGGAGACGATGCCCTCGCCGCCGTAGAACTGCTGGTTGCTGCGGTACATGTGGTAGCCCAGGAGGCCCGCGTCCACCGCGGCGGCGATCTTGGCCGCGCAGGAGGGCTTGGCCCCGTCGCAGATCATGCCGGAGATGGTGGCCAGGGCGTTGACCAGGGTGTGGGCCACCTCCGTGAAGCCGCCGCCGTTGAGATAGGCGATGGCGGCGCCGGCGCCGCACCCGGCGCTGACGGCTCCGCAGTAGGCGCTGAGGCGGCCGATGCCGGTCTTCATGTGGATGGTCAGGAGATCGCTGAGGGTGACGGCCCGCAGCATGGTCTCGTGGCTCACGCCCAGCTCTTTGGCGTACTCGATGACCGGCACCGAGGCGGTGATGCCCTGGTTGCCGCTGCCGGAGACGATGATCACCGGCATCTCGCAGCCGCTCATGCGGGCGTCGGACCCGGCGGCGGCCATGGCCCGGGCACGGATCTTGATGTCGTCCCCGTAGTGCTCCCGGAGGACCTTGCCGATGTTGGCGCCCCAGGGGTGGGCCATGCCCTCCTGGGCGATGGCGTAGTTGTAGTCGATCTGCCGCTGGACGATCTCCCGCACGTCCTCCACGTCGCAGGTGTCGGCGAAGTCCACGATGGCCTCCACGGACATGCAGCTGCGGTCCGTCAGGCCGCTGGTGCTGCTGGCGGAGACCACGTTCCCGGACTCCAGCAGCGTCTCGCCGTTTTTCTCAATGAGGACGATGTTGGTGTGGTAGTCCGCGATGCGCAGACGGACGGTGTCCTCTCCGGCGGTGAGGGTGACGATGATGTCAAACACCACGTCCCCGGGGGCGGGGGCCACCCGCACCTCGTGGCTGGCCAGGTAGTCCTTGATCTCGGCCTTCTGCTCCTCCGTCACCTGGGAGATGACCTCCAGAATCTTCCCGGCGTCCCCGGCCACCGCGCCGGCGGCGGCGGAGGCCTCGATGCCCTTGAGCCCGCCGGTGTTGGGCACCACCACGCTCTTGACGTTTTTGATGATGTTCCCGCTGGCCTCCACCAGGATCTTCTCCGGCAGGCGGCCCAGGACCTCCCGGGCCTTGGCGGCGCCGTAGGCGATGGCGATGGGCTCCGTACAGCCCATGGCGGGCACCAGCTCCTCCCGCAGGATCTGTACGAAATGGTGGTATCGCTGGTCCGTTTTCTCCATACTTCTCCTCCTTTTCATCGTTTGTTGTTCCCCAGGGGAAGACAGCTCCATGGTAGCATTTGGGAGAGGGATTGTCAAGGAAAGGGAGAGCCGGGGAGCGCCCGGTCCCCCCGTTTTTTGGCGGGGACGCCCTCACGGCGCGCCGCTGGGCGGCAGGGGCTGGACGAAGAAGGTGAGGCGGACCGGGGCGTGGGGGTAGCGGCGGGTGAAGGCCCGGACCAGCCGGGCGCAGACGGCCCGGCTGCCGGCGTAGTCCGCCTGGGGCAGCAGCAGAACGAACTGGTCCGCCCCGCAGCGGGCGGCGGCGTCTCCCCGGCGCAGGCCCCCCCGCAGGACCTCCTCCAGGTGGTCCATGGCCCGGTCCAGGCTGCGGCGGGACAGGGAGGGGTCCCCGGCGGCGGTGAGCAGGGCGGTGTGGACCGGCCGGCCGCTGCGGCTGGCGGCCCGGGCGGCGCTGTGGCAGATGACGCGGAAGGCGTCGAAGCCGCACACCAGAGAGCCGGCCCGGGGGGGCTCCCGCAGGGCCTCCAGCAGCGTGGCGGGGGAGAGCGCGCGGGGGTCCCGCTCCCCCAGGGCCCGGCGGTACAGGTCCCGCAGGGCCTGGGAGGGCAGGACCCCCAGCCGGGAGAGCAGCTGTCCGTGGAGGGACTCATACGCCGCGGCGGCCTCCTGACGGCGGTCCAGGCGGAGGAGGGCTTCCATCCGCAGGCGGCACAGGTCCTCCCGGCAGGGCTCCAGGGCGCAGGCGGTCTCCGTCAGCTCCGCCGCCTCCCGCCAGCACTCCGCCTCCGCCAGCGCGGAGAGGACCTGGGGCAGCGCCTCCAGGTACTGTCCCCGCAGCGCCTCCCGCCGGGCGTCCGCCCAGGGGTGGCCGGAGAGGGCGGGAAGGAGATCCCCCCGGTACAGGGCCAGGGCCCGGCGGCGGGACTCCGGGTCCCCCGCCGCCAGCAGGCGGGTAAAGTCCTCCGCGTCCAGGGTCAGGGAGATCTCCGGATTCCACTGGCAGCCCCCCTCCCGGCTGAGAATCAGAAGCCTTCCGCAGCCCTCTCCCAGCTGGTCCAGGGCCGTCCGGGCCCGGTGGAGCACGGCCTTCAGCGCGTTGAGGGACCCGGCGGCCTGTCCGGCCCACAGAAGGTCCGTCAGCTCCCCGTAGGGCACGGGGCGGGCCCGCTCCCAGATGAGGAACGCCAGCAGCAAAAAGAGCTTGCGGGAGCGGCCGCCGGTGAGCTCCGCCTCCCCCCGGCGGATGGAGAAGTCCCCCAGCATCTGTACCCGCAGGGCGGAATTGTCCATGAAGATGCCCCCTTTCGATAGCGAAACCATATGATAGGGTAACTATACCATATGTTTCCCCGCCGCGCAATTGTGAGGTTATATAAAAATCGAAAAAATGAAAAAAATTTTTCAAAAAGTACTTCCATTTTCCAGAGGGCTGTGCTATACTGTGCCTGTAGCAAACGTCAAAATTCCTGACAAACGGGCCGGCCCCTGCAAGGGATCGCAGGGGCCGCCGCACTCGGCGGCCCGCTGGCGGCAATTTTGAGAATTGCTGTAGTTGAGCTGCGGGCCCTCCGCGGAGAGGGTCCGGAGCATGGATTCGGGCAAAAATGAGGTATTGAGCTATGAGAATTTTCAGAAGAATCGTCCCGCTGGCCCTCTCGGCGGTTCTGCTGGCGGGAAGCGCCTCCGCCTTCTGCGGGGGAGGAATGCGGCTGGCGTCCCGGGAGGTGACGCTGGAGGAGACGGCGGTGCCCCTGGCGGGGGCGTCGGACACGCTGCTGCTGCCGGTGGCCTCCGGCACCGCGGTGAAGAAGAACGCCCGGGCCGTCATCGACTACTCCAACACCCGGGACGGGTATGTGATGGTCCAGTTCACCGCCTCCACCTCCAAGAAGCTGAAGGTGCAGGTCTCCGGCCCCACCCGGGATAAGCCCTATTACGATCTGAAGCCCGGCGCGTGGACCACCTTCCCCCTGTCCGACGGCAACGGCAATTATAAGGTGACGGTGTTTGAGAACACCACCGCCAACAAGTACGCCGAGGTGGTGTCGGTGAGCTTCCAGGTGACGCTCAGCGACGAGTTCGCCCCCTACCTGCGGCCCAACCAGTACGTGGACTATGAGAACGCCTCCGACACCCTGGCCAAGGCCAGGGAGCTGGCGGGCACCGAGACCGACCCTTTGAAGATCGTGGAGAAGGTCTACACCTTTGTGGTGAACAACCTGACCTACGACCGCCAGCTGGCGGCCACCGTCCAGAGCGGCTATCTGCCGGTGCTGGACAACGTGCTGGCGGCCAAAAAGGGCATCTGCTTCGACTACGCCAGCCTGATGACGGGGATGCTCCGCAGCCTGGGGGTGCCCTGCAAGCTGGTGGTGGGCTACGCCGGCACCAGCAAGCCCGCCTACCACGCCTGGATCAGCGTGTGGACCAAGGAGACTGGCTGGATCGACAACGCCATCTACTTCGACGGCAGCACCTGGCACCGGATGGACCCCACCTTCGCCTCCTCCGGCAAGAGCAGCAGCTCAATTTTAAAGTTCATCGGCGACGGCAGCCACTACCGGGAGACCAGCCTCTACTGACGGTGTAAACTTTATGGAAAATCCCCCTTTACGGATCTGGGAATTTCCAGTACAATGGGGACATAGTTTTGACAGTGCGCGTGGGCGCGCGGATTAAGGAGCGTTTCATGATGAAGAACGGCATTTCCCACGGGGAACTGTCCACGCTGTGCCTGGAGCTTTCCATGCTGCTCCACGCCGGTGTGGGAACGGGGGACGCCCTGTCCCTCCTGGCGGAGGAGAGCGATCCGGAGTACCAGGCCATGCTGCGGGACATGGCCGGGGAGGTGGACGGCGGCGCCGCCCTCTCCGACGCCATGCGGAAGGCGGAGAGCTTCCCCGTCTACGTCTGCGGATTGGTGGAGGTGGGCGAGCGGGCCGGCAGGACCGAGGAGGCCCTGGCCGCGCTGTCCCGGTACTATGAGAGCTGGGCCCGGCTGGACCGCCGCATCCGCGGCGCGCTGCTGTACCCGGCGGTGATGCTGCTTTTGATGCTGGTGGTCATCGCGGTGCTGCTGGTGAAGGTCCTGCCCATCTTTGACGATGTGTACGCGTCTCTCGGCAGGGGGCTCACCGGCGTGGCCGGGAGCCTTTTGACCCTGGGCCGCTGGCTGGACGGCGCCATGCCGGTGCTGTGGGTCCTGCTGGTGCTGGCGGCGGTGTTTCTGGCGGTGTTCGCCGCCGTGCCCTCCTTCCGGGAGAGGCTGACCGCCTCCTGGCGCAGGAGCCATGGGGACAAGGGCGTGGCCCGGAAGATGAACGACGCCCGCCTGGCCCAGGCCCTGGCCATGGGCATGGCCAGCGGGATGCCCATTGAGGAGGCCGTGGAGCTGGCCGCCGGACTGATGGAGGAGACCCCCGCCGCCAAGGAGCGGTGCCTGGACTGCCGCGCCCGCCTGGAGGGCGGGGAGACCACCAGCGGCGCCATGCGCGCCAGCGGGCTGCTGCCGGTGGGCGCCTGCCGCCTGCTGGAGATGGGCCAGCGGGGCGGCGCCGGGGACGCCGCCATGGAGAAGATCGCCGCGGACCTCTCCGAGGAGAGCGAGGCCGCCCTGGAGGAGAAGGTGAGCCGGGTGGAGCCGGCCCTGGTGCTGGTGTGCTCCATCCTGGTGGGACTGATCCTGCTGTCGGTGATGCTGCCTTTGATGCACATCATGTCGGCCATCGGGTGACGGCATGAGGAGGAGAAAGAATCCCTGGCTGGGGATGCTGCGGGGGCTGCTGTTGCCGGCCATCGCCGCGGCGGTGCTGGTGATGTTCGCCGCCGCCCTGGACGGCCTGACCACCGGCCGCGACGCCGAGGACCTCCGGCAGCTGGAGGAGGCCCTGCGCCGCAGCTGCGCGGCGTGCTACGCCGCCGAGGGGGTCTATCCCCCCAATCTGGAGTATTTGGAGGACCACTACGGCATCCGGGTGGACGAGGAGCGGTACGCGGTGTTTTACAGCGCCTTTGCCGACAACCTCATGCCTGACATCACCGTGGTGGTGCGTGAGCCATGAGAGAAAAGCAGGTAAAACATCATATCGACGGACTGGTGGCCCTGCTGCTGTTCGGGGTCTTCGCGGCGTGCGTGCTGGTGGTTCTGCTCACCGGGGCGGACGCCTACCGCCGTCTGACGGAGCGGGACCAGGCCGCCTATGAGCGCCGCACCGGCGTGCAGTACATCGCCACCCGGGTCCGCCAGGCGGACCACGCCGGGGGCGTCGCCGTGGAGGACTTCGGCGGCGTGGACGCCCTGGTTCTGGGGGCGGACGAGGTCTACGCCGCCCGGGTGTACTGCTATGACGGCTGGCTGATGGAGCTCTACGCCCTGGCGGAGGAGCCCATGGAGCCCCAGGACGGCCAGAAGATTCTGGAGGCGGAGGCCCTGGCCCTGTCCCTGGAGGACGGGGTGCTGGAGGCCGCGCTGACCGCGCCGGACGGCAGGTCGGAGACGCTGCGGCTGTCCCTGCGGAGCGGAGAGGGGGCGGCGTCATGAGGAGCAAGGCCCCTTTGATCTTGATGGAGCAGATGGTGATGCTGCTGGTGTTCGCCCTGGCGGCGGCGCTGTGTCTCCAGGCCTTTGTAAAGTCCGACGCCCTCTCCAGCCGCAGCGAGGCCCGGGACCGGGCGCTGCTGGAGGCACAGAACGCCGCGGAGGCATTGAAGAGCCGGGATAACAGCTATTTTGACACCATGTGTGCCAGAGTGAACGGCAGCGCCGGGTATCGGATTGATTACGGCGAGGATTGGGAGCCTATCAACTATGATGCCTGCGGCATGGAAGCCCCTGAAGCGGTCTACTATCTTATGACCGCCTGGACAGACAACAGCGGCCCGGACTATTTGTGGACAGCGGATGTGTCGGTGTATATGGAAAATGGCGATTTGCTGGTGACGCTTCCGGTGGCAGGACAGAACGGAGGTGAGCGGCCGTGACTGAGCGGAAGAGAGAGGTTTTCTCCCCCCCGGCGGTGGGCGGCATCTCGCTGCTGGTGGCCTTTGCCGTGCTGTGCCTGACGGTGTTCGCCCTGTTGAGCCTCACCACCGTCCAGGCCGACGGGCGGTTGGCGGACGCCTCCGCGAAGGCTGTGGAGGACTACTACGCCGCCGACTGCGCCGCCCAGGAGATCCTGGCCCGGCTGCGGGGGGGCGAGACCCCGGCGGAGGTCACGTCCTACCCCGAGGGCTCCGGCGCGCGCTGTACTTACACCGTCCCCATCTCCGACAGCCAGGAGCTGGATGTGGAGGTCATCGTGGACGGGGAGAACTATGAGATCCTGCGCTGGCAGGCGCAGTACACCGGAGAGTGGGAGACCGTGGAGAGCCTGGATCTCTGGGACGGGACACTGTTTGAATAATTCATACTAGAATCCATTAAAAAGCTTTTTATAGCGCCGAAGGCGCGTTGGATTCTTATGAGACGCGTTTCGCGCTATCCCAGCGCAAAGCGGAAACGCAGCAGGCGTTTCCATTTCAAATAAAACTAATAATTTTATTTGAAATTAGTATCATGACATGGAGGTCCGGGACATTGGAACTGTTGGACTATCTGAAATACGCGGTGGAGGCGGAGGCCTCCGACCTGTTCATCGTGGCCGGGGGCCCGGTGTGCGTCAAGCTGGATAAGCGCATGACCCCTGTGGGCAGTGAGCGTGTCTTTCCCCAGGAGACGGAGCGGCTGATCATGGGCCTCTACGAGCTGGCCAAGCGCCCCCCGGAGCGGTATCTGGACCGGGGGGACGACGACTTCTCCTTCTCCGTGCCGGGGCTGGCCCGGTTCCGGGTGAACACCTACCGCCAGAGAGGGTCTCTGGCGGCGGTGGTGCGGGTGGTGGCCTTTGACATCCCCAACTGGGAGAGCCTCTCCATCCCGTCCCAGGTGATGGACTTGGCGGAGGAGACCCACGGCATGATCCTGGTCACCGGCACGGCGGGCAGCGGCAAGTCCACCACCCAGGCCTGCATTATCGACCGGATCAACCACACCCGGGAGGTCCACATCATCACCCTGGAGGACCCCATCGAGTATCTCCACCGGGACATCAAGAGCATCGTCAGCCAGCGGGAGATCGCCATTGACACGGAGGACTATCTCTCCGCCCTGCGGGCCTGCCTGCGGCAGGCGCCGGATGTGATTCTCCTGGGGGAGATGCGGGACCAGGAGACCATCCACACCGCCATGACGGCGGCGGAGACCGGCCACCTGCTCATCGCCACCCTCCACACCAAGGGGGCGGTGAACACCATCGGCCGCATTGTGGACACCTTCCCGGCGGCCCAGCAGGACCAGATCCGCACCCAGCTGAGCATGGTGCTGCGGACGGTGGTGTCCCAGCAGCTGCTGCCCGGGAAGGACGGCGACCTGGTGCCCGCCTTTGAGATCATGCACACCAACAGCGCCATCCGCAGCCTGATCC
>CAMNRF010000048.1 GCA_946551795.1 uncultured Oscillibacter sp.
GGCGACGGCATGGTGCGCAAGCGGGACGACGGTCGGTGGGAGGGCCGCATCGTGGTGGGCCACAAGGAGAACGGCCAGCCCATCTTTCACTATGCGCTGGCCAGGACGCAGAAAGCTCTGCTGGACAAGCTCCACCGGGATATGGAGCTCTATCAGGATGTGGAGCTCACCGAGGACAGCCGCATGACGCTGGGCCAGTGGTTGGACCGCTGGATGGAGGACTACGCCGTGGACACCCTGCGGCCCAACACCCTGCGCAGCTACGAGCAGTACATCCGCTGCTACATCAAGCCCTACCTGGGGGACAAGGTGGTCTCCCGCGTCACCGCCCAGGACGTCCAGAAGCTGTACACCAAGCTGAAACGGGAGGGGCGGGTCAAAGACCACCCGGAATATGGTCACGAGCTGTCCGACACCATGGTGCGCCGCATCCACGCTATGCTCCACCGCTGCCTGCGGGACGCGGAGACCGCCCACGTCATCCCCCGCAACCCCGCCGCCGGGGCCGCGCTGCCAAAGGCAGACCCCAGGCCTAAGCAGATCCTGACGCGGGAGCAGACGCAGGCCTTCCTGGCGGCGGTGGACGACAGCGAGGTCTGGCGGGACTTCTTCTATACGGAACTGACCACCGGGTTGCGGCGGGGTGAGATCTGCGGACTGATGTGGCAGGACTTCGATGAGCGCGCCGGGACGCTGAAGATCGTCCGCTCGGTGAACACACCCAAAGCCGGAGTGCTGGAGATCGGCGAGACCAAGACCGACCGGGGCCGGCGCACCATCCGCCTCCCGCCCAGCACCGCGGCGCGGCTGAGGGAGCGGAAGAAACACGCCGTCAGTCAGTGGATCTTCCCGGAGCCGCTGGCGCCGGAGAAGCCGGTCCGTCCCAGCGCCGCCTACTACTGGATGAAGCGCATCCTGCGGGAGGCCGGCCTGCCGCAGATTCGCTTCCACGACCTGCGCCACACCTTCGCAACCCACGCTCTCACCAGCGGGGTGGACGCTAAGACGCTGTCCGGGATCCTGGGTCACACCAACGCCAGCTTCACCCTGGACACCTACACCCATGTGACGCCGGATATGCAGAGAGCCGCCAGCGGCGTCGTGGGCGGCTTCCTGGAAAATCTCTTGGGGAAGGAGCTGAAACCGTGGCAAACAGGCGAAAAAGCGGCACCGGTACCGTAAGGCAGCGGAAGGATGGCCGCTGGGAGGGGCGGGCGGTGGTGGGCTACGACGAGAAGGGCCTGCCCAAAACGAAAAACGTCCTGGCTAAGACCAAGCGGGAGTGTCAGGAGAAGCTGAAACAGCTCATCGAGACGCTGGGAAGTGCCACACGGGAGAAAACGCGCCCGGAGATGCCCTTCGGGGAGTGGTTGGACTTCTGGTATCAGAACTACGTCAAGCCCGGGCTGCGTCCCACCACCCAGGCCTGCTACGAGGGGCGAATCTACCGGCACATCATCCCAGAGCTGGGCAAAATCCCGCTGAACCAAGTGAGTCAGAAGGACCTCCAGCAGTTCTACACCCGGCTGAAAAAGGGCGGGCGGCTCGTCCGCACGGATCAGTTCGGCCCAGGGCTGTCCGACAGCATGGTGCGAGGGTGTCACATCACCTGCCGCGCGGCGCTGGAGAAGGCGGTGCAGGAGGGCATGATCCGGAGTAACCCGTCCGCCGGCTGTAAACTGCCGCCCAAGCGGGGGCGGGAGATGCAGGTGCTGGGCCGGGAGGAGCTCCAGCGGTTTCTCCTCCAGGCTCAGGCGGAGGGATGCTTCGAGCTGTTCCTGCTGGGTCTGTGTACCGGACTGCGGCGCGGGGAGCTGCTGGCCCTTCAGTGGGGTGACCTGGATTTTGACACCGGTACGCTGACGGTGGAAAAGCAGGTCTACGCAGTCAAGGGAAAGCTCCAGTTGAGTGTGCCCAAGACCAAGGCATCCATCCGCAAACTGGTGCTGCCACCGGGAGTGGTGGAGGTGCTGCGGGAGTACCGGAGAGGCGTGGACTCCCGCTGGATGTTCCCTTCTCCGATCAAGGAGGACACACCACTCTCCCCCGGCGCAGCCCGCCGGAGGCTTCAGTGTATTTTGGAGCGGGCTGGGTGTAAGCACGTTCGCTTTCATGACCTCCGCCATACTTTCGCCACGTTATCCCTGGAGAACGGAATGGACGTGAAGACCCTCTCCGCCATGCTGGGCCACGTGTCGGCGGCCACCACGCTGGACATCTACACCCACGTCACCGATGAGATGCAGACGGAGGCGGCGGCCAAAATCGACTGCGGGCTGGGCAATGAGGTGGAGGAGATGGAGCCGATAGGCGAACCGCAGATGACTGACTTCCAGCCCGTGGGAGGCCGAATCCGTAGACCCGGCACCGGGTGCATCACTGAGATCAACGACCACCTGTTTGAGGGCCGCTACTCTCCCACCTGGCCCGATGGCAAGCGCCATGCCAAAAATGTCTATGCCAAAACCCGTGCGGAGTGTGAGGAGAAGCTGGACGCTCTAATCCGGGACATGCAGGTGGAGCGGAAGTTGCTTCTGGATCAGATACGGGGAATCACCCCGCCGGAGAAGCTCACAAAAAAACAGAAGCAGATATGGGAATATATGATGTTCCACCCCAGGGAGGCCAACCTGAGCGCTATCGCCAGAGGGGCTGGGGTGAATCGGCATACGGCGGCGAAGCACTATGAGCAGATCCGGGAGATGGTGGGGTATGGATAAACAGGAAAATGGATGAGGGGCCGATACCGTGTCCGCGGTACCGGCCCCTCGTTGGCGTTTAGGGGAAGAAAAGTTTTCAAAGCGCCTCGAAATGATATCTGGGTTTCCCGATGCTCTTCTTGCCGTACTCAATGGCCTCCGCAGGACAATGGCAGATACAGGCCATGCAGTGGGTGCAGTCGCCGCCCCAGACGGGCTTGCCGTTTTGAATGGTAATGTTGTTGGTCGGGCAGAGCCTGGCACACTGGCCGCAGCCGGTGCAGGCATTGCTGGCCGCAAACGCCTTCGCTTTGACAAAGAAAGAATAGAAGATCGGATTCACCGGGCCGCTCATGAAGCGGTCATAGAGGTTATTGCGGGGCACCGGGAATGCTTGGCCGGTCGCGATGGCAGAGATTGCGCGGTCAATGTCCGGCTCTGCCTTGGCAACAATCTGCCGCGCCTCCTCCGCCTGGGGCGCGTTGAACATGGCAATGTAATTCTCGGGCATGACGATCTGCGCTGTCCCCATATAGTCGAGCTGTTTTTCCCGACAAAGCGCATGGTTATATTTGGCGGCGCTGCCGATCTCACCGCCGCAGGTCATGACGAACCACGCCTGTTTGGCCCCAAGGAACTCCGTCCGGCGCAGCCAGTTCTTCACTAGACGGGGGATGCGCCAAGCGTAGGTGGGTGTGACAATCACCAGAAGGTCATCCGTTTTGACCGGCGAAGTATCGCCCTCCTTGATGCGGTCGTTCATGCTGAGAAGCTCATCGCCAAGGGCGGCTGCGATGCGCTGGGCAGCGTACCGGCTGTTGCCGGTACCGCTGAAATAGAGTACCATGATTGTGCCTCCTTACTGGGCGGCAAAGGTTGTGATGGCCTCTGCACGCGTTCAATGCCTGTCGAGGAATTGCGCTTCTCTCTTTTGAAAGACATTCTCTTCCACAAGAGAAATCACGAAATGGGATACCATTCCAAGGCCAAACATCAGGATGATGGTGTCCATGTCAAAAACAATGGCCCGAGTCAGGTACAATCCATAAAAGACGCCGTAATAAACCAGATTGACCAGAAGAGAGTTGATCACGTTATAGGCTGTCTTCCCCAGCCCGATAAAAATATTGTCAATGATGGAAGATCCCGCGTAAGCGATATAAAAGGGAACAAGTTTTATGGTGATAGCAAAGATTTCATCCGCGTTGGACAGGTTTTCAGCAAAGCGGTAAAACGGCTCCCAGAGGGGAATGGAGAGCGCCCAGAAAACCACGCAGGCACATGAAACAAAACAGTAAGAGAACCGTTTCAGCTCTGCGTATCCGTTTTTGCAGTCGGAGCGGATCACTTCCGCAAGGGCCGTGATCGGGATCAGCAGCCAGCCCCAGATAAAATTGTTTGCAAGCCAGTAGTTTCCCTGCTCCTCCACCAGGTTGACCATTTTGCAGATCATCACCGCGTAGATCAGATTATCCACAAATTGCTGCAGGCCCGAAAAAGCACCGGTCCCGCACCACTCCTTGAGGATGACGAAGTCAGTGCTTTTGACCCGGCAGATCCGGATGTGCTTTTGCGTGTACAGCAAGGCAAGACCGATCACCGCAAGCGCTGTGTTTACGAGAATATTGGAAACCGCCGCTCCGTAAACGCCCCAATAAGGGATCAGGAAAAAGTCCGCAATCAAAGACAGAAGTGTTCTGACAACCAGGAAAATGTAGACGTTTTTGTGCTTTTCGGCGACGACAAATACCACCTGGATGAAGCTCACAACAATGCCAATCATGAAAGCGGCGGTCTCCAGATTGAGATACCGGTTGACGGTGGAAAGATACAAGCCGTCTGCGTTCATAGCCCTTATGAGTGTTTTCCCATGGAGAAAAACGCCCGTAGAGAAAACGGCGTACAAGACGAACACAAGGAGCCCTGTTTGAAAGACAGCGCCCGCGAACCGGTCCGGCTGGTTTTTGAAGACCTTGTTCAATATGGAATAGAGTGGCACGATCAAAAAGGCTTGCAGAGTCTCATTGATCAGATCAAACCACTCCATCTGGCCGATGATATTGAATGCCTCGCTTTGACTGCCAGCGGAGATTAGAAAGGTCCGGCTGGTTTGATAGACGGCGGGAATGAGCGCAAGGGAACAAAGGGCAACCCACAGCCGCCAGTGGAAGCTCTTGAGCTGAAATACTTTCTCTTTCATAGATGCGATTATACCAGATAATTTCCAGGACCGCAACCAAAAGAGCATGGGCCGTTCCTGCTTCCGCCGAAAATGAAGATCTGTATATTTACCCGGATCTATGGAAACCATATGAAACAGCAAATTTTTCTTGCCAAAATGGTGAAACCAGAGGACTGGAGGATCACGAGCAATATGCCGGATATGTTTTGTTTTCAATGTCAGCAGGCGGCAGGCAACACGGGGTGTGTCCGGGTCGGGGTGTGCGGCAAGCAGCCGGAAACCGCCGGACTTCAGGACGAGCTGGTCTGCCGGCTGATCCGCCTTGCCTCGGCCGCGGAGCAGAGCGGAAAGCGCACCCATACGGCCGCCCGGCTGATGGTGGACGGACTCTTTACCACGCTGACCAATGTCAACTTCGACAACGCATCCATTCGAAGCTTCAACGAGCGTATCACAGCGGAAGAGCAGAACCTGGGCGGGTATGAAGGAGATGTCATCGACCTCTGGAAGGGCGATACCGACACGGTGTCCCTGCGCTCCACGCTGCTGTTCGGCCTGAAGGGAATGTCCGCCTATGCCCACCACTGCATGAACCTGGGCTATGAGGACGACGAGGTGACGGTGTGGTTTTATCGGGGCCTCTATGAGATCAACCGGGAACACTCGGTAGAGGAGTGGCTGGCCCTGATCATGGAGTTCGGACAGGTCAACCTGAAGTGCATGGAGCTTCTGGACGAGGCAAACACCGGCACCTTTGGCACGCCGGTGCCCACCAGGGTCAATGTGGATATCAAAAAGGGGCCCTTCATCGTGGTATCGGGCCATGACCTGAAGGATCTGCACGAGCTTCTGGAGCAGACCCAGGGCAAGGGGATCAACATCTACACCCACTGTGAAATGCTGCCCGCCCACGGATATCCGGAGCTAAAGAAATACCCCCATCTGGCCGGAAACTTCGGCACAGCGTGGCAGAGCCAGCAGACGGAGTTCGAGGACATCCCGGCTCCCGTGCTCTTTACCACCAATTGCCTGATGCCGCCCCGTCCCAGCTACGCGGACCGGATCTATACCACCTCTGTGGTGGGCTATGAGGGCATGACCCATATTACGGGAGACGAGTGGGGGCGCAAGGACTTTACCCCTCTGATCCAGCACGCTTTGGCCCTGGGCGGCTATGACCACGACCGCAGTATGAGCGGCATCAACGGAGGCCATATGCTGACCACCGGCTTCGCCCACGGGGCGGTGCTGGCCAACGCGGAAAAGGTGATCTCCGCCATCAAATCGGGGGCCATTAAGCACATTTTCCTGGTGGGAGGCTGCGATGGGGCCCATCCCGGCAGAAACTACTACACGGAATTCGTCAAGCAGACGCCCATGGACACGCTGGTCCTCACCTTGGCCTGCGGGAAGTACCGCTTCAACGACCTGGATTTGGGCGAGATCGACGGCCTGCCCCGCATTCTGGACATGGGGCAGTGCAACGACGCCTACAGCGCCATCAAGGTGGCCCTGGCCCTGGCGGAGGCCTTTGGCTGTACAGTCAACGAGCTCCCGCTGACCCTGGTCCTCTCTTGGTATGAGCAGAAGGCCGTTTGCATCCTGCTGACGCTGCTGTCCCTCGGGATCAAAAATATGTATCTGGGACCCACATTCCCCGCGTTCCTCTCAGAGACCGTCGCAAAGGTCCTGGTGGACACCTATGGCCTGCAGCCCATCACCTCGCCGGAGCAGGATCTGGACGCGATCCTGAAGAGGGGATAGGTTGTGCGGGAATTCTGTACAAATGTTGAGTTGGGCCAGGCGAATTTTAACACGCCATAAACAAAGAAAAGCCCTTGAAATCATGCGATTTCAAGGGCTTTTGGTCCGAGATGGGAGACTCGAACTCCCGGCCTGATGGTCCCAAACCACCCGCGCTACCAACTGCGCTAATCCCGGATATTAAATTTTCAACTGTGGTCAAACATGTGGTCAACGCCGATTTTTGGCCAATTATCGGCGATGGGAAAAACGCCGTCGTCCCATGTGTCCCAAAGACTTCCAGACTTTCCAAATGCTGCGCCTCGAACCCAAGCCTCCAGCTCCCAAACCACCCGCGCTACCAACTGCGCTAATCCCGGATATGAAGTTTTTCAACTGTAGTCAATGGCCGGCTTTTAACCAGCTGCCAGCGAGGGGAACATTGCCGGCCGCCCAAGGGCAGAGCCGGGGCCTGCGCCCCAGCTCTCTTATTTTACAGCGGTTTCCCCAAAAGGTCAAGCCCGTTCTCCTCTCCGCTCCGCCGCCTCCCGGCGGCAGACCTTCACCCCCGCCAGGGCCACGGCGAAGACAAACCAGAAGATGACCATCACCCTCGGGTAGTGCCACAGGTAGTCCGCCAGGCCGCAGACCATGCTTCCGCACAGGGCCGACGCCGCGGCGCAGGTGATGGTGCGCGCGGCGGAGGGCTCGCAGTGCCGCACCGTGCGGGCCGCCTGCTTGATGTTCCACAGCATGGCGCCCACAAAGCTGACCACGCCCAGCAGCCCCGTCTGGAGCCAGACCTCCAGGTAGAAATTGTGGGAGTGGACATAGGGGAAATTGGCGTGGTAGAGGTTCCAGTCGGCGGCGTAGGTCTTGGGCACGACGGCCCCCAGGCCGATGCCCCGGACTGGCCGGCTGCGGATCATCTCCAGAGCCGCCAGGAGCGTGGGGATGCGGTTGAGGGTGGAGGAGTCCGAAAAATTGCCGATGGTCAGAATCCGGTTCCAGATGGTGGCCGGCAGCAGGGGGATGCACAGCACGCACAGCGCCGCGCACAGCGGGATCAGCCGTGGACGCCACAAAAACACGAACACCGCCATGGCGCAGGCCAGCCCCACCCAGCTGGCCCGGGAGTAGGTCATGCCCGCGGCGGCCACGCCCACCACCAGGATGCCGCCGGCCATCAGCCTGCTGTACAGGTGTTTGGAGCAGAGGATCAGCGCGGCCACCAGGGGCAGGAGGAGCAGCAGCACCTCGCAGAAGGTGTTGGCGTTGTCGAAGAAGGACTCCACCCGGCCGGGCATTCCGGCGTTGACCTTCAAATCCACATAGGAGCGGTTGACCTCCACGCCCTGGATGCGCTGGTACACGCCGTACAGGGAGGACACCAGCACGCACACCGCACCGCCGGCCAGAAGCCGCTTCAAATCCTCCGCGCGGCGGACGGCGCTGACCGTCACCAGCACGCAGAGAGCGGCGGAGACGTGGTAGAAGAGGTACCGCAGGGAGAGGGACGGCGCGTAGGAGAGGACCGCCCCCAGAAACGCCGCGCCGAAGAGCACCACCGGGTAAAAGCCCACCGACGCCATGTCCAGCCGGAAGTCCGCATGGCCCATGGACCCGGCGTAAAACAGCGCCAGCAGCAGGGCGAAGCCCATGAGGCTGTACGCGTTGTTCCAGTGGGTAAAGGGGATGATCCACAGCAGCATGATCAGCCAAGACTGGGCCACGGCGGTCTCATGCCCCATGGAGAAGGCCAGGCGGGCGAAGAAGCTGTCCTCGAAGGTCAGCGGCAGGGCCTCATACAGCCGGCGCAGCAGCCAGCCCGGCAGGTTGACCAGGGCGGTGAGCAGCCGGCAGAGCAGGCTCCCCGTCCAGGCCCGGGCCACGACGCCCTCCCGGCACAGCGGCCGCAGCACGGCGCTCTCGTCGATCTGGCGGCTGCACCAACGGCCCAGGGCCGCCAGCAGGCGGTGGAGGCCGCTGTCCTCATAGACGTCCGCCAGGGCCAGGCACAGGCGGTATACAAAGCTCTCGTGAATCAGGGTCATGGAAGTGTCCTCACTTTTATCAAATCAGGTCCGGTTCTTCAGGCGGTACAGCCAGGTCAGCAGGGTGAAGTGCCCGCCCCGCACCAGCTTCGCCGCCAGCTGCTTGTTGCGGCTCATGCCCGCGGGGGTCACGGCGCGAATGGCCTCCGCCATCTCCGGCGAGGCGCACAGCTCCTCCACCGCCCGCTGTTTCTGGGCCCAGGTCTTGGGATTGCCCTTGGCGTACTCGTTGCCCACGGCGATCAAAAGCCCCGCCCAGTTGGAGTACTCCCGCCACTGGGGGCGGGCGGCCTCCAGGCCGTACTTCTCCGCCAGGGCGGCCTTGCGCTCCATGAAGCGGGCGAAGACCTGGCGGAAGTCCGCCATGTACTTGTGGGTGGCGGAGGCGGGGTTCAGCAGGTAGCGGTACAGGGGTTCCTCCGTCACGGCCAGTTTTTTGGCGTGGCAGAAGTACTCCATGAGAAAAACCTCATCCTCCAGATAGGCCCCCTCGAAGGTGATCTCCGCCTCCCGGAGAATCCGGGCGGAGAAGAGATAGCGCCAGATAAAGCCGTTGAAGACGGGCTGGGCCAGCCGGTCCCCCAGCAGGGGGTAGACAATCCCCTCCAGGATGCCCTGGCGGTCGTAGATCCCGGCGGGCAGGACCAGCTCCAGGCTGGTGCTCCCATTGGGGTACAGGTTCCGGTGGGCGCAGGCGGCGGAGTCCGCCCCGGCCTGGGAGCGCAGGTTCCACAGGATCTCCAGGGCCTGGGGCTCCAGGGCGTCGTCGGCGTCCAGAAAGGCGATATACTCCCCCCGGGCCTCCCGGAGCCCCCGGTTCCGGGCCTCGCTGACGCCGGCGTTTTTGGGCTGGTGGAGGGCCCGGACCCGGCTGTCCGCCGCGGCCAGCGCGTCGCAGAGGCGGGGGGAGCCGTCGGTGCAGCCGTCATCCACCAGCAGCAGCTCCCAGTCGGAAAAGGTCTGATCGCTCACGCTCTTTGCGCACGCGGGCAGGAGTTTTTCCGCCTGATAGACGGGGACGATCACGGAAATGCCGGGCATGCCATCCCTCCTCAAAAGGCGCCGCCCGGGGCGGCGCGTATAGGGATAGTTTACCTCAGTTGACCGGAAAGGTCAAGCGATCCCTTATCAGATTGGTGCTGCCGGACGCCGCACGATAAAATCACCCGTCAAACGATCTGAATCAGGGGGCCGTCTCAAAAGGCGGCCCCCTGATCAACAAGAAATTGATAATCCCTCCATATCATTCAAATGGAAATTTTTCGTTCCATACAAATGTAGTGAGCACCATATAAATCGCATTCACCGATCACTTTAAAGCTGAGATGTGCATACGACCTCATGGCGGCGTCATTGCCCTCATGGATGAGAAGGTGTACGCCTTTCTTCCCCCGCTTTTCCAGTTCATCCATAACATATGACAGAATGACCCCCGCCAGCCCCCGATTCTGCATATCTCTCCTCACACAGATTCTCGATACCATCACGGACGGCCTAAGCTCAGGGCTCCACAGATCAAGAGCTTCCGCGGCTGGATCATCGTCTACGGATGCTGCCGCTACTATTTCCTCTCTCTCATCCTTCATCACAAACAGACAATTTCGAGCCAAATCAAATTCAACTGTCTCAAGGCTGGGATATTCCCTGTTCCAGCCAGCCGGACCTCCATAAAAAGAACGATACAGCCCCAGCAGTTCATCAATGTCAGAGGGGGCAGCGTTTGCGATGATATAATCATTTTTTAACATCGTTTTGTTCATCTCCATCAGTCTCGAGCTGTCATTTCAGCAGCTCTTTTTAAAAAGGGAGGTCAGGCGCGGCGCGTTGACGGGATAGAGGCAGCTGTGATAAAATTTGAAAAACATGGATTTTCCCATGAGAGGAGATGTAAAAATGATGGATCGATCTCAGCTGAGGGCGGCCTGGAGGGCGGAGGAGGCCCAGGCTCAGATCCGCGGGTGGGACTTCTCCCACATCCGCGGCAGGTTTGAGGAGGGGCAGGACCTGCCCTGGTCATATGAAAGAATCGTCCGGGAGCGCCTGCGGCCGGACAATCTGCTCCTGGACTACGACACCGGAGGCGGCGAGTTTCTGCTGTCCCTGGGCTATCCCGCAGAGCGGACGGCGGCCGCGGAGGGCTATCCCCCCAACGCGCGGCTGTGCGCGGAGCGGCTGCTGCCCCTGGGGATCGACTTCAAAGCCTGCGCCGATCCCGCGGCGATTCCCTGGCCGGACGGGACCTTTGACGTGATCCTCAACCGCCACGGCTCCTTCCACGCCCCGGAGCTGTTCCGGCTTCTGAGAGAAGACGGCGTGTTCATCACGGAGCAGGTGGGCGGCGACAACGACCGGGACCTGGTGGAGCGGGTGCTGCCGGAGGTGGAAAAGCCCTTCCCGCACCTGAATCTGGCGGAGCAGCGGGCGGTGTTTGAGGCGGCGGGCTTCCGGATTCTGCGGGCGGAGGAGGCGTACCGGCCCATCCTCTTCTACGACGTGGGGGCCTTTGTCTGGTTCGCCCGGATCATTCCGTGGGAGTTCCCGGACTTCTCCGTGGACCGGTGCCTGGAGGGGCTGCTGGCCATGCAGGCGGAGATCGAGGAGCGGGGGAAGATTCAGGGGACCGTCCACCGCTACCTGATCGCCGCGGAGAAGCGCGTTAATTCCAGCGTTTGAACACCACGATCTCGGCGTCTGCGCCGTTCTCGCCGTACTCGGACACCATGAGATACCGCTCGTCGGCGGCGATGCCGTAGCAGCGGTCACAGCCCTTTTTGCGGAGCTGGTTGCCCAGGTAGACCCTCTCGTCGTCCCACAGCTTCACGGCCTGTCCGCTTGGCAGGGTGCAGGGGATGTTGATGAAGGCGCCCGGCAGGGCGTTGAGGTCCGTCACCTCCTCCATGTCCGGGATGTCCAGGGCCCGGAACGCCGCGATCAGCGCCGCTTTCAGCTCGCTGAGGGCCGTCCCGCCCCTGCGGCAGCAGTCCGCCGTGACGCACGCTCCGCCGAAGGGGCGGCCGCCGGTCTCCGCGCACCCCTTGCAGCCGGCGCTGAAGGGACAGGTGGTGCAGTCGATCCCGCAGATGGATTTCATAGTCGTTCCTCCGTATCGTTTTATTTGCCGCAGCGGCGACGGCCTCCCGGCCCTATTCCCCCGGCGAGACGGGCAGGTCCGCCACGGGGACGCCCCGCCCCATGGCGTACTCCACCGTGTACCGGGTGCCGCCGGGGGTGCCGTCAAAGGCGGCGATCAGCAGCGAGGCGTGGTCCACCATGTACCGGTCCCGCCGGTGCATACAGCCGGGGGTGTACCGGGCGGAGACCACGGTCTCATAGTCGCAGGCCGCCACCAGCCGGGCGTACCGCTCCCGCTGGTCCCGGGGCCAGGCGTCGGCCTGGGTGGGGCAGGGGATGGCGGCCTCCAGCGTCACCTCCGGGTGGGCCTCCCGCAGGCGGAGGACGGCCTCGCAGAAGTAGAGGTCGCACCCCTGGGCCATGCCGCAGAGAAAGTGGCGGAAGCCCTCCTGATAGGCGCTCTCCACCGCGTCCGCGATGCGCCGTTTCAGGGATACGCACCGGGGGTCCTCCTCCCTATACCCCCAGGGCAGCTTGCCCGGGCGGTGCCCGGTGAAGCAGCAGGAGATCTGTCTCGCCCCCACGGGACCGCCTCCTCTCCGTTTGATCTGACTGTAAGTATAGAACATTTGTTTCTCTTTGTAAAGAGTTTTCTGAGAGACCGTGTGGGGAGAGGCGTCAGCCTCTCCCCACAGTTCTTCCCGGAGGACCGGATCACCGGTCCATGAGGATCATGTTCTGGATCTGGTTCCGTCCGGTGCCGCTCTGGAGCAGGTAGACGGTGTAGATGGCGTTGCTCACCACGTTGAGGTACAAAGAGCCGAAGGTCTCGTGGGGCGGGTAGACGCCCAGCCACGCGGAGTCCAGGGTCTCGATGTCCGCGGAGGCGGGCATGGGCACCAGCTCTGTGTCCGCGTAGAAGAACTGGTAGGTGCCGGGCATGATCCGCTTGAAGGCGCCTACCTCCTTGTACCGCAGGTCGCCGTAGACCACCCGTCCGTCGCTCATGATCACGTCCAGAGGGCCGGTGTTGATGGCCAGGTTCCCCACCCGGAAGCTGGAGTAGCCGTTGGTGGGCGGGCAGCAGCTGTCGGTGATCTGGAGCAGGTCCAGGCCGCTGGCGGTGTTGATGATGGCGATGGTGGTGATGCCGTTGACCTGGAAGGGCATGGTCTTCTGAATGTAGATGTAGCCGTCTGTGCCGGTGACGGTTACCGTCTGATACCCGGCGGCCACCCTGCCGTAGCCGGTGACGGAGGCGTAGTTCAGGAGATTGGCGGCCCGGGTGTTCCCCACGAAGACCCGGAAGGCCTGATAGCCGTAGGCGGCGTTCAGAAAGCGGGTCTTGGAGGCGCTGGGCCACACGGTGCCGATGATGCCGGGCAGGATGGTCACGCCGCCGCAGATGCTGCCGGAGCAGCCCCAGCTGCCGGTGTTGTCGCTGCTGCCGGCGCCGGGCAGATAGGGGAAGGTAGAGGAGCCGCCGCCGCTGCCGGGGTAGACGGGACCGCCTTCACCGGGGTTGGGCAGAGGGATGACGGGGATCTGGCCGGGGTCGGTGACGCCGGTGTCCATGTCGCCGGGGTAGACGGGACCGCCCTCACCGGGGTTGGGCAGGGGGACGACGGGGATCTGGCCGGGGTCGGTGACGCCGGTGTCCATGTCGCCGGGGTAGACGGGACCGCCCTCGCCGGGGTTGGGCAGGGGGATGACGGGGATCTGGCCGGGGTCCGTCACCCTGGCGCCCTGCCGGGCGGGGGAGGAGAAATAGCGGGTGTTTCGTTCCATATGCAATCAACCGGAACTGCGGTTCCGGTATCCTCCTTTCAGATGGTGCTGAGCCATTTTATGCGGCGGCGGCTCCGGCGGTGCGCACCGGTTCTGCCGGCAGTGAGCCGGTGGGGCCCGCGGCCCCGGTACTCCCGGAAAATCCCCCGCGCTTGCGCCCGGCCTCCGGCAGTGGTAAAATGGACGGAAACCACACTGCGAAGGAGGCGCCAATGACACAGATCCGAAGGGGGACCCCGGCGGACATCCCGGGGATCGCGGCCATCTATGACCGCATTTTGACAGAGGAGGAGGCCGGGCGGGCCAGCGTGGGCTGGGTCCGGGGGGTGTACCCCACGGAGGCCACCGCGCTGGAGGCCCTGGAGGCGGGAGAGCTGTTCGTGCTGACGGAGGACGGTATTCCCGTTGCCGCCGCCAGGATCAACCAGACCCAGGTGCCGGTGTACAGCCAGGCCCCCTGGCTGTGGCAGGCCCCGGCGGAGCGGGTCATGGTGCTGCACACCCTGGTGGTGGACCCGCTCCGGAAGGGCCGGGGCCATGGCACCGCCTTTGTGGCCTTCTACGAGGACTATGCCCGGGAGCGGGGGTGCCCCTGCCTGCGGATGGACACCAACGAGAAAAACGCCGCCGCCCGGGCCCTGTACGCCCGCCTGGGCTACCGGGAGGCGGGGGTGGTGCCCTGCGTGTTCAACGGCATCCCCGGCGTGGGGCTGGTGTGTTTGGAGAAGAAGCTGGAGGGCTGAGCCCCCCGCGGCGCAGGAGACAGCGGCCCCTCTCCCGGGCACAGGGAGGGGGGCCGCTGTCCGCTGGGACGCCGCCAAAAACCGGGTGAATTTCGGACAGGACCGCAGCGCGGATCAAACCCTCACCATCGGCACAACGCCGCCCGAGGCGTCCGGGGCGGCGTCGCAGGATGCCGTTCAGGGGCCGTTTACGAAAGTTGATCCGGGCAGCATCGCCGGAAAGACCCTGGCGGGGGTCCTCCAGGACAACACCAGGGTGCAGACCACCTGCGGCTATTCCACGGGCGCTGCCTTTTATCCCAGCAATGGAAACTACATTGTGTTCACCGTCACCAACAACGGCTCCACCACCCAGGTTTCCAACGCGGGCCGGGCCCGCACCCTGGGCGGATTCGACACGTTCGCCTCGGTGCGGATCGCCCCCGGCGAGACGCTGGTCAGGGTGTTCTATATCGCGGACGGCGCAAAGGAGCTGGAGAGCACCCTGTCCCTGGGCGTCTATGACGAGGGCACCGCGCAGAGCGACATTACGGTCTCTTTGAAGCAGTACAAGCGACCGTTCCAACAGAGAGCGGATATGATCCCCCATAAGAACCAAACAGCGGCGGCAGGGAAACTCCCTGCCGCCGCTGAATATTATGTGCGGTAAATCGGTCAATATGCTGCGCAAAATCCTCTTATTTGCCGGACACGATGGAGGCGGTGTCCATGGCGATCATCAGCTCCTCGTTGGTGGGGATCAGCAGCACCTTCACCTTGGAGTCCGCGGCGGAGATCACCGTCTCTTTCCCCCGGACGTTGTTGGCGGTCTCGTCCATTTTGATGCCCATGAACTCCAGGCCGCTGGCGATGGCCAGGCGCTGAGAGGCGGAGTTCTCGCCCACGCCGGCGGTGAAGATGACGGCGTCCACGCCGCCCATGGCCGCGGCGTACGCGCCGATGAGCTTCTTCACACCGTAGTTGAACATGTCAACCGCCAGGCCGGCCCGCTCATTGCCGCCCTTGAAGGCGGTCTCCAGGTCCCGGAAGTCGGAGCTGACGCCGGAGACGCCCTGGACACCGGACTTCTTGTTTAGCACGCCCAGCATCTCGTCGATGTTCAGCCCGTGCTTGTTCATGAGGTACTGGAGGATGCCCGCGTCCAGGTCGCCGGAGCGGGTGCCCATGGGCACGCCGGCCAGGGGGGTGAAGCCCATGGAGGTGTCCACGCTCCTGCCGCCGTCCACCGCGGTGACGGAGGAGCCGTTGCCCAGGTGGCAGGAGATCAGCTTGAGCTCCTCAATGGGACGGCCCAGCATGGCGGCGGCACGGGAGGCCACGTACTTGTGGCTGGTGCCGTGGAAGCCGTAGCGCCGGACCTTGTCCTGGGCGTAGTACTCATAGGGCAGGGCGTACATGTAGGCCTGGGGGGGCATGGTCTGGTGGAAGGCGGTGTCGAACACGGCCACCATGGGGGTGCCGGGCATGAGGGCCTGGCAGGCCTTGATGCCGATGATGTTGGCGGGGTTGTGGAGGGGGGCCAGGGGATTGCACTCCTCGATGGCGGCCATGACCTCGTCGGTGATCAGCACGGACTTGGCGAACTTCTCGCCGCCGTGGACCACCCGGTGGCCCACTGCGTCGATCTCCTTCATGGAGCCGATGACGCCGTTTTTGCCGTCCACCAGGGCGTCCAGCACGGCCTGGATGGCCTCGGAGTGGGTGGGCATGGCCACGTCCACCGCCTCCAGAGCCGCCTTGCCCTCCACCTGGGGCTTATAGGTGAACTTGCCGTCGATGCCGATGCGCTCGCAGAGGCCCTTGGCCAGCAGGCTGCCGGTCTGGGGATTCAGCAGCTGGTATTTCAGAGAAGAGCTGCCGGCGTTGATAACCAGAATGTTCATTGTTCCTCGACTCCCTTTTGTTCTTTTTTGAAAATACTTGCAGGATTCTCCGTATTTGGTATAATACGCATATATACGACTTCATTATAACAGGTTTTTTTCCAGTTACAACCTCTATTTTTACCGAACTGTCATTTTTTTGTCATCGTTTTGAGGTGATTTTTCTGCGGGCCGCTGGTATCATAACAGAGTACAATCCCCTGCACGCCGGACACCTCCACCTGCTGGGGGAGGTCCGCCGCCTGCTGGGGGAGGACACCGCCCTGGTCTGCGCCATGAGCGGGGACTTCGTCCAGCGGGGGGACTTCGCCCTCCTCCGGCGGCAGGCCCGGGCCGCCGCCGCCGTCCGCGGCGGGGCCGATCTGGTGCTGGAGCTGCCCCTGCCCTGGGCGGCGGCCCCGGCGGAGCGGTTCGCCGACGGCGGCGTCCAGACGCTGCTGGGCACCGGCGTGGTGGACACGCTGGCCTTCGGCAGCGAGTGCGGCGACGCCGCGGCCCTGGGGCGCCTGGCGGCGGCGCTGCTGTCGGCGGAGTTCCCGCCCCGTTTGAAGGAGGAGTTGGGGCGGGGGGACTCCTTCGCCGCCGCCCGCCAGCGGGCGGTGTCCGGCCTGCTGTCCCCGGAGAAGGCCGCGCTGCTGTCATCGCCCAACAACACCCTGGGGGTGGAGTACCGCAAGGCCCTCCTGGCCCGGAACGCCAGCCTGGAGGTGCTGACCGTCCCCCGCCGGGGGGCCGCCCACGACCAGGTGTCCGCGCCGCCGGACCGGAACGCCTCCGCCTCCGCCATCCGTTCGCTGCTGCGGCAGGGGCGGCGGGAGGAGGCCCTGGCCCGCATGGCCCCCGCCATGGCGGAGCTCTACCGGGCCGAGGAGGCCGCTGGCCGGGCCCCGGTGTTTGGGGAGAACTGTGAGCGGGCCGTTCTGGCCCGGCTGCGGTGCCTGGAGGAGGCGGACTTCGCCGCGCTGGACACGGGCCGGGAGGGGCTGTACCGCCGGCTGTACCGGGCCAGCCGCTCCGCCGCGTCGGTGGAGGCGCTGCTGGCGGAGGCCGGGACGAAGCGGTATCCCCGCGCCCGGCTGCGCCGGATGGTCCTGTGGGCCTACCTGGGCCTGCGGCCCGGGGATTTTCCGGAGACCGTGCCCTATCTGCGGGTGCTGGCGGCCAATGAGAGGGGCCGTGCCCTGCTGGCCCGGATGCGAAAGACCTCCTCCCTCCCTGTTTTGACGAAGCCCGCCGCCGTGGGGAGGCTGGGGGAGGAGGCCCGGCGGCTGCTGGAATGGGAGGCCCGGGCGGCGGATCTGTACGCCCTGGCCTATCCGGACCTCTCCGCCGCCGCGGGCGGCAGCCTCTGGCGGGAGGGTCCGGCGATGCTCTGAGACCTCGGAAAGGGGAATGAATCATGAAAAAATGCGCCGTTCTGCTTTTGATCCTCTGCCTGCTGGCGGGCTGTACCGCCCCCCCGGCGGACCGGGAGCCCGCTGAGAACACCCCGCCCCCGGCGGCGGAGCCTGCGCCGGAGGAGCCCTGCGGGTACACCGTGGAGACGGTGGAGCGGGAGTGCGAGGCCCGGGATGATGACAGCGCGCTCCTGGCGACATACCGCGCAGCCTTGCCGGTGCTGGTCCCCTGCCGCTCCAACGGCGTCGGCGTCACCGCTGAGACGGCGGCGACAGACGCGGAGAGGCGGGCCCTGGCCGCGGCGGAGACCTTCAACGCCCAGTTCGCCTCCTGGAAAGACGCGGAGCCGGTATCGGAGCTGGCGGAGACGGCCCGGGAGGACCGGTCCTGGCGGCAGGAGGCGGGGATCGGGGATTTCTCCGAATATTCCATGGAGCTGGACTGCCGGGTGTATCAGACGGAGCGGCTGGTCAGCGTGGCGGGAGACTATTACAGCTACACCGGCGGCGCCCACCCCAACACGGTGCTGATGGCCTGGAACTTCGACCTGGAGACCGGGGAGTTCTTCGCGCCGGAGCAGCTGGCAGAGGACGCCGAGGCGTTCTCCCGGGCGGTGCGGGAGGAGATCGTCCGCCAGATCGGCCGGAGGGCGGAGGAAAGCGGCCTGGCGGCGGAGGAGATGTTCTGGAGCAACTACGAGGAGATCGCCGCCGGATGGAGCAGCTACGCCGTCAGCTTTGACGGGACGGGCATGACTGTGGGCTTTTCCCCCTACGAGCTGGCGGCCTACGCCGCCGGTTCCCAGGTCTTCCACCTGCCCTACGAGCTCCTGGCCCCCTGCCTCGGCGATTACGGCCGGGCGGTGCTGGGGCTGGCGGAGTGACGGAGAGCCCACGGGCTGCTCCTGATAAGGTTTGGGTCAAGCCTTTTTAAAGGCTTGCGGGGGTGGCGGGGGGAGAGCCCCCCCCAAAACAACCCGGACATCGGGGGCGGCCCCCAAAGGGGACCGCGGGCAAAAATGGGGCGGCGCCCGCGGTTTTTTTTAATT
>CAMNRF010000049.1 GCA_946551795.1 uncultured Oscillibacter sp.
GCCGGGCACCGGCGTGTCGCCGTCCCCGGCCCGTGGCCGGGCAACTCCCGTCCCGTCCCCGTGGGGCGGCATCCCCCGTCCCCGGCCCGCAGGCCGGAACCAATTCATATCCCCTGCATATTAAATTCCGGCGTATACTCCTCCCGGGCGGAGGTCCGCTCCTGGGTATACCCATCGGTGATCCCGCAGTTTGCCATGTACTCCGCCGCCGCGCGGTACTCCACCCTGGTCACATGGCGCCCCAGCTTCCCCTCCGCCCCGGGCCGGGGCGTGTACTGGCTCATGAGGGAAAACAGCACCTCCCCGGGGCGGAAGGTCTCCGCCACCCAGTCGATCACCCGCCGGGTGTTCTCCAGCTCCCCCGGCAGGATCAGGTGCCGGATCAGCACGCCGGATTTTAAAAGGCCGCCCTCCATCCGGCAGGGCCCCGTTTGGCGGACCATCTCCAAAATGGCGGCGCTGGCCCACTGGAAGTAGTCCGCCGCGCCGGAGTACGCCTCCGCCGGCCCCGGCAGGGCGTACTTCAGGTCCGGCAGGTACACCTGCACCCTGCCCTCCAGAAGCCGCAGCGTCTCCGGCTTCTCGTAGCCGCCGCAGTTCCACACCACCGGCACCGGCCAGGGCTCCTCCCCCAGGGCCTCCAGAATGGCGGGGGTGAAGTGAGTGGGGGTCACCAGGTCCAGGCACGCCGCCCCCTGGGCGATCAGCTCGCAAAAAATCTCCCGCAGGCGCGGGATGGTCATGGGCTTCCCCACGCCCCCCTGGGAGATGGGGGCGTTCTGGCAGAACACACACCGGAGATTACAGCCGGAGAAAAACACCGTCCCCGCCCCGTGCTCCCCCACAAGGCAGGGCTCCTCCCACCGGTGGAGCATCGCCCGGGCCGCCACGGGGAGAGCCGGCTGTCCGCACACGCCGCCGGGACGGGTCTCCGTCCGCTCCGCGCCGCAGTTCCGGGGACAGAGGCGGCAGATCATGAGGGGCCCTCCTCTTCGTCCCCCTGGGCGTCCCGGAAATACCCCTCCAGCTCTTTCGCAGAGGGGGAATCGGGCCAGGCATAGGGCTCGCTGACCCGCCGCATCCCCTTGGCGTCAATGACCATCTTCTCACAGTCTCCGCAGTACCAGACCGTCTTATAGGAGATAAAATCCCCCTCGTCATTCACCCGCAGGCTGCGCTCCCGCACCTCTTTGGGCGGACCGATCCAGGCGGCCCTGGTGGTGTGGAACCCCGGTCTCCAGGTGATCCCGTCCCGGCCGCCCGGGAAGTAGCCCCGCTCCATCTCCCTCCCGCACCAGGGGCAGATCTCCCTGGGCTGGGCCTCCAGCTCCGCCTGCTTTTCAGCGGCCTTGGCCCTGCGCTCCTCGTTCCAGTCCCGCAGGGTGTCCAGGGGGTTCTCGATGGGCTCCCGCTTCTCCCGCGCCCTGGCGGGGTCCATGTCCCAGGGGTCCTCACTCTTCTTCCAAAACGGCATTTGCACTGCCTCCCTTCGATGTCAGATCCCTATTTCTCCGGATCGTCCTCCCTGGCATCCTCCGCGTAACGCTCCAGCTCCGCGGCGCACTCCTCTCCGGTCTGGAGCGGCGGCGGCTCGGGGGCCTCATGGGCCGTGGAGAACACCATCTTTTCGCACTCCCGGCAGTACCAGGCGGTCTTGTAGGTGCCCTTCAAAAAATCGCCCTCGTCATCCACCCGGAGGCTCTCCTCAAAGACCCCGGGGCCCCACCAGGCCGCTGAGGCAGCCCGCGGGCCGGGGTACCAGTAGACACCCCGGCTCCCTTGCAGGCACCCCCGCTCCATCTCTTTCCCGCACCAGGGGCAGACCTCCTTGGGCTGGGCCTCCCACTCCGCCTGTCTGGCGGCGGCTCTGGCCCTGCGCTCCTCGTTCCAGTCCCGCAGGCTGTCCAGGGGATTTTCAACCGGCTCCCGCTTCTCCCGCGCCCTGGCGGGGTCCACGTCCCAGGGGTCCTCGCTCTTCTTCCAAAAGGCCATGGGTCACTCCTCCCCGTCGTCCTCCACTTCCTCATAGTCCACCGTGTACACCGGGCCCTTGAACTCCGGGTTCTCCCCCTTCCGGACGGACCGCCGCCACAGGAGGAACAGCAGCACCCCCACGATCAAAAAGGGCAGCAGCCGCCCCAGCACCATCACCACAGCCAGTAAAATCCGCAGCACCGCCATGTCGTCACTCCTCCTCCAGCAGTCTCCGGGCCTCCTCATAGTACCGGGCGAAGGCCGAGGGCACCGCCCGCTCCGCAAGGCCCGCTCCGTCCACCCAGGCGAACTCCCCCGGCCCCTCCCCGGCGGCCTCCAGGGCGTAGCCGGTCATGTGCCACTCCACATGGGTGAAGACGTGCTTTGCCGTCAGCTTTTTCCGCCAGGCCCCGGGCTCCAGGCCCCAGGCGCGGACCACTTCCGCCGCCGCTCCCTCGTCCAGCGTGCCCTCCGCGTTGGGAAACTCCCACAGCCCCGCCAGGAGACCGGCCTCCGGCCGCCGCCGCAGGGCGATCTCCCCGTCTCGCAGCAGGAGAAACACGGTCTTCTCCTCCGCCCGGCGGGCCTTTTTCGCCGCCTTCACCGGCAGGCTCTCCGCCGTGCCCCGGAGGCGGCCCAGGCAGAACTCCCGAACGGGACAGGCATCGCATTTGGGCGGGCCGTTGGGGACGCACACCGTTGCCCCCAGCTCCATCACCGCCTGGTTGAAGATCCGGACGTCCGCCTCCGCCTCCGGCATCACCGCCCGGACCCGCTCCCGGACGGCCTTTTTCGTCCCCGGGGCGGCGATGTCGTCATGGCAGTCCGTCAGGCGGGCGGCCACCCGCAGGACGTTGCCGTCCACCGCCGGCTCCCGCAGGCCGAAGGCCGCCGAGGCGATGGCCCCGGCGGTGTACTCCCCCACCCCCGGCAGGGCCAGCAGGCCCTCATAGGTGTCGGGAAAGCCGCCCCGCTCCGCCACGATCTTCGCCGCCTTTTGGAGGTTCCGGGCCCGGCTGTAATAGCCCAGGCCCTCCCACAGCTTCATGAGGCGGTCCTCCGGGGCCGCGGCCAGGGCTTCCAGTGTGGGGAACGCCTCCAAAAACCGGGCATAATACCCCAGCACCGCCGCCACCCGGGTCTGCTGGAGCATGATCTCCGAGACCCAGATCCGGTAGGGGTCCGCTGTGTGCCGCCAGGGCAGGTCCCGGGCACCGGAGCGGTACCAGGCCAGAAGCGGGGCGGGCAGAAGGGACAGGACATATTCTGTTGTCAGGTTTTTTTCTTCCATGGGGGAATTATACCATGAAATCAGGGAAAAGGGAAGTAGGGGCCGCCGCCCTCGGCGGCCCGTCCAATTCACCCCCGGCACCTCCACAAAATGGGCCGCCGGGACTGCGTGCCCTGTCCAATTCAACCCCGGCACCTCCGCAAAACGGGCCGCTGGGGGCTGGGTACCCCGTCTGATTCAACCCCGGCACTCCCGCAAAACGGGCCGCTGGGGGCTGGGTACCCCGTCTGATTCAACCCCGGCACTCCCGCAAAACGGGCCGCCGAGGGCGGCGGCCCCTACTGTACAGAGTTTTTTTCAAAAATCCCTTGACCTTCCCCCTTCTGGAAGGTGTATCATACCCACAGAAAGCGAGGTGAGCGGCCTGAAAATCAACGAGGTGGAGGCCCTGGTGGGCATTACGAAGAAGAATATCCGCTTTTACGAGGCCGAGGGCCTGCTGACGCCCCGCCGGAACAGTGAGAACGGCTATCGGGACTACGGCGAGGCGGAGGTAGCGGCCCTGCGGCGGATCAAGCTCCTGCGGAAGCTGGGCGTGCCCCTGGAGGAGATCCGGAAGATGCAGAGCGGCGTCCACACCGTGGGCGACGGGATGCGGCGGCACCTGGTGACGCTGGAGCGGGACCGGGAGAATCTGGAGCAGGCCATCCGGCTGTGCGGCGGCCTGACGGACTGCCCGGCACGGCTGGAGGACCTGGACGCGGAATCGCTCCTGGCCCGCATGGAGACACTGGAGCAGGCGGGCACCACCTTCCAGAACAAGCAGCGCAGCGACATCCGCATCCGGTACGTGGCGCCCCTGGTCATCGGCGGAGGCATGACGGCGCTGCTGGCGGGACTCATGGTCCTGCTGGTCTGGGTCTTTCTGCTGGACCCCGTCAACGGGCTGCCCCTGCCGCTGCTGCTGATCTGCCTGGCCCTGCTGGTCCTGGTGGCCGGAGGCGTTCTGGCGGCCCTGGTCCAGCGGCTGCGGGAGATTCGGAAAGGAGAGATCGACAATGCGAAAAACTACTAAGAAGAAGATCGCCCCTGTCATCATGACAGTGCTGGTCATCGCCTATGTGGCGCCGCTGATGGGGATCGTCCTGGGAGCCATGGGCCTTTTCAGCGGCGGGGAGACGGTGAACGTCATGTTCCCCCTGCTGTGCTGGCTGATCGTGGGCGGCGCTGTGATCGTGGGGGCCGTCAAAGCCCTGCGGGAGCGTCTGCGGGAGATCGACGGAGGGGAGGAAGAGGATGCCAGCCAATATTGACCGGCGCCGGAGAAGATACCGGCGGCAGGCGGTGCTGGGGGTGGCCATGTTCGGCCTTTTGCAGCTGGCCTGTACAGCGTGCTTCGCCGCACTGTGCTTCATTCCCGGCCTGCCGCGGTGGCTGTTCTGGCTGTTCGCAATCGCGGCCGCCTTCTGCGCCGGGCTGATGGTCCCGGCACTGGCGGTGCTGAGACAGAGATTCAAAGAAATTGAAGGAGGAGAACTCGATGAAGCTTCTGAATATTGACTATATCCCCGGCGGGCAGGAATTTGAGGCCCTGGGCATTGTAAAGGGCACGGTGGTCCAGTCCAAGAACTTCGGCAAGGATTTCATGGCGGGCATGAAGACCCTGGTGGGCGGCGAGATCGTGGGCTATACGGAGATGCTGACGGAGGCCCGGCAGATCGCCACCAAGCGCATGGTGGACGAGGCGGAGTCGCTGGGGGCCGACGCGGTCATCAACATCCGCTACGGCTCCTCCTCCGTGATGCAGGGGGCCGCCGAGGTCATCGCCTACGGCACGGCGGTGAAGTTCAAGTGATGACCGTCACCTTTCTGGGCCACAGCGGCTTTTGGGCGGAGCTGCCCTCGGTGACGCTGCTCTTTGACTGGTGGAAGGGAGAGCTCCCGGCCCCGCGGCCGGGAATCCCCCTGTACGTGTTTGCCAGCCACCGCCACGAGGACCACTTCTCCCCCGCCATCTTTGCCCTGGACCCGTGGAAGGACAAGGTCCTGGACGATCATGACGAAAGCCGGGACGTCTACTTTCTTCTGGGCCATGGCATCTCCCTGGATCTCCGCCGCCGCCATCGCTGGGGCATCTCCCCGGAGACGGCGGGAAAGGCCCGGGTGCGAAAGGGCGGTCAAACCCTCTCCCTGCCCCGGGCGGAGATCGAGACCCTGTCCTCCACCGATGAGGGCGTGGCGTTTCTGGTGACCCTCCCGGACGGCCTCACCCTCTTCCACGCCGGGGACCTGAACTGGTGGCACTGGGAGGGGGAGGACAAGGCCTGGAACCGGAACATGGAGGTGAACTTCAAGCGGTACACGGAGCCCCTGCGGGGCCGGCGGATCGACCTTGCCATGCTGCCTCTGGACCCCCGGCTGGGGGAGGACGGCTTCCGGGGCCCCCGGTACTTTCTGGAGACGGCGGACATCCGGCGTTTTCTCCCCATGCACCAGTGGGGGGACTTCGGCTTTACGGAGAAATTCCTGGCCCGGTACCCGGAGTTTCGGTCCCGGACCGTCCCCGTCACGGCGGAGGGGCAGGTATTTACATTTTAGGGAGGTATGCGTCGTGGAAAAGGAGACCCGGGGAACCGTGCTATCCGTCTCGAAACAGTGGTGGCTGAAAGTCAACCGCAGGCCGGTGCGGCTGCACCCGCTGGACGGGGCGGAATTTCCCCATATCGTCAAGATCCGGTACACGGCAGAAGGCCGGGACTACACCTGCCGGAAGTGGACCGGCGCGGGGGTCAGGCCGCCGGAGGCGGGAGACCCCGTGACGGTTTTCTACCGGGAGGGGCGGCCGTCCAAGGGAAGAACGGAGCTGTTTTGATAAAGTTTTTGCTCAAGCTTTTTTCAAAAAGCTTGCGGGGGTGCAGGGGCAGAGCCCCCTGCGAGAGCTTCCGTTATTATGAGCGGAGCGAATAGAAAGAAAAAGAGAGATGACCGGCAGATGCGGTCATCTCTCTTTTTTAGGGGCTTTGCCCAAAGTCACGGAGGATTTCGCAGGGGGCTCTGCCCCCTGCACCCCCGCAAGCCTTTAAAATACCCCTTCGGGGCACACGAGGCTTGACCTAAACCTTATTCTCCCTCACTGCGGCAGCGTCTGCACAACGCCCCTGGCGCAGTCCACAGATACCAGCACGCCGTCCTCCAGGCGCCTCGTGGCGGCCACAGCCCCCACGATCACCGCCTTGTCCAGGGTCAGGCCCACCGTGGCGGCGTGGCCCTCCGCGCTGCCCTCCTCGCAGATCACCGCGGCGGCCTCCCGGATGTAGGGCAGGAAGTCGTTGTTGGTGTAGGGCACCACCAGCACGTCGCCGGGGCGGAACTTCTCCGCCGCCTCCTTCACGGTGCGGCAGACGCACAGCCGCCCGCTGGCCGTCTGCGCTCCCACGCCCACGCCGTTGATCAGCGACCCGCCCACCTGGCGGACCCGGATCATGTTGGTGGTGCCGGCCACGCCCACGGGCACGCCGGCGGTGACCACCACGATGTCCCCCTGCTTCACAAGGCCCGCGTCCTCCGCCGCCTGGACGGCGAAGTCCACCAGCTCGTCGGTGCTGCCGGCGTAGGGCATCATGATGGGTTCCACGCCCCAGTAGAGGTTCATCTGCCGCCGGACCTGGGGGTCCAGCAGCAGCGCCACCACCGTGGTGCTGGTGCGGAAGCGGCTGACCATCTGGGCAGTGGTGCCCCCCTGGCTGACGGTCAGGATGGCGTCCGCGCCGATGTCCAGCGCCGTGGTGCAGGCGGCGTGGGCCGTGGCGGCGGTGATGGACATCTTCCTGCCGTCCATCTTCACCCGCTTGGAGCAGTCGATGCTGGTCTCCGTCTTGCGGGCAATGGCGTCCATGGTCCGCACCGCCTCCACCGGATATTTTCCCGCCGCCGTCTCGCCGGAGAGCATGATGGCGGAGGTGCCGTCGTAGATGGCGTTGGCCACGTCGGTGATCTCCGCCCGGGTGGGGCGGGGGTTCTCCATCATGGAGTCCAGCATCTGGGTGGCGGTGATCACCGGCTTGCCCACGGCCAGGCACTGGGTGATCATCTGCTTTTGGAGCACGGGGATCTCCGTGAAGTCAATCTCCACGCCAAGATCCCCCCGGGCCACCATGACGCCGTCCGCCACCGCCAGAATCTCCGGCAGGTTGGAGATGCCCTCCTGGTTCTCGATCTTGGCGATGATGCGAATCCGGGAATCGCTCTGGTCCAGCAGGGCGCGGATCTCCCGCACGTCGGCGGCGGAGCGGACGAAGCTGGCGGCGATGAAGTCAAAGCCCTGCTCCGCGCCGAAGAGAATGTCCTCCCGGTCCCGCTGGTTCATATAGGGCATGGAGAGGCGCACGTTGGGAATGTTGACGCCCTTGTTGTTCTTCATCACGCCGTCGTTCTCCACCCGGCAGCGGATGGCGGAAGCCGTGGTCTCCAGCACGGTGAGGCGCACCAGTCCGTCGTCCAGCAGGATGGTGTCCCCCTCTTTCACGTCCCCGGGGAGCTCGGCGTAGGTAATGGCACAGCGGGTCTCGCCGCCTACAATGTCCTCCGTGGTCAGGGTGAACTCCGCCCCGGCGCGCAGCGTGACGGAGCCCTCCGCAAAGGTTTTGAGGCGCACCTCCGGCCCCCGGGTGTCCAGCATGGCCGCCACCGGCAGGTCCAGCTCCTCCCGCAGCTTTTTCAGCTGGTCCAGACGGGCCCTGTGCTCGTCGTGGCTGCCGTGGGAGAAGTTGAACCGGGCCACGTTCATGCCCGCCAGCATCATCTCACGCAAAACGCCCTCCCGGTCCGTGGCGGGGCCCAGAGTGCAGACGATCTTTGTCTTTCTCATGATTTTTTTACCACCTTTCCTCAATGGTAATCGTTTTTCTCATCTCTTGGTACGGTCTCATTGTACCATGCCCCGGCCAAATGTAAATGCACAAATCCGCAAAAAAGCCGTTAGAAAAGGCACCGGTTCTTTGGCGCGGCAGGCGGGAAAAAACGCGGCGGCCCCATGGCCGCCGCATCCGGTCCGGTCTTATGTATTTCGGAAAAACACCCACAGCAGGCCGTACACCACCGGCTGGTGCAGCAGATACACCGGCAGGGAACAGCGCCCCAGGGCGCTGAGCACCGGGACCCGGGTGCCGCCCGCGGGAATCCGCCGGTGGTCCCGCCAGAGGCGGTTCGCGAAGTACCCCGCAAGGAACAGGAAGAACCAGGGCAGCAGGGAGAAGTAGTCCGTGGAGAAGAAGTCCGCCGGGGGGAAGCCCAGGAAGGCCGTGGCCGGATTCCGGTACAGTCCGGCGGGCAGAGACGCCAGATAGGTATTGAGACCGACCCGGCCGAGAAGGCCCCGGTTCACGTGCCGCAGGAGCCAGAAGAGCACCGCGCTTCCCCCCAGGCCCGCCCAGGCGGGAACGCGCCGCAGCCCCCGCTCCAGGGGGACCATCAGCAGCATACAGGTCCCCAGCAGCGTCAGCACACCGAAGACCACCCGGTTTTCCGGCATGAACAGCAGCGTCACCGCCGTCACCAGAAGCCCGCCGGCGAAGACCTCCAGCCCCCGCCGGACGGGCCTGCTCCCCAGGGACCAGCAGAAGCCGGAGAGGAGGATGAAGGTCCAGCAGATGCTCTGCTGCCACACATAGGCGCCGGCGGAGCGGTACCAGCCCCAGTCCGCGCCGAAGAGATAGACCATGTCCCAGCAGGCGTGGTAGAGGATCATGCTCAAAAGCGTCAGTCCCCGCAGGTTGTCCAGCGCCGCCCAGCGCCGCACGTCCCACTTCTTTCCCGTATAGCGTGTCAAAACCGCTCCTCCTCTGTTCATCCCGCAGGGAAAAAGGACGGCTCCGCCGCCCTTTTCTCTCTTTCTCTGGAATCTCTGGAAACGCTCTTAAAAATCGGCACTGCCCACCGTGCGCGGGTGGGGGAGCACATCCCGGATGTTGCTGATGCCGGTGAGATACATCACCATGCGCTCGAAGCCCAGGCCGAAGCCCGCGTGCCTGCAGCTGCCGTAGCGCCTGAGATCGCAGTACCACCAGTAGTCCTCCGGCTTCATGCCAAGCTCACTGATGCGGCTCTCCAGGATGTCCAGCCGCTCCTCGCGCTGGCTGCCGCCGATGATCTCGCCGATGCCGGGCACCAGGCAGTCCGCGGCGGCCACAGTCTTCCCGTCGTCGTTGAGGCGCATGTAAAAGGCCTTGATCTCCTTGGGATAGTCCGTGACGAACACCGGGCGCTTGTACACCTGCTCGGTGAGGTACCGCTCGTGCTCCGTCTGGAGGTCACAGCCCCAGTAGACCTTGTAGTCGAACTTGTCGTTGTTCTTCTCCAGGATTTCCACGGCCTCGGTGTAGCTCACCCGGCCGAAGTCGGAGGAGACCACGTGCTCCAGCCGCTCCAGGAGCCCCTTGTCCACGAAGCTGTTGAAGAATTTGAGCTCGTCGGGGCACCGCTCCATGGTCCGCCGGATGACAAACTTGATCATGGCCTCCGCCACGTCCATGTCGCCCTTGAGGTCCGTGAAGGCCATCTCCGGCTCGATCATCCAGAACTCGGCGGCGTGGCGCTGGGTATTGGAGTTCTCCGCCCGGAAGGTGGGACCGAAGGTGTACACGTCCCCGAAGGCCATGGCGAAGTTCTCCGCGTTCAGCTGGCCGGAGACCGTGAGGTTGGCGGGCTTGCCGAAGAAGTCCTGGGAGAAGTCCACCTGCCCGTCCTCGGTGAGGGGCGGATTCCGGGGGTCCAGGGTGGTGACCCGGAACATCTCCCCGGCGCCCTCACAGTCGCTGGCGGTGATGATGGGGGTGTGGACGTAGACAAAGCCCCGGCTCTGGAAGAACTCGTGGATGGCGAAGGCCGCCGCGCTCCGCACCCGGAAGGCGGCGGAGAACAGGTTGGTCCTGGGCCGCAGGTGCTGGATGGTCCGGAGGTACTCCACGGTGTGCCGCTTCTTCTGGAGGGGGTAGTCCGGGGTGGAGGGACCCTCCACCTGGATGTCCGACGCCTTGAGCTCCAGGGGCTGCTTGGCCTCCGGGGTCAGCACCACCGTGCCGGTGACCACCAGGGCCGCCCCCACGTTCTGGGCGGCGATCTCCTTATAGTTGGAAAGAAGCCCGGACTCCATGACCACCTGCAGGTTTTTGAAGCAGGAGCCGTCGTTGAGCTCGATGAATCCGAAGCCTTTGAGGTCCCGGATGGTGCGGACCCAGCCGCCCACGGTGACGGTCTTTCCGGCCAGGGTCTCGCTGTCGGCAAAGACAGCGGCGATTTTTGTGTAGCTCATGAATCTTCACCCATTTCTTTATTTTAGTGGGAAATTCCGCGTAACGGTAAATTTCGTATCATGGTCTCTGATTGTACCACGGTTTTTTTGATTTTACAAGGGGAGTTTGGTCGATCCGTCTGGAAAGCGCCGGATATTTGTGGTACGATTGAACGGCAGGGAAGGAGGCGCGGGAGAACATGATCCGTCCTCTGAGAGAACATGACTACGGCGCGGTAACGGAGATCGTCAACGGCTGCTGGCGGTCCCTGTACGCAGGGTTCGTCAATCCGGCGCTGCTGGACGAGGCCGGGTGCCGCCAGCGGGCGGCCCAGCTGGAGCGGGAGTTCCGGCTGGAGCGGCTGGCGGAGTATGTCTGGGAGGATGCGGGCCGGGTCCTGGGCCTGCTGTCCGCCGGGGAGACGGCAGACCGGGATCGGCCGGAGGCCTTTGAGATCTGGCGGGTCTATCTGGCCCCGGAGGCCCGGGGACGGGGCACCGGCGGGCTCCTTCTGAACTACGCCGAGCAGCTGGCCCGGGTGCGGGGATACCGGGAGGCGCTGGTCTGGGCCTTCCGGGAGAACCGGAGCGCCCTGCGGTTCTATGAAAAACACGGTTACCGGACAGACAGGACCGCATACCTAAAAGAGCCCTACCGGGCCTGGGGTGTCAGACTGATCAAGGCCCTGTAAAGCAGGCGGCCCTCCGGAAGGAGGGCCGCCTGTCTTTCCCGGGCCTCACTTGATATAGTAGACCCAGTTCTCCTTTCGGGGCGGGGCCTTGGGGAGCTCCCCCTCCGGGTAGCCCAGGGCGCAGTGGCCGATGCCCTCATACGCCTCCGTGATGCCCAGGGAGCGCAGGAGGGCGGTCCCCTCCTCCGTCTCAAACTCCTCTCTGGCCCGGTGAATCCAGCAGCTGCCCAGACCCAGGTCATGGGCGGCCAGCATCAGGTTCCCCATCACCAGGCTGCCGTCGTACACACGGTGGGGGGAGTCCTTTCTGGCCAGGACGATCAGGATCACCGGGGCGCCGTAGAAGGGGTCAAAGCCCGCCTTCCAGCCGCCGATCCGGCAGTTGGCGGCGGCGATTTTGTCCCGGATCTCCTGATTTGTCACCTGGATGATGATGGGAGACTGCTTCCCCATGCCGCTGGCGGCGTAGGTGCCCGCCTCGATGATCCGGTCCAGGATGTCCTGAGGCACCATGTCCGGCTTGAACTTTCGGATGCTTCTTCTGGTCTTGATCTTCTCCAGCACATCGCTCATTTTGGTCACTCCTCCTCTTTCAGTCAGTCGATTTTTGTGACGGTACAGGCCCCGCGGGTCTCCACCGCCTGCCGCAGCGTCTCGTCGGGCACGTCCCGGTCCAGATAGACCTCCGCAAACGTCTCCCGGAACGCCGTGCCCGTCACCCCCGGAAGGGCCTCCAGAGCGGCGGCAATACGCTCCTGGTCCCCCTCGCAGCCGATGCCGTCAATGTACAGCGCCTTGTAGTCCAGCCGCTCAATTTTGAAGATCACGGGCCGGGTGCCGTCGGAGCAGCAGGCGATCATCACCCGCTCGTCGTTCATCCACCCCCGCATGACGCCGCCGCCCTGGAGGGCCGTGTAGATGTAGCGGCTGACGGCGTCCCAGGCCTCGGAGCAGTGGGGCACGCCGGGGCTCCCGGCGGTGCCGTCCCGCCGGTCCGCCCCGTTCACCAGGGTCCCGGTGCCCAGGTGCCAGAAGTCGTCCACCTGGCCGTATCGCTCAAAGATGTACTCGTCCCCCACGTGGTAGCAGGGGCAGGGTCCCGCGTGGGGGTCCGCGCAGTACTGGGCCTGGAGCTCCGGGTAGAGCTTCTTGTCCAGCACCGTCACTTTACACTTGTGCTGCATAGCCGCACCTCCTGAAAATCTGTTTTCCATCCCCGCCGCCCGGGTCACCGCACGAAGTTCCACCAGACCCACAGCCCCAGGGGGATGACAATCTGGAGGATCAAAATGGCGGGGATGCCGAAGCGGAAGGTCTTGTGCAGGGTCTTGTGATGGAAGGCCCGCATCCCCAGCAGGGCTCCCACGCTGCCCCCCAGGGCGGCCAGGAGGAAGAGAGTCCTCTCCGGCACCCGGCGGGTGGTCTCGCGGGTCTCCTTGCGCTTTGCCTTCCACTTGTCGATTCCGAAGACGAAAAACGTCACCAGGTTGACGGCGATGAGCCACAGGGCCAGCAGGCCCCAGGGGGAGCCCACGAGGGCCCAGATCCAGTCGCCGCGCTCCTCCGGAAGATACGCGGATTTCATCATGTCGGCAGCTCCTCTCCCCGCGCGTCGGCGGGCTTTTTCTCACAGGTGTCCTGGTACTCCGAGGGGGTCATGCCCACCAGCTTTTTGAAGGTGGCGGAGAAGTAGGTGATGTCCCGGTAGCCCACCAGTTCCGCCACCTCGTAGACTTTCACCCGGCAGTCCCGCAGCAGCTCCATGGCCTTGTGGACCCGGTAGCGGGTGAGGTAGTTCAGGAGGGTGTAGTCCGTCTCCCGCTTGAAGGTGTGGCTCAAATGCCCCTCGCTGAGCCCCAGGTGCTGGGCGATGGCGGCGATGTTGATATTGGGGTCGTTGTAGTGCTCCCCGATGTAGTCCATGGCCTCCAGCACGTACTTGCTCTTGTCCCCTCTCTTGAGCCCCGGCAGGGGACTCTCCGCCTCCCGGGGGCCGGCGGCGGAGCCGATCCGCTCTCTCAGAGCGGCCACCGCCCGCTCCAGGTCCCCGTCGTGGAAGGGCTTGAGGAGGAAGTCCACCGCCCCCAGCCGCAGGGCGCTCCGGGCGTAGGTGAAGCTGTCGTAGGCGGTGAGGATGATGACGTAGGCGTTGTTCCCCCGTTGGCGCAGCTGCCGGAGCATCTCGATGCCGTCCATCTGGGGCATCTTCAGGTCGGTGATGATCAGCGAGGGGTCCAGCCGCTCCACGGCGTCCAGGGCCTCCAGGCCGTTGGCGGCCTCTCCCACCACCACGCAGTCCATGGCGGCCCAGTCCACCGCCAGCACGATGCCCCTGCGGATCATCTCCTCGTCCTCCACCACCAGCACCTTTAACATGGCTCCTCCCCCTCTCTTCGCACCGGCAGCACCGCCGTCACCGCGGCGCCGCCCTCCGATGCGTTTTCCAGGAACAGCCCGCAGCCGTCCCCGTAGTACTTCGTCAGAATGGTGTTCACGTTGTAGAGCCCCAGGTGCTTCCCGGCGGGGCCCCGGCTCTGGTACCGCCCCGCCGCCATCTCGGGCGGCAGTCCTGTGCCGTTGTCCCGGACGGTGATGCGCAGCATCTCCCCCTCCTCCCGGACCGCCACCTCCACCGCGCCGTCCTCCACGCCCTCCAGGCCGTGGAGGATGGCGTTTTCCACCAGAGGCTGGAGGATCATCTTGGGGATCAGGCAGTCCGCCAGCTCCTCCGGCAGCTCCACCCGGAAGGTGAAGGCCCCGGACATCCGGATCTCCTGGATCTCCACGTACCGCTCCAGAATCTCCACCTCCCGCCGCAGGGGGGCGAACTCCTCCGGCGAGATGCAAAAGCGCAGGATGTCCGCCAGGTTGGCCGACATCTCCGCCACCTGGGGCACCTTGTTGATCTTGCTGATCCACTTCATGGTGTCCAGGGTGTTGCAGAGGAAATGGGGATTCAGCTGGGCCTGGAGCATCCGGATCTGGGCCTGGTTCAGCTCCCGCTGGTTCTCCACCAGCGCCTCCCGGTTCCGCCGCAGGGCCTCCACCATGTTGTTGAACCGCCCCGCCAGCTCCCCCAGCTCATCCTCTTCTCCGGCGGCGACGCGGACGTCCAGGTTGTCGTGCTCCACCTCGCCGATGCCCTGCCGCAGGCGCTGGATAGGCCGGAACATCTGACGGCTGAGGGTCAGGCTCATGAAGATGGACAGCGCCACGCACACCACCGCGCACCCCAGGCTCACGGTGTGCAGCAGGCGGATGGTCTCCTCCGTGAACACCTGGGGCCGCCGGAGCACCAGGTACAGTCCGCTCCGCTCATGGCGCTCCACGGCGTACAAAAACTCCTCCTCCGGACTGTCCAGCGCCTCCCCCGCCAGCAGGCGGCTCCGCAGCCGGGGGGCCAGGGCGTCCGCCAGGGAGGGCTGGACACAGTACACCGGCCGCCAGTAGGGGCTCAGCACCATCAGGTCGTTCTGGGCGCCGTACTTGCCCTCCAGCAGCTGGCGGAAGCCCGCGTAGTACACGCTGACCACCAGATAGCCCGTCTCCCGCCCCCCGGCGCCGGTCAGCAGCGCCGCCCCCTGGAGCAGGGGGGCCTCGGTGTCCGTCACGTCGCCGCAGGCGGTGAAGGTCATGGGCTCCCCCGGACCGGACGCGGCGTACAGCACCCCCCAGTCGGTGGGCAACTGCTCCTCCCCCGTGGACTGCCGGGTGGAGTACCGCCGCCGGCCCCGGAGGTCGTAAAGATCAAAGGAGGCATAGCTCCGGGCCTCCCCGGCGGCGGCGAAGAGCTCCCCGTTCACCAGGGTGTCCTCCGCCCCGTCCCCGGCCAGGGCGGCGGCGGTGATGGCGCTGTCCCGCAGGCGGACGGCGGCCTGGGTAAAAGCGTCAAAGGCGGTGTCCAGGGCGGCGGAGGCGGCGGAGAGGTACTCCGCCATCTCCCGCTCCGCCTCCGCCGTCATGCGCAGGCGGAAGATCTGCAGCATCATGGCGGAGCAGGCCAGCAGGGGGATCAGGGAGGCCGCCAGAAACCCCGCGGAGAGCCGCCGGCGGAAGGAGAGTGTTCTCTTCATGACTCCTCCTCTCCCAGGTAGAAGGCCCAGCTCATCAGTACGGCGTCCCGCCGCTCACTGGCCCCGGCGACGTCGTAGTCCACCATGGGGATCTCCTCCAGGGGGACCATGGCCTCCTCCGTCTCCACATCCCCCCGGACAGAGCGGCGGCAGAATTCATCCGCCAGCAGCTCCTGCACCTCCGGGCTGACGGTGAAGTCCAGAAACCGCCGGGCGTTCTCCCCGTGGGCCGCCCCCCGGATCAGGGCGCTGCCGTCGGGCACGCAGCTGCTGCCGTCGGCGGGGTACACCAGGGCGATGTTGTCCCCGGCGGCGATGCGCTTCAGGGCCGTCTCCTCCAGGGTGACGCCCACCAGGGCCGTGCCCCCGGCCACGGAGCGGACCACGTCGCCGGAGCCCTCCAGCTGCCGCCCGTCCAGATTCTCCGCGAAGCGGCGCAGCGTCTCCTGCTCGTCGCCGCCCACCGCCTCCAGCATGGTCACCAGGGCCGTGAAGCTGGAGCCGGACACCGCCGGGTCCGCGAAGGCGATGCGCCCCCGGAGCTCCGGGGACAGCAGGTCCTCCCAGCCTGTGACATCCCCCGGCCGCACCAGCTTGGTGTTGTACACCAGCGCCACCGGCAGGGCGGAGAAGGGGGTCCAGAGGCCGCCGGGGTCCCGAAACCGCTCCTGGATCTCCTCAGCCCCGGCGCAGGCATAGGGGGTAAAGCAGTCCCGGTAGGACTCCAGGCTCTCCACGCCGCCGCCGAACATCACGTCCGCCGCCGGGCTGTCCCCCTCCTCCCGGATGCGCTCCAGAAGCTCGTTGGTCCCCCCGGCCACCACGTCCACCCAGATGCCGGTGCGCTGCTCGAACTCCTGGACGATGGGCCAGTAGACCTCCTCCTTGTGGGCGGTGTAGATCACCAGCCGCTCCTCCTCCGCCGGGGCGAAGGCGGCGGTCTCCGGCGGCTCCGCTTCGCAGGCGGTCAGAACCGCCATCAGCGCCGCCAGCAGCAGCGGACAGATCCTCTTCACGGCACGGCCCCCTCTCCCCCATGGGTGATTTATCCATAGTATATCACATCTCCGGCGGGTTTTTCATCCAACTCCGACAAAAATATCAGAAGAGACCAAAAAAACGCAGAATTGTCCCCTGTTCTTTTTTTCCATCCTCTCATAGAATAAAATTAACAACCGGCGGAATTTGGAAGCGCCGGATTTTGTTGAAAACACCGAAGGAGGAACCGAAATGAAAAGAATCTCTGCACTGCTTTTGACCTTGGTCATGCTGTTCACCCTCACCGCCTGCGGCGGCGGCAGCAATCCCCCCGCCCAGGAGAATACGCCCCCCGCTCAGACGGACGGCGGCCAGGACACCCCCGCTCCCGCCCCCGCGGAGGACACGAACCTCACCGAGACCCAGAAGATCATCAAAGAGGCCGAGGGCATGACCCTGGAGGAGCTGGCCAAGAAGGCCATCGAGGAGTCCAACGGCAAGATGTTCTACGGCGTGGGCAACTCCAGCCGCGGCAAGAGCGCCCTGCCCCTGTTCATCGAGTACTTACAGACCATCGACTCCAGCTATAACATGGAGTTTGAGTGGCAGCAGCCCAAGAACAACAAGATCTTCGACCAGCTCACCGCCGATTCTTTGAAGGACACCGGCACCTTCGCCATGACGCTGATCCAGGACGGCAACCAGATCGAGAGCAAGATGGTTCAGACCGGCATCCTGGACACCTTCATCCCCAAGGAGTGGGCCGAGGCCAACGGCACCACCGCCGACGCCTATGACGGCTACCTGGCCCTCCAGACCCTGAACAAGGTCTTCATGTACAACAACACCGGCTCCAAGACCTATGACAACTGCTGGGACTTCGTGGCCGAGGGCGAGCACGGCCTGTACATGGATATCGACTCCGAGATCGTGGGCAAGAACTTCCTGTACATGCTCACCCGCGACGATTACTCCGCCTGGCTGAAGGAGGCCTTCAACGCCCTGAGTGCCGACGAGCAGGCCTACTTCCAGCCCACCATCAAGGCCATGGAGTCCGAGGCCGCCGACTTGGGGTTGGGCGCCGACGGCGCCTATGCCCTGGCCTGGATCAAGCTGTGGGTGGAGAGCTACAACGCCCAGACCGACGACGGCCCCATCTGCAACACCCTGGTTGACAAGTCCGCCACCGACCAGTTCGGCCTGCTGGTGTACTCCAAGCTGCGCTCCGTGGAGGAGTCCAGCTCCGTGTCCGTCAACAACATCAACGTGGCGGCCTATGACGACGGCTACACCGGCATCGGCGGCTACGGCTACTGCCACTACCTGTTCGTCACCGACAACAGCCCCCTGCCCTGGACCGCCTGCGCCTTCATCGCCTACATGACCGAGACCGTGGACGGCTTCTCCGCCTGGGGCAAGGACATGGGCGGCTATTCCTCCAACCCCACCGTGGCCGAGGGCACTGAGGCCCAGTACGGCCACTCCAAGGGCGGCATGGCCGAGGACGGTACCACCGTGGAGTTCGAGGCCAAGAACGACCG
>CAMNRF010000050.1 GCA_946551795.1 uncultured Oscillibacter sp.
TGGCCTGCCCAAACGTGCCCGGCTATGCGCGAAGCGCGGGAAGAGACGCTTGGGGCCTTGCGTCAAAGATGCAAAACACCCTCGATGGTACCAGCAAGTGCGGCGGAGCGCCAACGGGCGGAACGGGGTCAGCCGCACCCGGTAGAGGACTGGCAATTCATATTGGCACCAATTCAGGCCAGCCCCCGTATCTTGGGCGAAATTTGACGAACGTCAAATTCTCGCCCCGGCGCCTCTCTTTTCTCTTTGGACCGTGCACGGCCCGTTTCTCTTTTCTCTGGCAAGACAGAGAAAAGAGAAATGGGGGGTGCATTGCACCAGCCATCAACATGGCTGAAATCCGCCCCGCCCGTTAGGGCGAGAATAAGCCCCCGCTCCAGGAGATCCCAAATCGTAAGAATTTCGTAAGATTTTCATCAAGTAATTTGTAAGAATCGGGTGATATTCTCTTCCCCAAAGGAGGTATCCCCATGAATTACAAGCAGCTGAAAATCCTGGCAGTTCTCTGTATGGCCTTCGACCACGTGGTCCGCATCTTCCCCCTTCACCGGATGGTGGCCCCCCTGGCGGACTGGCTCTGTGTCTCCGGCCATGACGCCGCCGCCGATTGGGTCCTGAATGAACTGACCTTTTATCTCATGCTCATCGGCCGCCTGGCCGCCCCCATTTTCCTCTTCTGCATCGCCCAGGGATTTCTCCACACCCGGGACGTGAGACGCTACCTCGGGAGAATCCTGCTGACGGCCCTCGCCGCCCAGGTCCCCTACACCTTCTTTAACCTGGCGGAATACCGCGTGGCCGGCATCGCGGAGACGTGGCAGTGGCGGGAGACGGGCCTGAACATCTGCTTCACCCTGGCCCTGGGCCTGGCCGCCCTGGCGGTGTACCGGCGGCTGGCGGAGCGGGGACATCCCCTCTCCTGGCTGCCGGTGTGCGCCGCCGCCACCGCTCTCGCCGTCCTCCTCCACATGGAGGGCGGCAAGGGGTACATCCTGCTGATCTTCACCTTCTACCTGACACGAAGCCTCCCCGGTTGGCAGCGGGCGCTGTGGTTTTTGCCGGCGGTGGTCCTCTCCCGCTGGGGGCTGGTGCAGTGGGTGCTGGAGGATTTCACCGCCGGGCCCATCCGCAATTTCCTTCTGAACACCGGCGGGAACTACCTGGGGATGCTGGTAACCCTGGCCTGTACCGGGGAGAAGGGGAACGCCGGACGGGGCTTCCAGCGCCTGTGCTACGCCTTCTACCCCGCCCACTTCGCCCTGCTGGCCCTGATCGGCTTCCTGCGCCCGCCGCTGGTCTGATACTCATTTCAAATAAAACGATTTATAGCAAACATCAAAATTTCTGACAAACGGGCCGGTCCCTACAGGGGATCGTAGGGGCCGCCGCCCTCGGCGGCCCGCTGGCGGCAATTCTGAGGATTGCTGTAGTCTCCTTTGAAATGAAAACACGTCTCATAAGAATCCAGCGCGCCTTCGGCGCTATAAAAAGCTTTAAATTTAAAGCTTTTTAATGGATTCCAGTATGAAACTCCCTCCCACTCTCCATAGACAGCGACAGCAAAAACCATGAGAGCGTGTCCTCTACGACGCGCCCTCATGGTTTTGTAAAAAACTCCGTGCTTCCGGCAGAATCAGTCCTCGGTAAATTCAAACAGCTCTTCCACCGCCGTATGAAAAACCTTCGCAATATCCATCGCCAGCTTTAACGACGGATTGTATCTCCCGTTTTCCAGATGTACAATGGTCTCCCGCCTGGCGTGCACCAACTCCGCCAGTTCACTCTGTTTCAGTCCCGCTTTTTCCCGATATTCCTTGACCTTCGTCTTTAGGGCCATATCTGACTCCCTCACTGTCCGGCGCGCAGAATACCACGGATCAGATCACGCCCGCGGGCTGCCTCAAACGCCCCTGCTGTCCATCACGCAGAATATGATGAACCGGATCACAGCCAGCGCGAATATCGTGCCGACCAGCGCATAGCCCGCCGCCGCGCCGCCGATCGCTCCGACGCCACAGGCAAAGGCAATGACAATGGCGGCGGCTGTCATCATCTTCAATCCGATGGCGTCCGCTCTGCGCAGATTTTGAATTGCCAGCTCGTCCTTTTCCTCTTTGCTGTACTTATGAATGCGGCCCGCCTGCATTGCGAAAAACACAATGGTAAACACCATGACCGTGTTCTGGATCGTGTCATAGTAATTATGCCAATCCCGCCTGGCCCACATCCAGTAGTAGCAGACCAGAAGCGCCGCATAGATCATTTTCGTCCCCACGATTTCCTTCAGAGTGACTCTTGACTTCATATTTCATTCCTCCGTGTGATATATTTTTAACTCAAGAATGTTATAAATATATCACTCCACATATGGCTTGTCAACCGGGGAATGAAACTATTTTTACTGGCCACACCGGCATCAGGGAACCCGAAACGGCAAACCGGGCACTGTCAACGCACCACATCCACGGTCTCCACCCCGTAGTGCCGGAACAGCGCCAGGGCCGGCTGCCCGATGACCTCCCCGGAGACGGCGATGGGGACGGCCGGAGGACAGCTCACCGTGGGCGCGCCGCAGACCCTCCCCAGGCTCTCCGCCGCCGGGACGGTCTCCCGGGGGGCCAGCAGCGCCTCCCGGACAGACAGCACCCGCTCCCCCTCTGCCAGGGGCGGGACGGCCCGCGCCAGGGACGGACGGCGGTTCTCCCCCAGGGCCCGGGCCACCCGCTCCAGGTCCTCCGGAGCGTTCTCCGGCGTGGCCATCAGCACCGTGTACTCCCCGTCGGCGTACTCGCACTCCACGCCGCCCCGCCGCAGAAGGGCCGCCAGGTCCGTCCCCGTGAGGCCGGAGGCGGCGGCGTCCAGCGTCAGCCGCAGGGGGTCCGAGGGGCACACCGCCCAGCCATTGGCCTCCAGGCGGGCCCGCAGGGCCTCCAGGTCCTCCGCGCGGCGCGCCAGACGGGCGGGGTACCCCTCCGCCAGATACGCGTTGCACAAATCCAGGGAGGCCAGGGTGAGATACGACGGGCTGGTGGACCCGAAGAGGGCCAGCGCCCCCCTGGCGCCCTCCCGAAAGCCCCTCGGGGCGGTTTTGGAGACGTGCAGGTACGCCCCGCCGGTGAGCACCGGCAGCGTCTTGTGGGCGGAGTCGCAGACCAGGTCCGCCCCCAGGTCCAGGGGGTGGCGGGGGGGCGCCAGAAACCGCAGATACGCCCCGTGGGCGTTGTCCACCAGAAGCGGCGTCCCATGGGCATGGCACACCGCCGCCAGGGCCCGGATGTCCTGGAGGTTCCCCAGGTAGTCGGGGCTGGTGACGTACACCGCCGCCGGGGGGGCCTCCAGGGCGGCCAGCGCCCGGTCCAGCTCCTCCGCCGCCACAGGACAGGCGCAGAGGGAGGCGCCCTCCTCCGGCCGCAGCCACACCGGCTCGAAGTCCAGCAGGGCGGCGGCGTGGATGAAGGACTTGTGGACATTCCGGGCGGCCAGCACCACCGGGGCCGTCCCGGCGGGGCGGTTCTGGAGGGCCAGGCACAGCATGGCCCTGACGCACTGGCTGGAGCCCCCAGTGGAGTAGAACGTGGCGCCGGCGCCGAAGAGGGCGGCGGCGTTTTTCTCACTCTCCGCGAGGATGCCGCAGGCGCGGTCCAGCTCGTCCGCCCCGGCCACCTCGGTGATGTCCCAGACCTCGCACCCCAGGGGCCCCAGGCCCTTGTGGCCCGGCATGTGGAGGCGGCTGACGCCGCTGTCCGCGTAACGCCGGACGAACTCCCAGACGGGCGTCTCCATGTCAGCCCCCCTCCCGGGAGAGGGCCCTGGCCGCCTGGAGCATGATGGCGCACTCCATGCGCTTGCGGAACAGCTCGCACCCCGCCTCGTACACCCCCCGGATGGAGCCGGAGGCGTGATAGGCGTTGGCGGCGCAGCCGCCGGAGCAGTAGAGCCTGGCCCAGCAGTCCGCGCAGGCCGGGCGGGCGTAGGCGTTGCAGGACCGGAACTCCTCCCGCAGCGCCGTGTTGGTCACGCCGTCCCAGATGTTTCCCAGCTTCCAGTGCTCCTCCCCCACGAACTGGTGGCAGGGGTACAGGTCCCCCCAGGGGGTGACGGCCATATACTCCGTGCCGGAGCCGCAGCCGGAGATGCGCTTGTAGACGCAGGGCCCGTTCTCCAGGTCCAGCATGTAGTGGTAGAAGGTGATGGGCCGTCCCTCATTTTCCCGGCGGAGCATATCGACTGCCAGGAGCTCGTACTGCTCCTTGACCACCTCCAGGTCCTCCGCCGTCAGGACCGCCGGGTCGCCGGGGGCGCAGACCACCGGCTCCATGGAGAGCTCGGTGAAGCCCAGGTCGTCCGCCATGTGGAAGAGGTCTTTGGTAAAATCGGGGTTGCGGTGGGTGAAGGTGCCCCGGATGTAATACCGCTCCCCGCCCCGGGCCCTCACCAGCTCCTGGAATTTTGGCACCACCCGGTCATAGCTGCCATTTCCGGCATAGTCCACCCGGGCCGCGTCGTGGATCTCCCTCCGCCCGTCCAGGGAGAGAACCACGTTGTCCATCTCCCGGTTGGCGAAGTCGATCACGTCTTCGTCGATGAGCATCCCGTTGGTGGTGAGGGTGAAGCGGAAGTGCTTGCCGGCGTCCGCCTCCACGCTCCGGGCGTAGGCCACCAGATCCTTCACCACCTGCCAGTTCATCAGCGGCTCGCCGCCGAAGAAGTCCACCTCCAGGTTGCGGCGGCTGCCGGAGTGCTCCATCAGAAAGTCCAGGGCCCGCTTTCCGGTCTCGAAGGACATGAGGGCCCGGTCCCCGTGGTACTTGCCCTGGCTGGCGAAGCAGTAGGCGCAGTTGAGGTTGCAGGTGTGGGCCACGTGGAGGCACAGGGCCTTCACCACGTCCCCGGACCGCTCCTTGAAGGTCCCGGCCAGGGGGGCGAAGGTGTCCGGCGTGAAGAGCTTCCCGGCGTCCTTCAGGCTCTGGACGTCGGAAATGCACTGCCGCAGCTCCTCCTCCGTCACGTCGGGCCTGCCGGCGTATTTCTCCAGCAGGGCCGCGGTGATCTCCTCCGGACTGCGCTCTTCAAAGAGGGCGATGACATCGTAAGCCGCCTCGTCCACCACGTGGATGGAGCCGGAGCAGGTGTCCAGGACGATGTGATAGCCATTGAGTTGATATTGATGTACCATGCTGACCTCCTGTCAAATGCCGCTCAGATAGGGGATCATCTGAGGGGAGATGGTTCTGGATGTGAGAATGGCCTGACCAGGGGGTCAGGCCCCGCAGCAGACTGTCAAGCCCCTGTTGACAGCCGGTTCCGCCATGAAAACGGTTTTCTTTCAGTGCCCAGGCCGCCCGAGACACCGGGGCACCCCCGCACCAGGACCGCCCGGGAAGCTGGCTCCCCTCTGGCCAGGCCATTCTTCCCACAAGAGCCATTCCCCTCTCAGACTGTCCCCAATCCCGGACCGGCGAAGAAAAACGCCGCCAGCAGGCGGCGTTTTCACTGAACACTCACTTGTTCTCGCACTTCTGGTTGGCCACGCCGCAGCTGGTCTTGCAGGCGGACTGGCAGGAGGTCTGGCACTCTCCGCAGCCGCCCTTTTTGGCGCTCTCGCACAGGCTGCGGGTCTCAAGGGTCTTAATTCTCTCCATGGTGATTCTCCCATCTTGTGTTTTTAGGCTCCGCCGGACCAGCGGATTTTTAGCAGTAAAAAGTATACCATACCGCCTCTGGAAAGTCAAGGCAAACCCGCCCCCGCCCCGCCGCGGCCGCCAAAAATCCCTTCTCTATTTTCTCCCCGCTGTGAAAAATGGGGAATGTGCTAAAATTTTTGTTGTATTGCCGCCGGGAATGTTGTATAATTCACATATTGGGCTATCCCGGTTCCGGACCGGAAAGGATTTGCCGCGGCTCCGCGCCGCCGCGCGGGGCCGGGGAGCAGCAACAAACATAAGGAGTGGAAACGACTATGAGCTATTCTGTACAGAACATCCGCAACGTCTGCCTGCTGGGCCACAGCGGCAGCGGCAAGACCGCCCTGGCCGAGAGCCTGCTCTACATGACCGGCGCCATCGACCGCATGGGCCGCGCCGCCGACGGCAACACCGTCTGCGACTACGACCCCGAGGAGACCAAGCGCCAGATCTCCCTCTCCACCGCCGTGGCGCCCCTGGAGTACAAGGGCTGCCGCATCAACGTGCTGGACACCCCCGGTGCCTTCGACTTCGCCGGTGAGGTGATGGAGGCCCTGCGGGCCGCCGACGCCGCCATCATCGTCTGCTCCGCCAAGGACGGAATCTCCGTGGGTCTGGAGAAGGCGTGGAAATACTGCGAGGAGCGGAACATGCCCCGCTTCCTCTACATCTCCAAGACCGACGAGGAGAACAGCGACTACAACGCCACCTTCGACGCCCTCCGGGAGCGTTTCGGCAAGAAGATCGCCCCCATCGTGGTACCCATCTGGGACGGCGGCAAGAAGGTCACCGGCATCATCGACGTTTTGAACAAGCGGGCCTATGAGATGCAGAACCTCAAGCGGGCGGAGATCGAGGTCCCCGCGGACAAGGAGGCGGTCATCACCGAGTTCAACGACGCCCTCAAGGAGTCCGTGGCGGAGACCAGCGAGGAGTTTATGGACAAGTTCTTCGGCGGCGAGGACTTCACCTACGCCGAGATGATCCAGGGCCTGCGCCAGGGCGTGCGGGACCTGAGCCTGTTCCCGGTGCTGTGCGGCTCCGCCGTCAGCTGCCTGGGCAGCCTCATGCTCATGGACAACATCGTGGACCTGCTGCCCAACCCCGCCGAGGGCAACTACCACAAGGCCACCAAGTCCGACGGCGAGACCGAGGAGTTCGTGGTCTCCCCCGGCGGCGTGCCCACCGCTTTTGTCTTCAAGACCGTCTCCGACCAGTACGGCAAGTACTCCTTTGTGAAGGTCCTCTCCGGCTCCCTCACCCCGGACCTGCCCATGGTCAACGGCCGCACCGGCGAGAAGGTGAAGCTGGGCCGGCTGTACACCCTGCGGGGCAAGAAGACCGCCGAGGTCAAGGAGCTCACCTGCGGCGACATCGGCGCCATCGCCAAGATGGACATCAAGACCGGCGACACGCTCTGTGACGAGCGCAAGGTGGTCTCCCTCAAGCCCATCCCCTTCGCCGAGCCCTGCTACTCCGTGGCCATCGTGCCCAAGACCCGGGGCCAGGAGGACAAGATCGCCCAGGGCCTGACCCGCCTCAACGAGGAGGACCCCTCCTTCACCGTGGTCAACAACGCCGAGACCCACCAGATGGTGCTCTCCGGCGCCGGCGACATGCAGGTGGACGTTCTGGTGAGCAAGCTCAAGACCCGCTTCAACGTGGAGGCGGAGCTGAAACCCACCCGGGTGCCCTACCGGGAGAAGATCCGCAAGACCGTGCAGAAGCAGGGCCGCCACAAGAAGCAGACCGGCGGCAGCGGCCAGTTCGGCGACGTGTGGATTCGCTTCGAGCCCAATCCCGAGACAGAGGATATGGAATTCGCCGAGGAGGTCTTCGGCGGCTCCGTGCCCAAGAACTACTTCCCGGCGGTGGAGAAGGGCCTGCGGGAGGCCTGCCTCCACGGGCCCCTGGCGGGCTACCCGGTGGTGAACCTCAAGGCCGTGCTGTACGACGGCTCCTATCACCCGGTGGACTCCTCCGAAATCGCCTTCAAGACCGCGGCCCAGCTGGCCTACAAGGCCGCCCTGCCGGAGGCCAACCCCGTGCTGCTGGAGCCCGTGGGCGAGCTGAAAGTCACCGTGCCCGACAGCTACATGGGCGACGTCATCGGTGATCTGAACAAGCGCCGGGGCCGGGTCATGGGCATGGACCCCACCGGCGACGGCGACCAGGTGATCTCCGCCGAGGTCCCCATGGGCGAGATGGGGAGCTACGCCATCGACCTGCGGGCCATGACCCAGAGCCGGGGCAGCTTCACCTTCCACTTTGTGCGCTATGAGGACTGCCCGCCGGCGGCCCAGGAGAAGGCCATCGCCGAGGCCAAGGCACTGGCGGAGGGCTGAGGCCCCCAGGGGTTCCGCCCCTGGACCCTGCAAGCCTTTGTAAAGGCTTGACCGAAACTTTTTCAGGCCCTGCGCCATAAATGCGCAGGGCCTGATTCCTATTTGCACCTTTTATCGCTCAGAGACAGAAGTCACAACGCCGTCTTCCAGATACACATATCCCCTGCCGTCATAGACCCACTGTTCTTTGACACCCCAGGAATAGGTATCCCTGTTAATCTTATCAGGAGAGCCCCAGGCACTGCCCCGGACTTCCTGGGCGGTCATCCCGGGACGAGGCGTCATGCCCGTCAATTCCGCCGCCTCCCTTTGCCGCTCCATATATGCCAAATAGCCGGCATCAGACTCTGTGAAAAGTGTTCCACCGGAGCGTATATCCAACACATTGACAACTACATCCTTCATCTCATCGCCGGAATAAACCTGATAGAGCATCCCGTAGGCAAGAAATATCTCTATCGCGTCGGCAAATGCGTCAGCGGATTCCGCATCTGTGTATATATCCATCACAAAGCTGTCATCTTGATACGTATATCCAACCCTTTGCGGAATTTCTTCATCGGTCATATTGACGGCGGCATCCTTGGACAAATCTCTCTCAAAAGCATCCTCGAACGTATTCAAGAACTCCTCCCGCTCTGCTTTGGATATGACAGCGGAGACGGAGCCGTCGGCATTGACCGTGATATTTTCCCACTCTTCCCCCTCTTTTGCGATATAGTCATCTGTACAAATGCCAATAACCTCAAACAGGGCAGCGGGAAACGTAAGCGGTGCCTCATCCTCCGCCGTGCCGGTATCCCTATCGGCAGGAGGACTACCAGCGGGAGCGGAGTTTTCCGTCTCACTTTTTCCGCAAGCCGTCAGTCCCAGGGCGATTGCCAGAAACAGAACCGCAATTCGTTTTTCCATATTCAATCCCCTTTCTTTCCACAAAATTTCCGGCGAACGGCCCCCGGAGCGGGACAGAGTCCGCGTCCCCGCCCCGGGCGTCCGCCGGAAACATAAAAGCGGTGCCGAGTCCTTGAACTCAACACCGCATCAAATCATGCGAACGCACGCCCGCAAACCCATTTCCCACCCTTGCAAACAGAGCGCGAAACAGGTATAATAGGCCCGTGGCGCAGGTATACTGCTGTGCTGAGTGACCAATCCACTCGTACAGGGCCGCGGGGTGTTGCGACCACTCCGCGGCCTGCCGCATTTATGTTTCCTTTTCCATTTTAACCTAATGCGCCTCAACTTGCAAGGGCTGTTCCGCAGATTTCCGCGGCTTTTAACAATTTTAAACACTTCCCCGCCTCCGGCGGAGGCAGGCAGACAGGCCCCGCTCCCACAGGAGCGGGGCCTTGTTCCCAATCGATCCCGATGCCGGACGTTCCTTTTCTCACTGGGCCTTTTTCAGGTCCTCCAGCTCCCTGGAGAGCCGCCCGATCTCCCGGACGTTCCGCCGCGTCACCGCCTCCAGAACATCCACCCGGGAGTCCAGGTCCTCCACCTCCTCCGGCGGCAGGAACTTCTGCGCCAGGAGGTCCATCTTCTCCGCCAGAAGATCGAACTTCGGCCGGACCTCCACCTCCATCAGAGCCACTACTTCGTGCATAATCTCCTGCTTCTGACCAACAAACATCCGGGAGGTTTCCTCCATAATCTCCTGCCTCTGGCCCGCAAGCATCCGGGAGGTCTCCTCCATGATCTCCTGCTTCTGGCCCGCAAGCATCCGGGAGGTCTCTTCCACGATCTCCTGTTTCTGGCCCGCGAGCATCCGGGAGGTCTCCTCCATGATCTCCTGTTTCTGATCGCCCAGTAATTTCGCAATCATCTGCAGGTCTCTCTCGTCCAGCATCGCCATCCACCTCATTTCTCCTATATTATACCGCCGCACCGTCCTCTCTGTCAAGGGACCCGCAAGGTTTGAACAAACCGTGAAATTTCCTCCGATTTTCTCAAAACGTTGCAATTGCAACTAGCATTTTCCCGGACATCCTGATATACTTGGTCCAGTCCATAACGGGAAAAGACTTCCCAAAATCAAATGTTTTTATGTTGCAAGGAGGATCATTCATTATGAAAAAGTGGGTTTGCCAGGTCTGCGGCTATGTGTACGAGGGCGCCAATCCCCCCGAGAAGTGCCCCCAGTGCGGCGTCGGTCCCGAGAAGTTCAGCGAGCAGAAGGGCGAGATGAGCTGGGCCGCCGAGCACGTGGTGGGCGTGGCCCAGGGCGTGGACCCTGAGATCATCGAGGGCCTGCGGGCCAACTTCTCCGGTGAGTGCACCGAGGTGGGCATGTACCTGGCCATGGCCCGTGTGGCCCATCGCGAGGGCTATCCCGAGATCGGCCTGTACTGGGAGAAGGCCGCCTACGAGGAGGCCGAGCACGCCGCCAAGTTCGCGGAGCTCCTGGGCGAGGTGGTCACCGACTCCACCAAGAAGAATCTGGAGATGCGGGTCGAGGCCGAGAACGGCGCCACCGCCGGCAAGTTTGAGCTGGCCAAGAAGGCCAAGGCCCTGAACCTGGACGCCATCCACGACACCGTCCACGAGATGGCCCGCGACGAGGCCCGCCACGGCAAGGCCTTTGCCGGCCTGCTGAAGCGTTATTTCGGCTGATCACTGTACACCTGCATTCATCTTGAGCCTACGGGGCACGGACAACGGTTTTCGTTATCCGTGCCCCGCCCTGTCTGCCCGCATCCCCTATGGCAGAGTGGGGATTCCACGGGAGGACTGCCTCTCTATACACGTCCCCGGCCCTCCCAGGGCCGGGGACAAAACATTTCCCCCACCGCCCCGCCGGGTCTGGACAAAGGGCCTCCGCGCTGGTAAAATTGACTCATCGATCCCCGCCCTGAGGCGGAGGAGGAGGTACTTATGGCATCCAAAGAGAAACCGGGCGGCTTTCTGCGCTGGCCCTGGAACGCGGTGGTCTATGTCCTACTGGCCGTGACGCTGCGGCTCTTCGCCATCCCCGTCATTCTGCTTTTGATGGGGCTCCAGCGAAAGAACAACCCCCATGGCCAGGCGGAGGGCTGCTGCCTCAGCCGCACCCGGAAGCGGCTCACCTGGCTGATCTGGGCACTGCTGGTGCTCATCGCCGGAGCGGGACTGCTGTATATGCTCTCCGTGGGCCTGCGGCAGGACCGGACCTATTGGGAGCCCTCCGATTACGTGACTCTGGCCGTCTGCGGCGCCGGCGGGCCCCTGCTGCTCATTGGAGGGGTCTGCCTGGCCTGCGCCGCCCTCCGGGACACCTTCTTCCCGGAAAAGAGCGCCCTGGCCAGGTCCATCCGCAGCCAGCTGCCCTATCCGGAGGAGGCCCCGCCGGTGGAGGAGCTCTTCGCCATGGTGGACGGCGACCTTCGGGAGCACGGCCGGTGGTTCGGCCCCGTGGGCATTGGGCAGGAGTGGGTCCTGGGGGACGGCGTGAATAAGATCGACCGCATCCGGGGCATCTTCGTGGTCAACGAGCTCCACCAGCACCACACCCAGACCGGCGTCCGCACCAGCCGGAACATGGAGCTGGTGCTCATCGACGACCGCTGGCAGCGGACCGCCACCAGCTTCAACGACCTGAAGGACCTCCAGGCCGCGGCGGAGTGTCTCCGTCTGCTTGTGCCGGAGGCCGCCTGGGGCAGCAACGGCGCGAACATGGACTTCTGGACCATGGACGAGAGCGCGCGGGAGGACTTCGAGAGGAGCTTCCGCCAGCGGCAGGCCCGCCGGGCCTCGGAGGCGGCCCAGCGGGAGGTCCTCAGCGACGGGCCCCAGGACATGATCCTCAGGCGCCGGAACGGGGACGTGACCTCCCGGGTCACCGCCGCTCTGGTGGAGGATACCCTGAAACGCTGTTTGGACGGCCAGGAGTCCGGCTTTGAGCTGACACCCACCCGCCCCCTGGAGGCCCAGGGACGGACCCTCCTCTCCCTGGACTGCCTGGTGCGGGAGGAGGACGTCCTGCTCCTTCTGGAGCTGGCCCCCAGGGAGGAGCACCTGGCCCTGGCCAGATCCATGGACCGCCGGGAGGCCCTGGCCGTGCTGACGGCCTGGCTCCGCCGGGAGGCCCCGGATCTTGCGGACTGGGACCTGCGGCGGCTGTATCAGGGCTCCGGCGGCCCCGCGCCCCAGCCCCGGCAGTCCCACGCCAGGCTGTCCCTGGTCTACGCCAGCGGCGCCGCCGAGAACCACACCACCTTCACGGAGGAGGACATCCAGCTGGCGGCGGAGGGCATCGTGGACGGCACCTACCAGATCGTGGATCTGACCCACCCCGTGGGGTATCTCTGGCTCCGGGTGACAGCGGGGGACAGGACAGACGGACGCTGCACCGTGGAGGCCGCCAGGCCCGGCGGGCCGGAGCTGGAGTTCTTCATGGCGAAAATGCCGCCCCGGGAGGCGGCGGCATGGCTGACGGGCTATCCCCGGGGCCAGTACCTGCCCGGCGGCGTGGACTGGAAACGGGTCAAAAAACCAAAATAAACTTCATAGAAAGGGAGCGTTTCACACCATGGCAGCAGTTTTGAGCAATGAGGTAAAGCAGGCCCTCCAGGACATCTATTACAACGAGCGGACGGGCCGGGGAAAGGACGCCTTCGCCCTACTGGAGCGGGCCTCGGAGGCCGGGGACGGAGACGCCAGCTGCGTGCTGGCCCGGTGCCTGTGCGGCTATCAGTACGTGTGGCGGGGCCACGGCTTCCCGGAGGACGACCAGCGGGCTACCAAGCTCCTCCACAGGTCCGTGGAGCAGGGCAGCGCCCTGGGGGTGCTGGTGGCCCTGCGCAGCGGGGAGCTGACCCCGTCGGTACAGAAGAAGATGCCCTTCGAGAGCCTCCAGCAGGCCTTCGACCAGGCGGTGGAGCTGGCGGAGGGGGGCGACGCCTTCAGCCAGTACGTGGTGGGCAACTCCTATTTTTGGTGGGACTTCCTCCGCATCCAGAACAAGGGAAAGGACTCCTTCGCCAGCCAGGCGGAGTTCAAGGCCTACCTCAAGGAGAACATCTCCAAGTGCGAGGACTGGTTCTGGAAGGCCTTCCGGGGCGGCATCTACTTCGCCGCCAACAACCTCAATCAGTACTACACCAAGGGTGATGAGGACATCATCGCCCCCCAGCCGGAGAAGGCTAGAGACCTGTGGAAGACCGGCGCGGAGTACGGCCATCCCCTCCACCAGTCCATCTACGCCGACGAGCTGAAAAAGGCGGAGCGCTACGAGGAGGCCCTCCACTGGTACACCGAGGCCGCCGAGGGCGGCAACCCCGGCGACTGGTTTGAGGTGGGCTCCCTGTATGAGGAGGGCAAGGGCACGGAGAAGGACGCAGCCTACGCGGCGGCCTGCTATGAAAAAGAACTGGCCCGGGACCCCGTTCACATGGGGGCCAACAATTACTTGGGCCGGGCCTATTTCCAGGGCACAGGCGTGCCCCAGGACTATGCCAAGGCCTTCCACTACCTCTCCGTGGCCCACGACAAGAAGGGCAGCACCTGGGGCGCGTTCTACCTGGCCAAATGCTGCTTCTACGGTCTCGGCACCCCACAGGACTACGCCAGAGCCCTCCAATTCCTGGATCAGGTGGACTGGCAGAACAGGGAGGCGGACTATATGCGGGGCTATATCCACGCCCGGGGCCTGGGCGGCGTCCAGGAGAACATCCCCAAGGGCGTGGAGTACCTCCAGAAGGCCGGAAATTTCGACAAGGCCAAGGAGGAGCTGCTCCACTACAAGAAGACCCTCTTCGGCAAATGGGTTCGGCGGTGACCCCAGCCCCGCACAGAAAAAAGCGCCCGGAGCCGGCGGCTCCGGGCGCTTCTCTATCCAAATCCAAAATGAACCGCCTATTCCGCCGGCGGGGCGTCCTGTTCCAGGATCGGCTCCTCCTGCCGGTCCTCCTCCACCTGCTCCGTGCGCCAGCGGGAGACGTCGATGGGGTCGCTCTCCTCAAACAGATCGTAGTAGTCCTGATCCCGCAGCTTGGGGTTGCGGCGGCGGGCGATGGCCGTGATGGTAGGGTAGAGCACAATGGCGATCAGTCCTCCGGAAAAACCGTTGTTGTAGAGATTCAGCCCCGCCACAGGGCCGCCGGTCTGGAGCACCAGGGCGGAGTGGATAAACCCCGCCAGGACGCCGTAGGGCCAGCCGAAGTGGCCGGAGATGGGGGCCAGGGTGGTGCCGAAAAGCCCCGCCAGCTGCAGGGCGGGATAGTCCGGCGTGTAGTGCATCCCATAGGCCCCCAGGGCGATGCCCGCCATGACGGGAATAATATTTCGGGCGTGCTTGCCGAAGGCGGAGAAGCCCATGATGGTGAAGATGCCCCCCAGGGTGGGGCCGTTGAGCTGCCCGCCCACAAGGAAGATATAGGCCATGCCGATCAGCCCGTTGACGCCGGTGTTCACCAGCACCGGCCCCGCGCCGAACATCCGCAGGTAGTCGCTGGGGGCCCGGCCGGTGGTGGACAGCAGCCGCCGGTACCCGGCCCAGACGGCCCAAACAGGCGTCCCCGTGCCGAAGAGGCCGGTGAGGATGAAGGCGGCGCAGAGGATGCCCAGGATGATGGCGAAGGTGCGGTTGTACTCCGTGGCCCAGTACATGGCGGAGTCCGGGTGGTCGCCGAAGGCGGTGAGGATGGGCACGATCATCATGGCGAAGAGGCCGCAGGCAAAGCCCATGTTGTACAGGTTCATGCCGTTTTGGACCTTGTAGGTGTAGGCCGAGAGGGAGGGCAGGATAAAGCCGATGACCACGCCGGTGAAGATCCCCAGGGGCAGGCTGGCATGGATGCTGCCCAGGGCCATGTAGCTCACCAGGGGCGCCAGGGACGTGGCCAGCAGGGCCACGGAGGCGTGCTTGGAGAAGGGCTCCTTCTGGTACCTGGCGTACAGCCAGGTGCCCAGGATGATGGGCCAGATGTTGAAGAGGTTCTTTCCGAACAGGGAGAAGCCCGCCATCAGGCCCATCTCCACCATGGTAAAGCCGTTGAAAGGGTCCTTGGACAGCTTGATGAGGCAGATGGAGAGGACCATGACCAGTCCGGAGTTCACCAGCGCCGCTCCCACGCCGCCGATGGACACGTAGTCCGTAATCAGCAGGTCCTGCATGGTGACGATGTGGTAGAGGCCGATGGGAATATTCCTGGGGTCATCCAGCAGGATGCCCAGCAGGATCATGATGCCGGAGACGGCGATGGTGCCGGAAAAAATCTTCTCGTAGCGGTTCTGCACTCCCTGTTCCCCCTCTTTCAGGCTTCCTGCTCTCTATTATAGGGGAAAACCCCGCGTCAGGCAAGGAAAAATTTTGGCGGTTTCTTAACGCAACGTTACGCCGCGGGTTTTCCCGCGCGCGCCCGCAGGGTCTCCAGGTTGCCCTCCATCAGGGAGAGGCAGGTGGCCCCCGCCTCCAGGTCCGCCCTGGAGACGTTGTGGCAGCTGTGGAACATGGCCGTTCCAGCCCCGGCGGCCTCGGCGATGCTGTCCGCCACCAGGTGGTTGGAAAACTCGATGTACCACACCGTCTCCAGCTCCTCCGCCTCCACCTTCTCCGTCAGAAAGGCCACGGTGGCGGCCGAGGGCTCTGTCTGGGCCCCGCAGCCGGGGAAGGCGGCGTAGTAGTCCAGATCGTAGGCGTCGGCGAAGTACCGCAGGGGAAATCGGTCCCCGAAGACCATGGTCCGGTTTCCCGGCTCCGCGAAGAAGGCGGCGAACTCCCTGTCCAGCGCCTCGATCCTGGCGGCGTAGTCCTCCGCGTTGGCCCGGTACGCCGCCCCATGCTCCCCGTCCAGCTCCGCCAGGGCCTCTCCCGCCGCCCGGGTAACGGCAGCGGCGTTCCGGGGGGCGGTCCAGACGTGCTCATCCAGCTCCACCACCTCGCCGTGACCGTGGTCCCCATGGCCCCCGTGGTCATGGTCGTGGCCGGGAGCGCCCTGCATCCCCTCCCGGGTCTCCTCCTCCAGCAGCTCCACGCAGTCCACCATCCGCAGGGCCCTGCCCTGGAAGTCAATGTTGTCCAGAATGGTCTCCACCCAGTAGTCCGACTCGCCTCCCAGGTACACGAAGAGGTCGCAGTCCCGCACCGCCAGAATATCCGCCGGGGTGGGCTCGTAAGAGTGGCTCTCCGCCCCCGGGGGCAGCAGCAGCGTCACCTGGGCCAGGTCTCCGGCGGCGGCCCGGGCAAAGTCATAGGCGGGGAAGATGGTGGCCACCACCTGGAGCTTTTCCGGGTCGGCAGGCTCCCGGCCCGCCGGGGCGCAGCCCGCCAGCAGAGCGGCGCACAGCAGCGCCAGCGCGATGATCCGTCTCAAAGGCAGTCCCTCTTTCCAATCTGAGAATCATTTTCAAATGGCAGTATACCACACCCCTCCGAAAAAAACAACCGCCATTTTTGTAAAGGAACCTTGACATCTCCTGTTCACTGTGGTATAAAGATAGTAAAGGTACCTTTACATCTTTTGGAGGTGGTCAAATGGAAAACAGAGTGGAGCAGCTGCGGAAGGACCGGGGGCTGAACCAGGAGGACTTCGCCCGGGCCATCCGGGTGTCCCGGCAGACGGTGAGCTCCATTGAAAACGGCAGGTACAATCCCTCGCTGGAGCTGGCCTTTGCGATCTCAGACTTCTTCGGCCTGTCCATTGAGGAGATCTTCATCCATGAGAGGAGCGGTTTTGATGAAAAAGAGTAACTTTTGGAGCGGTCTGGTCTACGCCCTTCTGGGGCTGGCGTTTCTGCTGGCGGGGCTGGTGTGGGAGACCCGTCTCAGCAGCCTGAGCGTGGGCTTTGGCGCGGGAATGCTGGGCTCCGGTGTCATGCAGCTGGTCCGGTACCGGAAGTGGACCCGGCCGGAAAACCAGGAGGCGTACCGGGAGAAGCTGGAGGCAGAGCAGATCGACCTGCGGGACGAGCGGAAGACCATGCTTCGGGACCGCTCCGGGCGGTACGCGTGGCTGCTGGGAATGGGGCTGTGCGCCCTGTCCATTGTCGTATTCGGCGTGCTGGGCGCGTTGGAGATCGTGGAGAACACCCGCTTGATCATTCTGTTTCTGGCGGTGTATCTCCTGGTCCAATATGGGGCGGGGGTGTGTTTCTACCGCCGGTTGTCCAAAAAATACTAATGGCTGACCCATCCCATGGGGCGGGGGAGTTTATTCCTTCGGAATCCGTCCCACGGGGACGGGACGGAGGATTCCCCGCCTCGGGCGGGAACGGGGGATTTCGCGCCTCGGGCGCGGGACGGGGATTTTCCGGCCGCGGGCCGGGGACGGACGACACGCCGTCCCGGCGTGTCTGGGGATGCACCCCCCATTTTCTCTTTTTCTGAGCGCAGAAAAAGAGAAAACGGGCCGTGCACGGTCCAAAAGAGAAAAAGACGCTGGGGGCGAGAATTTGCCCATGCGGGCAAATTTCGCCCAAATGCGGGGGCTGGCCTGAACCAGTGCCCATAAAACCCTGGCAGCCTTCTGCCGGGTGCGCTTGACAGCGTACCTTGCGGGGGCGCTCTGCCGCATTTGCAGGTACCCTCGAATTTGTTTTGGTGCGTGGACGCATGGACTTCCTTCTCTTCCCGCGCTTCGCGCATAGCCGGGCCCCGTCCGGGAAAGAGAGTTCGTCTACCGGCGGTAGGAGGATGGCCTGCCCAAACGTGCCCGGCCAGGCGCGAAGCGCGGGAAGAGACGCTTGGGGCCTTGCGTCAAAGATGCAAAACAC
>CAMNRF010000051.1 GCA_946551795.1 uncultured Oscillibacter sp.
TGTTTTGGTGCGTGGACGCATGGACTTCCTTCTCTTCCCGCGCTTCGCGCCTAGCTGGCTCCGTACGGGAAAGAGAGTTCGTCTACCGGCGGCAGGAGGGCAGTCCTGCCCAAACGTGCCTGACCAGGCGCGAAGCGCGGGAAGAGACGCTGGGGGCCTTGCGTCAAAGATGCAAAACACCCTCGATGGTACCAGCAAGTGCGGCGGAGCGCCAACGGGCGGAACGGGGTCAGCCGCACCCGGTAGAGGACTGGCAATTCACATTGGCACCGATTCAGGCCAGCCCCCGTACTTTGGGCGAAATTTGACGACTGTCAAATTCTCGCCCCGCGCCTCTCTTTTCTCTTTGGACCGTGCACGGCCCGTTTCTCTTTTCTCTGGCATGACAGAGAAAAGAGAAATGGGGGGTGCATTGCCCAGCCGCCAACGTGGCTGAATCCCCGCCCCGCCCGCCAGGGCGAGCATCAGCCCCCGCCCCGGAACCCATTAGGGAACAGGATCATACCCTCCCTTGTGAAAGGGATTACACCGCAGAATTCTTTTGAACGCCAGCCAGCCGCCCTTGAGGGCGCCATACTTCTCCACAGCCTCCAGGGCGTATTGGGAGCAGGTGGGAATGTAGTTGCAGCAGCGGGGCCGGTAGGGCGAGACCCCCTTTTGATAGAACCGGATGGCCAAAAGGAGTATCTTCTTCATCTGCCGCCCTCCAGGACACCCAGCTTCCGGCAGGCCCGCAGGAAGGTGTCGTTCAGCTCCTTCCAGGAGCAGTTCACCGTCCGCCCCCGGGCCACCAGGATGACGTCCCAGCCCTTCTGGAGCTTGTCCCCGTTGAGGCGGTAGACCTCCCGCAGCCGGCGGCGGGCCCGGTTCCGGGTAACGGCGCCGCCGATCTTTGTGGACGCCGTGATCCCCAGGCGGTTCCGCCCCAGCTTGTTCCTCCGGCAGTAGACCACCATGGAGCCGCTCACAGCGGAGGCCCCCCGCTGGTAGACCCGGCGGAACTCATAATTCTCTTTCAGCGTACAGGCCCGCTTCATTGCACTTCCCCAGCCTTCCTGAACAAAAACTCTTTTAGGGACGGAGGAATCTCAGAAATTCCAGCCGTCCCTGAAGACGTTGTTCAAGTGTCTCCCGCGTGCCGTACTCAGTAGGAAAGACGCGCGCGGCCCTTGGCGCGGCGGCGGGCCAGCACCTTGCGGCCGTTGGCGGTAGCCATCCTCTTGCGGAAACCGTGGACCTTCTGGCCGTGGAGCTTCTTGGGCTGATAGGTACGTTTTGTAGCCATGTTCGAGACACCTCCTATTTCAAATGCGTCCGCTCAGAGAGCGGCTCTTACTCGACACCGCTCCCCATCTGGAAAGCAGCGCAGTAAACTTCTCCGGCACCCCCCTGAGAGGAGGCGCATGGGATAGTATACCTTCTTTTTCAAAAGGTGTCAAGATGTACTTCAATTTTCCCACAACTTCTCCCCTTTTCCCGCTTTTTTGAAAGATTTTCTACATATAGCGTCTCCCTTTTAAAAAAAGTCTAAATCTCGCACTGTTTCAGACAATATTTTTTGCTCTTTTATATTAGAATAGGTATTGCCTCTCTTTGCTTTTTTTGCTATAATGAATTGTATTATTTTGTCCATTTTTCACGATACTTTTTCCAGGGAATCCAAAAAAGAGAGGTGTTTCCTTTTGAATTCTGTTGCCGATATATGGGCCAGCATTCTGGTGCAGCTGAAACAGGACCTCTCGGAGACCACCATCGCCACCTGGTTCGACGAGCTGAAGGCAGTGGACATCCGGGGGAACACGTTTTATCTCCACTGTTCCAACGATTTTAAGAAGGGGTATATCGAGTCCCTCTTCCTGAAAAACATCAAAGCCGCCCTGCGGGACCTCTTCTCCACGGACTTCGAGGTGTCCATCCTGGACGACGGGGCCCTGGCGGAGTTCCGGGGTCCGGCGGTGAAGAAGCGAGAGGACCGCTTCACCTCCGAGGAGTTCACCTTTGAGACCTTTGTGGTGGGCCCTTCCAACAAGCTGGCCTACGCCGCCTCCATGGCGGTGGCGGAGCACCCGGCCCAGAACTACAACCCCCTTCTGATCTACGGGGACTCGGGACTGGGCAAGACCCACCTCCTCAATTCCATCGCCAACGTCATCCGCAGGGACGACTCCCACTCCAAGATCGTCTACATCAAGGGCGACGACTTCATCAACGAGTTCATCGAGCTGGTCCGGGCGGGCCGGGGCAGTGAGTTCCGGGCCAAGTACCGCAGCGCGGATCTGCTGCTGGTGGACGACGTGCAGTTCGTGGCCGGCAAGGAGCAAGTGCAGAACGAGTTTTTCCACACCTTCAACACCCTCTACGAGTCCGGCCGGCAGATCGTGCTGACCTCGGACCGGCCGCCCTCCGAGATGACGCTGCTGGATGACCGGCTCCGCACCCGGTTCGAGTGGGGACTGCTGGTGGACGTGGCCCCGCCGGACTTTGAGACCCGGGTGGCCATCGTCAAGAACAAGGCGGCGATTCTGGGCATGACGCTGCCGGACAAGGTGGCCTTCACCATCGCGGAGAAGGCCACAGCCAACGTCCGCCAGCTGGAGGGCATCGTCAACAAGCTGCTGGCCTACAAGGACCTGCTGGGGAACGACGCCAGCGAGGACACGGTCTCCAGGGCCATTCAGGACATCCTGAAACGCAGCAGCGAGTACATTCCCACACCGGAGGCCATTCTGGACTACATCGGCAAGTACTACGGGGTGGACCCCTCCCTGATCCGGGGACAGCAGCGGGTGCGGGAGGCCGTCCAGGCCCGGCAGATCGCCATGTACCTCATCCGCTCCATGACCAACCTCTCCGTGGTGGACATCGGAAAGGTCTTCGACAACCGGGACCACTCCACCGTGCTCTACTCCATCCAGCGGGTGGAGGACAAGATGAAGCGGGACCCCGCCTACGCCGAGCGGATCAAGGAGATCAAGACCAATATCAGCTCCAAGCGGTGAGGCGAATCTCCACATTTTCTGTGGAAAAGGAAAAAGGTTCTGTGGATAACCCCCTTTTTCGCCAGAGAAGGGGGAAACCTGTGAAAAAGGGAAGGGCCGCCGGTGGAGAGAAAATCCCCCTTCCGCCAACGGATTCCCGCTTTTTTCCACATTCTTTTTTTCTACGGCTTCTATTTCTTCAAAAATAATCTCTTTTCTCTTTTTAAGAGCGCGATACTCTCTATTTTGACTGAAAGGAAACGACTGCTATGATGAAGTTCTCCTGCGAGAAGGCGCTGCTCCAGAGCGCCATCGCCGTCGCCAGCCGCGCCGTGGCCCAGAAAAGCTCCATCCCCGCCCTGGAGGGACTGCTCCTCCGGACCGGGCAGGAGGGGCTGACGGTCTCCGGCTACAATATGAATACCGGCATCCGCACCAAGGTCTCCGCCGGCGTGAGTGAGGAGGGAGAGATCGTCCTGAACGCCCGCCTCTTCGGCGACATCATCCGCCGGATGCCCGACGACACCGTGACCTTCTCCGCCGACGAGCGGCAGATGGTTCACCTGAGCTGCGGCGACGCGGACTTTGACATCCTGGGCCTCTCCGCCGCCGACTACCCGGATCTTCCGGAGGTGGAGGACGAGTACGCCGTCGCCATCCAGCAGAGGACCCTGCGGGCCATGATCGAGGAGACCGCCTTTGCCGTGTCCACCAATGAGAGCCGTCCGGTGCACACCGGAGCTCTGTTTGAGATCAGTGAGAAGGGGCTCACCATGGTGGCGGTGGACGGGTTCCGTCTGGCCGTCCGGCGGGAGCCGCTGGAGCAGCTGTCCGGCGGGGCGTTCTCCTTCGTGGCTCCCGGCGCCGCCCTCAACGAAGTGAAGGGCATCTGCGGCGACACGGAGGACACCGCCTCCGTCACCCTGGGCAAGCGGCACATCCTCTTTGAGGTGGGAGACACGGAGCTCATCTGCCGGAGGCTGGAGGGAGAGTTCCTGGACTACAAGAACGCCATCCCCCGGTCCAACCCCATCTCCGTGGTGGCGGAGACCAAGTCCCTCATCGAGAGCATCGACCGGGTGTCGGTGGTGATCTCCGACAAGCTGAAAAGCCCCGTGCGGTGCGTGTTCGATCACGACAAGGTTCTGCTCTCCGCCAAGACCGGCAACGGCGAGGCCAAGGACGTCTGCCGTCTCTCCGGCGACGGCGGCGGGCTGGAGATCGGCTTCAACAACCGTTATCTCATGGAGGCGCTGCGGTACGCCCCGGCGGACACGGTGAAGATCGAGCTGAACACCGGGGTGTCCCCCGCCATCATCGTTCCCACGGATGAAAAGGATCACTTTTTGTACATGGTGCTGCCGGTCCGGCTGAAAGCGGCGGAGTGAGATGATGAGGACGATTGTCATCACGACGGAGTTTATCAAGCTCCAGGACCTTTTGAAGTTCGCGGGGCTTGTGGAGACCGGCGGCGAGGCCAAGGAGCGGATTCAAAACGGCGAGGTCCGGGTGGGCGGAGAGGTGTGCCTCCAGCGGGGGAAAAAGATCCGCCCCGGGGACGACGTGCTCTTCGGCGGGGACCACTACACGGTCGGTTATGCGGATTGACCGCCTGGAGCTGGAGAGCTTCCGGAATTACGGCCGCCAGGCTGCGGACTTTGATCCCCGGTGCAACGTGATCTTCGGGGAGAACGCCCAGGGGAAGACCAACCTGCTGGAGGCTTTGATCTACCTCTCCTGCGGCAGGTCCCCCCGGGCCAGGACGGACCGGGAGATGATCGGCTTTGAGGCCTCCGCCGCCCGGATGGCCGCCCGGGTCCGCGCCCGGGAGCGGGATTTTTTTGTGCAGGTGGACCTGTTCCGGGACCGGCGGCGGCGGATGTCCGTCAACCAGGTGCCGGCGAAAAACAGCGCCGCCCTCAACGGGGTCTATCAGACCGTGTTCTTCTGCCCGGAGGACCTGTTTCTGATCCGGGAGGGGGCCGCCGCCAGAAGGAAGTTCATGGACACCGCTCTCTGCCAGCTGCGACCCCGGTACGCCGCCGCCCTGGCGGAGTACAACCGGACCTACGACCACAAGACCCGTATTCTCCGGGACGCGGAAGAGCGGCCGGATCTGCTGGCGGCCCTGCCGGAGTTCAACGAGCGGCTGGTGCGCCTGGGCGCGGTGCTGGTATACTACCGGCACCGGTTTGCCCTGCGGCTCGGGGAGTACGCCGCCGTCCACCACCGGGAGTGCTCCGGCGGAAAAGAGACGCTGGAGATTCAGTATAAGACGGTCTCCTCCATAGAGGACCCGGGGGCGGAGGCGTTCGTCCTCACAAAGCAGCTGAGGCGGCACATGGAGAGCCACCAGGCGGCGGAGCGGGCCTCCCGGCTGTGCCTGTCCGGGCCCCACAAGGACGACCTGCTGGTGAGCATTGACGGCAGGGACGCCAGGCAGTACGCCTCCCAGGGGCAGACCCGGACGGCGGCTCTGGCCATGAAGCTGGCGGAGCGGGAGATCTATTATAACGCCTTTGGGGAGTATCCGGTGCTTCTGCTGGACGATGTGCTCAGTGAGCTGGACCCCAGGAGGCAGGAGTTTGTGCTCAACCGCATCGCGGGGGGGCAGGTGTTTATCACCTGCTGTGAGGATGATCGGCTTCCCCAGCTTCTGGGGGGGAGGGTTTTTCATGTTTCCCGGGGGGAGATTCGTTAGGGTCCCCGCGGGGGACGGGGGGATGTCTCCCTTCGGGAGACCCGCCTGCGGGCGGGACGACAGCCCGCCGGGTCCCGGCGGGCTTGGGGAATGCACCCCCCATTCTCTTTTCTCTGTCTTGCCAGAGAAAAGAGAATGCGCCGTGCACGGTGTAAGAGAAAAGAGAGGCGCTTTGGTCCTCGCGGAAGTGCATTCCATTTATCGATAGACCGGAGAAAATTTGATGCGTGGACGCATGGGTTTTCTTCTCTTCCCGCGCTTCGCGCATAGCCGGTCCCGTGCGGGGTGGCACGGCATCTTATCGATAAACATCCGTAGGGGCCGCCGCCCTCGGCGGCCCGTCCCCCGGCAATCTCCGCACTCCCGGTAAACCGCCCGTAGGGGCGATTATCAATCGCCCGTCTCCCGCAAATGCCGGACCTCCGGTAAACGCCTATCGAACCACCGGGCCATCGAACTGCTGTGTGGGAGGATTGTATGACAGATTCAAAAAAGATACTCAAGGGAATCGTTCTTGCCCTGTTTTTGATTCTGCTGGGCGTCGAGGTCTCTATGGAAATCCGGTACTCCTGTAACGAGGTGGTGGTGACGTCGGAGAACACGGAGGCCATTCTGCGGCGGGTGCCGGAGGTGGAGATCACGGAGGGCGACAGGGCCATGGTGGAGGACCTCTCCCAGTGCGCCGCTGTTCAGGAGCTGCTGGAGAGCGGTGAGAATGGGGATTTATCGGCCGCGGAAAACCCGGAGCTGATGGCGGCGGCGGACCGGCATCTCTCCCCGGAGAGCGCGGCGACTGTCGTGGTGAGCGCGATTTTCTATGAGGAGAATCCCTCCCTGTATGTCAACTGGACGGACGGCGGGGGCCATACGCTCGTTCTTGGAAAAGAGAGAGACGGCGGGGAGTACTATAAGCTGTACGGTGTCGCCAGGAAAAATACCTATGAGAACTGGGACAATGAGCGGGCCCAGAAGAGCGTCATCCGCCGCCGGTGGCTGGCCTGGCTGCGGGACCGGATGTGGGAGGTTTAGGCCATGTATCTGCACCTGGGTCAGAATGAGATCGTTCCCTATCGCCGGATCATCGGGATCTTCGATCTGGACAAGTGCTCCACCTCCAAGAGGACCCGGGACTATCTGGCGGCGGCGGAAAAAGAGGGCGTGGTGCTGGATGTGTCCGGGGACCTCCCCAAGTCCTTTGTGGTGTGCGACCACCCCTACCACGAGCAGATCGTCTATCTCTCCCAACTGAATCCCGCCACACTGGCCAGCCGCGCGGAGAGAAACAAATTTGAGTGAATCCGGAGGTTTTTTATGAGTTCCATTGAATATCTGTGGAAGGACCGCAGGCGCCGCTTCGGCCTGCCTCTCTCCTTCACCCGGTACAGCCTCAGCGAGGACCGGCTGTTCTGCGAGACGGGTTTTTTGAACCTCAAGGCCGATGAGGTGCTGCTCTACCGGGTGCGGGACCTGGAGCTGACCATGACCCTGGGACAGAGAATTTTTGGGGTGGGCACCGTATGCGTCCACTCCTCCGACAAGAGCATCCCCCATCTGGATTTGAAGAACATTAAGAACCCCCGGGAGGTCAAGGCGCTGATCCACCAGAACGTGGAGGCCGCCAAGGACAAGCGGCGGATGCGCACCACGGAGCTGATGGGCGCGGGCCAGGAGCCGGAGGGCTTTTGCGAGATGGAGGACCCGGAGGACGGGGAGCTGGACTGAGGGAGGGAGCGTTTGATAAAATGGATTCCTTTTTGATTCTGTGTCTGCTGATGCTGCGATATATCGTGTCATCCTATGTGGGAACGGACTGGATCGCGCTCAGTACGGGGCTGGTGCTGGCCGGCGCGGCGGCGCAGTTTTTCCTCTCCCGCGGCCGGCGGGGGAGATGGAGGCTCCCCCTGCTGTGCGGCGGGGCTCTGGCAATTCTGGCGGTACTGTATCATCTGAATGTCCGGGGCGTCATCCAGCTTCTGCGGGATGAGGGGATGATTCTCTACTGCGTCTTGGGCGCTCTGGTTCTGTGCGCTCTGCTGGGGAGCGGCATCGGGGCTTTTGCGCGGCTGGTCCGGGAGAGTTTCCTCACCGACGGCAGGACGGGACAAGACCCCTGATGGGACATCCTATGCGCCGTCCGCCCCGGATATGACACCCGCATCCCCGTCCATTATTGCGATTTTCAATAAGAGCGGAAAAAGGAAGTCCGGAGACTTCCATGCTCCGGATTGCCTTTTTCCGCTTTGAACCTGATGATAAGGAGAAGTCAACCTATGTCAGAAAATGAGATTCTAAGCTCCACCGCCGTGGACGCGTCCAACGAGTACGACGCCTCCGAAATTCAAGTGCTGGAGGGGCTGGAGGCAGTCCGCAAGCGGCCCGGTATGTATATCGGCTCCACCAGCGAGTCGGGCCTCCACCACCTGGTCTACGAAATCGTGGACAACGCCATCGACGAGGCCCTGGCGGGCTACTGCGACGAGATCACCGTCACCATCAACCCCGGAGACACCATCACCGTCACCGACAACGGCCGGGGCATCCCCGTGGACATCCAGGCCCAGACGGGACTGCCCGCCCTGGAGGTGGTGTACACCGTGCTCCACGCCGGCGGAAAGTTCGGCGGCGGGGGCTACAAGGTCTCCGGCGGCCTCCACGGCGTGGGCGCCTCCGTGGTCAACGCTCTGTCGGAGTGGCTCACCGTCCAGGTCCACAAGAACGGCGAGATCTACGAGATGAAATTCTCCCGGGGCGACGTGACGCAGAAGATGACCGTGGTGGGAAAGACCGACCGCACCGGCACCACCGTCACCTTCAAGCCGGACGGCGAGATGTTCGACGTCACCACCTATAACTACGACACCATCCACACCCGGATGCAGCAGCAGGCCTTTTTGAACGCCGGGCTGAAAATCTCCACCTTTGACAGGCGGGAGGGCCGGGAGGCCTCGGACGAGATGCGCTATGAGGGCGGCATCCGGGAGTATGTGTCCTGGCTGAACCAGAACAAGACCCCCATCCACTCCCAGGTCATCTACATGGCGGGACAGAAGGACGACGCCTCCGCGGAGGTGGCCCTCCAGTACAACGACGCCTACAACGAGATGATCGTCTCCTTCGCCAACGACGTCCGCACCCCGGAGGGCGGCATGCACGAGGAGGGCTTCAAGCGGGCGCTGACCACCGTGCTGAATAACTACGGCCGGAAGATCAAGATGCTCAAAGACGATGAGAAGGTCTCCGGCGAAGACTGCCGGGAGGGTCTCACCTGCGTCATCTCCGTGAAGCTGACGGAGGCCCAGTTCGAGGGCCAGACCAAGGCCAAGCTGGGGAACAGCGAGATCCGGACGCTGGTGAACAACATCGTCTCCGAGAAGCTGGACACCTTCCTGGAGGAGAACCCCCAGGTGGGGCGGATGATCCTGGACAAGGCCCTGACGGCCAACCGCGCCCGGGAGGCCGCCAAGAAGGCCCGGGAGTCCATCCGCCGCAAGACGGCTCTCGGCGGCGCCGCCATGCCCGACAAGCTGCGGGACTGCAACGAGAACAACCCTGAGCTCACCGAGATCTACATCGTGGAGGGCGACTCCGCAGGGGGCTCCGCCACCCAGGGGCGGGATTCCCGGTTCCAGGCCATTCTGCCCCTGTGGGGCAAGATGCTGAACGTGGAGAAGGCCCGGGCGGACAAGGTCTACGGAAACGACAAGCTCCAGCCGGTCATTACCGCCCTGGGGGCCGGCATCGGCGAGGAGTTTGACGCCGGGAAGCTGCGGTATCACAAGGTCATCATCATGGCCGATGCCGACGTGGACGGCGCCCACATCCGGACCCTGCTTCTGACCTTCTTCTTCCGCTTTATGCGGCCCCTGATCGAGCAGGGGTATGTCTACTCCGCCGTGCCGCCCCTCTTCAAGCTGACGAGGGGCAAGACCACCCGTCTGGCTTTCTCCGAGGAGGAGCGGGACGCCATCTCCGCGGAGCTCCGGGGGGACAATCCCAATGCCAAGGTGGACATCAGCCGGTTTAAGGGCCTGGGTGAGATGAACCCCCACGAGCTGTGGGAGACCACCATGGACCCGGAGCGGCGGACCCTGCGGCGGATCACCCTGGATGACGCCGTGCGGGCGGATGAGATTTTCACCATTCTCATGGGGGAGAAGGTGGAGCCCCGGAAGGCGTTTATCGAGGAGAACGCCCAGTATGCGGTGAATCTGGATTACTGAGGGCCGCCCGCGGGACGGGAGTTTTTCCGGCCTCGGGCCGGGGACGGGGATACCGCGCCACGGGCGCGGGACGATGGATTCCCCTGCGGGGGGACGGGAGTTATCCGCCCTCGGGGCGGGGACGACGACACGCCGTTCCGGCGTGTCTGGGGATGCACCCCCCATTCTCTTTTCTCTGTCTTGCCAGAGAAAAGAGAATGCGCCGTGCACGGTGTAAGAGAAAAGAGAGGCGCTTTGGTCCTCGCGCAAGTACACTCCATTCATCGGTAGACTGGAGAAAACTTGACGCGTGGACGCATGGACTTCCTTCTCTTCCCGCGCTTCGCGCATAGCCGGTCCCGTGTGAGTAGGATTTTGCTCCTATTCTTTCGGTAGACCTCGACCTGTGCGCAGACCCAGAAGAAAAGCGTGAATGGCCGTAAACTCCTGCGTCTTTTTGTAAGTGACCGCAAGATCCGGCTCCAGTATGTCTTTCATCAGCGAGAAGTATGCCTCATAATCCTCCTGTGAAGCAGTTCTTATCTGCGGATCAATGTAATTCGCGTATAGCCATTTCATAAAATCAGACATATTAAACACCCCATATAATTTGTTATAATCAGGGTATCACAAACTATAATTTGTGTCAAGAGGTATTTATGGAACTTGCGATCAACAAGCGGCTAAAGGAACTACGCAAAGAAAAAAAAGAAACACAAGTGCAGGTTGCTGCCGCCATTGGGGTTGTGGAGCAATATTATCAAAAATTGGAGTATGGCACAAATCTTCCGGGCATTGAAAACGCTTGGAAACTGGCAGACCATTTTGGCGTTACCATCGATTATCTGGTGGGCCGCTCCGACGACCGCTGACCGCCCCGCCCGTGCCCAGCCATGCGCGAAGCGCGGGAAGAGAAGGAAGTCCATGCGTCTACGCATCAAGTTTCCTCCGGTCTACCGATGAATGGAGCGCACTTGCGCGAGGACCAAAAGCGTTCTCTTTTCTCTTACACCGTGCACGGCGCATTCTCTTTTCTCTCGCAAGAGAGAGAAAAGAGAATGGGGGGTGCATTCCCCAGCACGGGCAAAGCCCGTGCGTCGTCCCCGGCCCGTGGCCGGATAACTCCCGTCCCCCCGCAGGGGGAATCCATCGTCCCGCGCCCGTGGCGCGACAATCCTTCCCCCCTACAGGGACCCTTTTGAATATCAGATCAACAATCAACCTCTAACAAGGAGGAAATTTAGCAAATGAGTAAGAAACCCCAATACGACCCGGAGGAGATCCGCTACCCGGAACAGCGGATCGTGGAATCCCCCCTGGTGCCGGAGATGAAGCAGTCCTACATCGAGTACGCGATGTCCGTCATCAAGGGCCGGGCCCTGCCGGACGTGCGGGACGGCCTCAAGCCCGTCCACCGGCGCATCCTCTACGCCATGTACGAGGACAACCTGACCTCGGACAAGCCCTTTAAGAAGTCCGCCACCTGCGTGGGCGACGTGCTGGGCCGGTACCACCCCCACGGGGATCAGTCCGTGTACGACGCCCTGGTACGGCTGGCCCAGGACTTCTCCATGCGCTACATGCTGGTGGACGGACACGGCAACTTCGGCTCCGTGGACGGCGACCCCCCGGCGGCCTACCGCTACACCGAGGCCCGCATGTCCAAGCTCTCCGACGAGATGCTGCGGGACATCGAGAAGGAGACGGTGGACTGGGACCCCAACTTCGACGAGACCCGGAGGGAGCCCCAGGTCCTCCCCTCCCGCTTCCCCAATCTGCTGGTGAACGGCTCCAGCGGCATCGCCGTGGGCATGGCCACCAACATCCCCCCCCACAACCTGCGGGAGGTCATTGGGGCGTGCCTGTGCGTGCTGGACAACCCGGAGGCGGGGCTCTCCGATCTGATGGAGCACATCAAGGGGCCGGACTTCCCCACCAGGGGCATCATCATGGGCCGGTCCGGCATCCGGGCGGCCTACGCCACCGGCCGGGGACGGATCGTGGTCCGGGCCCGGCATGAGTTCGAGGAGTTCGGCAAGGACCGCACCCGGATCATCATCACCGAGATCCCCTACCAGGTGAACAAGCGGATGCTCATCAAGTCCATGGCGGACCAGGTGGAGGACAAGCGGCTGGAGGGCATCTCCGACATCCGGGACGAGTCCGACCGCAACGGGATGCGGGTGGTCATCGAGCTCAAGCGGGACGCCAACCCCCAGGTGGTGCTGAACCGCCTGTTCAGCCAGACCCAGCTCCAGACCACCTTTGCCATCAATATGCTGGCCCTGGTGCAGGTGAACGGCCAGCCCCAGCCCAAGATCCTCTCCCTGCGGCACATCATCGACGAGTACCTGAACTTCCAGGAGGAGGTCATCGTCCGGCGGACGCGGTTCGACCTCCGCAAGGCCCAGGAGCGGGCCCACCTGCTGGAGGGACTGCTCATCGCTCAGGACCACATCGACGAGGTCATCAAGATCATCCGCAGCAGCTACGACAACGCCAAGGAGAACCTCATGGCCCGCTTCGGGCTGGACGACGTCCAGGCCCAGGCCATCTGCGATATGCGCCTCATCGCCCTCCAGGGGCTGAACCGGGAGAAGCTGGAGAACGAGTACCGGGAGCTGGAGGAGCGGATCGCGTACTTCAACCGCGTTCTCTCCGACGAGAGCCTGGTGCGCCAGATCCTGAAAGAGGAGCTGACGGCTGTCGCCGACAGGTACGGCGACGAGCGGATCACCGAGATTCAGGACGTGGAGGACGAGATCGACATCGAGGACCTCATCGAGGAGGAGCAGTGTGTCTTCACGTTGACCCAGGCGGGCTACATCAAGCGCACCCCCGTCAGCGAGTACGCGGCCCAGTCCAAGGGCGGCATGGGGAAAAAGGGCATCACCACCCGGGAGGAGGACGCGGTGGCGGACGTGTTCACCGCCTCCACCCACGACTATATCCTCTTCTTCACCGACACCGGCAAGGTCTACCGGAAGAAGGGCTACCAGATTCCCGAGAGCGGCAAGACCGCCAAGGGCACCAACATCATCAACATCCTCCAGGTGGAGCAGGGGGAGCGGGTCCAGACCATGATCCACACCCGCTCCATCGAGGACGACGGCCGGTTCCTCTTCATGGTCACCCGGAACGGCACCGTGAAGCGCCTGCCCGCCGGCACGCTGAAGAATCTGCGCAACAACGGGCTGCGGGCCCTGCGCATGGACGAGGGCGACCGGCTCATCACCGTCCGGGAGACCGACGGGGAGCAGAAGATTCTCATCGCCACCCACGACGGCTCCGCGGTCTGCTTTGACGAGAACGACGTGCGGCCCATGGGCCGGGAGGCCATGGGCGTCCGGGGCATCCGCCTCCGGGAGGGGGACTACGTGGTAGGCGCCGCCCGGGCCAAGGCGGGACACGAGGTCCTCTCCATCACCGAGCGGGGCTACGGCAAGCGCACGCCGGTGGAGGAGTACCGGATCACCAACCGGGGCGGCATCGGCATCAAGAACTACATGATCACCGAAAAGACCGGGGCGGTGGTTGGCATCAAGGTGGTGGACGGCAGCGAGGACCTGCTGCTGATGACCGAGGCCGGCATTCTGATCCGGACCCACGTGGACAGCATCCGCCTGGCGGGGCGGGCCACCCAGGGCGTCATTGTCATGAGATTCAAGGAAGAGGGAGATCAGGTGATCTCCATGGCGCTGACGGAGCGGGAGGAGGATTCCGAGGCGGAGTGAGAGGGCGCGGCTGGCGCCGCGGGGGCGGATTCCGAAGGAATACAATCCCCCGGACACCCGCTGGGTATCAAAACAGGAGTAATCTATGAAGACAGTCACAATCTACACCGACGGGGCCTGCTCCGGCAATCCCGGTCCCGGCGGCTGGGGCGCGATTTTGATGTACGGGACCCATAAAAAGGAGCTCTCCGGCGGTGAGCCGGAGACCACCAACAACCGCATGGAGCTCACCGCCGTCATCCAGGCCCTGTCCCTTTTAAAGGAGCCCTGTATCGTGGAGCTGTGGTCCGACTCCAGGTACGTCATCGACGGACTGGAGAAGGGCTGGGCCAGGGGCTGGCAGAGGCGGGGCTGGGTGAAATCCGACAAGAAGCCGGCCCTGAACCCGGACCTCTGGGAGCGCCTGCTGGAGCTGGAGGAGATCCACACCCTGCGGTACCACTGGGTCAAGGGCCACGCGGAGAACGAGTACAACAACCGCTGCGATGAACTGGCGGTGATGGAGAGCCAGAAGTACAAGTGATGACGGAAAAGGGAATCATTTACAAATCGTTCACAGGAATAACACAATTCTGTCATGTTTCTGGGGTATCTTAATAATCGAGCAGAGGGTTTTCCCAGCCCGATGCGTTTTCTCCCTCCTAAACACACACAGCAAAAAAGACCGCCTTTGGCGGTCTTTTTTGTCGCCTTCCCCCGGCTCTACGGAGCGTAGGTTGCCTTTTTCTCCGGCCTTTCCTATAATCGGGATGCGGAAAATGAAAAGGAGTGATAAAAATGAAAATGACCGCATTCAACGGAAGTCCCGCGGGAGCGGGCAGCGCCACCGGGCGGATTCTGTCCGCGTTTTTGGAGGGCGCGGAGCGGGCCGGGGCGGAGACCGCCCTCTATCACCTGGGGGACTATGAGATCCGCCAGTGCCGGGGCTGCTTCGCCTGCTGGTTCCAGACGCCGGGGAGGTGTGTCCAGCGGGACGGGATGGAGCCCCTTCTCCGGGCCTGCCTGGCGGCGGACGTGGTGTGCTTCGGGTCCCCGGTGTACTCCTGGAATATGACGGCGCTGCTGAAGAACTTCGTGGACCGCCTGATTCCGTTGAAGAGCCCCCGCCTGGTGCAGACGGGCGGGGACTTCGACATGGCCGACGCCGTACAGAGGCCCAAGCGGCACGTGGCCGTGGCCAACTGCGGCTTCCCCGGGGAGAACAATTTCTCCATCATCAAGGCGGCCTTTTCCTGCTGTGATCCGTGCCTTGAGATCTACCGAAACTGCGGAAGGCTTCTGACGACTCAGAACCCCGATGTGCGGCCGGCGGTGGAGGCGTATCTGGACGCGGTCCGGCAGGCGGGCTTTCAGCTGGCCTCCGCCGGGGAGGTGGACCGGGACGTGCGGCGGCGGCTGGAGGCGCCGCTGATGTCCACGGAGGACTATGTGCGCTTTCTGGGGATGGGGACCTTGTAAAACCGGGAGAAACGGTATAAAATAAATCTGTCTAAAAATCCATACGGGAGGTTTCATGTATGCGGGACGGATTTATAACTGCGGCCTGCGGCGCGCCGAAGCTGCGCCTGGCGGACTGCGACTACAACGCGGAGCAGACCTTCACCATGATGCGCGCGGCGGAGCAGGCCGGGGTCAAGGTGCTGGTGCTGCCGGAGCTGGGACTGACAGGCTACACCTGCGGGGACCTGTTCTTCCAGGACACCCTGCTGCGGGGGGCGGAGCAGGCCCTTGCCACCGTGCTGGAGGCCACCCGGAACCTGGAGGTGGTGACGGCGGTGGGGCTGCCCCTGCGGGTACACAACAAATTGTATAACTGTGCCGCCGTTATCCAGAGGGGAAAGATCCTGGGGGTGGTTCCCAAGACCCATCTGCCCAACTACGGCGAGTTTTACGAGAAGCGATGGTTCGCCCCGGCGCCGGCGGAGGCGGAGAGCCTCCCCCTGCTGGGACAGGAGTTTGTGACCTTCGGGGCGGGGCAGGTGTTCCGGTGCGAGAACATCCCGGAGCTGACGCTGGGCTTTGAGATCTGCGAGGACCTGTGGTCCCCGGACTCCCCCTCCCTGCGGATGGCCCGGGACGGGGCCGTCATCATCGGAAACCTCTCCGCCAGCAACGATGTGGTGGGCAAGGACGCCTACCGCCGCCAGCTGGTGACCACCCAGTCCGCGAAGCTGCTCTGCGGCTATGTGTACGCCAGCTCCGGGGAGGGGGAGTCCACCTCCGACGTGGTGTTCGGCGCCCACCAGCTCATCGCCGAGAACGGGGCCCTGCTGGCCCAGCGGCGCTTTGAGGGGGGACTGCTGGTGTCGGAGATCGACATCCAGCGCATGGCCTATGAGCGCCGCCGGACCCAGGTCCTGGGAGCGGGCTCCGGGAACGACGGCTGTGAGGAGACCTTTACCCTGACGGAGGGAAAGACCAAGCTCACCCGGTACGTCTCCCCCATGCCCTTTGTTCCCGAGGGCAGGGAGGACCGGGACGGGCGGTGCCGGGAGATTCTGCTGATCGCCTCCCTGGGCCTCAAGCAGCGGCTGGAGCACACCGGGGCGAAGACCGCCGTGGTGGGCCTCTCCGGCGGGCTGGACTCCACCCTGGCGGTGCTGATCACGGGCCTTGCCATGAAGATGCTGGACCGGCCCATGACGGACATCATCGCCGTCACCATGCCCTGCTTCGGCACCACGGACCGCACCCGGAACAACGCGTGTGTCCTGGCGGAGAAGCTGGGGACGGCGCTGAAAACCGTGGACATCACCGCCAGCGTCCGCAGCCACTTCCGGGACATCGGCCAGGACGCGGAGGACCACGACGTCACCTACGAGAACGCCCAGGCCCGGGAGCGGACCCAGGTGCTGATGGACATCGCCAACCAGACCGGGGGGCTTGTCATCGGCACCGGGGACCTCAGCGAGCTGGCCCTGGGCTGGTGCACCTACAACGGCGACCACATGAGCATGTACGCCGTCAACGCCTCCATCCCCAAGACGCTGGTGCGGCATCTGGTGGCCCACCTGGCCCGGGACAACGCGGGCAAAGACGAGGCCCTCCACGACGTGCTGGAGGACATTCTGGACACCCCGGTGTCCCCGGAGCTGCTGCCCGCCGTCCAGGGGGAGATCTGCCAGCGGACGGAGGACCTGGTGGGGCCCTATGAGCTCCACGACTTCTTCCTGTACTATATGCTCCGCTGGGGCTTCTCCCCCGCCAAGATCTACCGGCTGGCGCTGTACGCCCTGGAGAAGCGGTACAGCCGGGAGGTCATTTTGAAGTGGCTGAGGGTGTTCTACCGGCGGTTTTTCTCCCAGCAGTTTAAGCGGAACTGTCTGCCGGACGGGCCCAAGGTGGGGTCCGTGGCCCTCTCCCCCCGGGGGGACTGGCGGATGCCCAGTGACGCCCAATGGGCGATGTGGAAAGCAGAGCTGGAGAGGATGGGATAAAAACGCCGCTTCGCGGAGGGGGAGTGATGCTCGCCCTGGCGGGCGGGGGCGGAATTCAGCCACATTGGTGGCTGGGCAATGCACCCCCCATTTCTCTTTTCTCTGTCATGCCAGAGAAAAGAGAAACGGGCCGTGCACGGTCCAAAGAGAAAAGAGAGGCGCCGGGGCGAGAATTTGACGTTCGTCAAATTTCGCCCAAGATACGGGGGCTGGCCTGAATCGGTGCCAATATGAATTGCCAGTCCTCTACCGGGTGCGGCTGACCTCGTTCCGCCCGTCGGCGCTCCGCCGCACTTGCTGGTACCATCGAGGGTGTTTTGCATCTTTGACGCAA
>CAMNRF010000052.1 GCA_946551795.1 uncultured Oscillibacter sp.
AAAACCCTTTGCGTTTTTTTCCTCAACTATAAACACCCCCCCCCCCCCTGGGGGCCTTTTTTGATCCCAAACTTCGGCCCGCTCCAGGAAAAAAGAGACACACCAATCGGTGTGTCTCTTTTTTCCTGGAGCGGGCAACGAGGCTCGAACTCGCTTCCTGGCATCCCGCGAACGGCCTCCGGCCATTCGCGGGAACCCTGCCGGACCTCCGATTAAAAAGGCGCTTCGCGCCTTGGGTGGAGGTATCGACTTCGCCCTCTACCCAAAAAACAGGACACCCAACCTTGGGTGTCCTGTTCCTCTCTGGAGCGGGCAACGAGGCTCGAACTCGCTTCCCGGCATCCCGCGAACGGCCTGCGGCCATTCGCGGGAACCCTGCCGGACCTCCGATTAGAAAGGCGCTTCGCACCTTGGGTAGAGGTATCGAGTTCGCCGTCTATTCAAAAAACAGGACACCCAACCTTGGGTATCCTGTTTCTCTCTGGAGCGGGCAACGAGGCTCGAACTCGCTACCTCCACCTTGGCAAGGTGGCGCTCTACCAGATGAGCTATGCCCGCGAACAAAGAGTATTCTAGCAGACAGATTCCTCTTTGTCAACCCTCCGGGCCAATTTTTTCTCCGTTTTCTGCCGGTCCCTCCGGGGGCGCCTCCTCTGGCTCTCCTTCCAGCTCCGCCTGGCCGTCCACAGCCTCCATCTCCTCCGGGGGGACCTCCTGGTCCAGCAGGAACTCGATCAGGCCCACCGGGCCGCCGGCGGGGTAGTAGAGCACCGGCCACATGGGCCGCTCCAGCAGTCCCCGCTCCTCCCGGACCTGGGCCAGGGCCGCCTCCACCTGGGCCTGGCCGCTGTCCTGGCTCCAGTAGCCCACCCGCACCGCCAGTTCCGTCCGCCCCTCGCTCAGGGCGGCGTCCAGCAGGGTGTAGAGCGCCTCCGGGCTGGTGGCGTTCACCACCGCCTGGATCTGCTCCAACGTCCGGCGGTAGCTGATCTGGAGCTCCACCTCATAGTAGCCCCGCTGGGACTGGCTGGAGGAGGTGATATACTCCACGGCGTAGGCCCCCATGGGGGTCTCCTGCTGGACCTCCACCGTGGCCCGCTCCAGCAGGTCCGCCGCCTGGAGCTTGCTGTCCACGTTGTAGAGCCGCAGGGTGGCCGCCTCCGTGTGCTGGCCGATGAGGATCAGGAGGTCGTTGACGATGTCCTGGTAGTTCTCCGCCCGCAGCGTGCCGGCGGCCTCGCTCTCCCAGAACTTGCTGCTGTGGGGCTCCACGGTGCTGTACTCCCGCTCCAGCAGGGAGGCGCAGCCCGTCAGCAGGCACAGTGCCAGCAGCAGTACGCAGCATCTTTTCACGGGCTCACCTCCCTCCGGAACTGTCCGCGGATTTACAGGCCCAGATCCTCGTCCACCAGCAGGATCTCCGCCTCCATGCCCATCATGGGGCCCCACAGCGTCACCAGCCCCCGGCAGATACGGTCCGGACTCTTGCAGTCGTAGCAGCGGTCCCCCTTGACGGCGCAGGGGGTCTTCTTCCCCAGCCGCTGGGCGTTCTTGGGCGAGGCGATGTTCCGGGCCCGCCACAGGGCCTCCTCATAGGTGGGGGCCAGCTTGCTGCGTCCGATGACGAAGTACACCCTCTCGTGGCCGAACAGCGTGGCCGCCGCCCGGTTGCCGGTGCCGTCGATGTTGACAATCTCCCCGGTCTCCGCCAGGCCGTTGGCGGAGGTGATGTACACATCTGTGGTCATGGCCTCCCGGCGGGCCAAAGCTGCCTCCTGCCTCCAGTGCCAGACCACGGTGTTGTGCTTTTCCAGGGCATCGTACAGGCCGATCTGATCCAGCGTCACGGAGCCGCCGAAGCCCACGGTCTTTCCATCCACAGCCCCGTCCAGATAGGCGGCGGCCTCCGCCCCGGTGCCGAACACCCGCACGGCGTAGCCCCGGTCCTCCAGATTTTTCTTTACGGTGTCAAAAGTTCCCATAACGCCATCCCTCTCTTAAAAATAGGTAATTTATAACGTCAGATCTCGTCCTGCCGGTACTCGCCGAAGCCCTCGCCCAGCACGTCCCGGGCGTCGCAGACGATGAGAAAGGCCCCCTCGTCCAGCTCGTGCACCAGACGCTTGATGTCCACGATCTCCTTCTGCTTGAAAGCCGCCAGCAGCACCCGCTTCTCGTCGCCGGTGTAGCCCCCCTCCCCCTGGAGGATGGTGACGCCCCGGCCCTGGCGGTCCATCAGCTCCCGGGCGATCTCCTGCCACCGGTCGGAGATGATGTAGGCCACCTTGGAGCTGTCCAGGCCGTAGAGCACGGTGTCCGTCACCTGGCTGGAGACGAACATGGCCACCGCGCCGTACAGCGCCGCCTCGATGCGGCCGAAGGCGATGGCCACCAGCACCAGCGCCGCCAGATCCGGGATCAGCACCAGCTTGCCCAGGGGCAGCCAGGGAAATTTCAGCTTCAAAAGCCGGCCGATGATGTCCGTGCCGCCGGTGGTGGCCCCCTGGGAGAACACCATGCCCAGCCCCAGGCCCATCAGCGCGCCGCCGCAGAGGGAGGCCAGCATGGGGTCCATGGCGGAGAAGCCCCCCAGCCGCGTAAAGATGTCCATGGCGGCGGAGGTGACGAACATGGAGAACAGGGAGGACGCCAGGAGATGGAACCCCAGCATCTTCCAGCCCACCAGGAAGATGGGCACGTTCAGCACGAATACGATCACGCCCACGGAGAACTGAGGCAGAAATACGTTGACCACCTGCCCCAGACCGGTCATGCCTGCCATGCCAACCTGGTTGGTGTCGAAAAAGGCACTGAACGCCAGGGAAAACAGCACGGAACCCACAAACGTGATTCCGTAGGCCCGCATCATTTTTTTCATGCAATCCTCCTGAATGTCATCTGTTCATCTCTTCGTCCAAAAGGCCGATCTGCTTTTCCTCGCTGTCCTCCTGCCGCAGCAGCGCCCCGGCGGCGGGCACAGAGCGCACCCGGTAGCGGCTCTGATTGACAATGCCCGTCTCCTCCAGGGGCCGCACCGCCTCCAGGCGGTACTTGGGCTTGAGATTCATCACCGCCACGCCCTGGGTGGAGCGGGTGGTCTTGGGGGCCAGCAGGGCCGTGTGGAAGATCAGGCACCGGGGCTCCGTGGAGTACACCGCCAGCTCCAGGTCTGCGTCGATCCGGCAGACGCACACCAGGGGGGACTTGTCGGAGTAGGCCCCGGTGAGCTTGCGGCGGTTGGAGGTGGTCTTGTAGGCCGTCAGATCCACCCGGGCGGCCTTGCCGTTTTCAAAGAAAAACAGCAGCGCCCCGGCGTAGTCCGCCCCCGGCAGCACGGCGTACACCACGCTCTCCCCCGGGTCCATGCCCAGCTTGGAGGGCAGGTAGTCCCCCAGGACGCTGGCCTTGGTGTCGTCGAACTCCGTCAGGCGGGTCTTGTAGACCTGGCACCGGTCGGTGAAGAACATGATCTCCGCGGCGGAGGTTGCCTCGAAGCTCTGGCGGAGGCCGTCGCCCTCCTTGAACTTCTGCTCGCCGCTCATCCGCAGGCTCTGGGGGGTGATCTTCTTGAAGTACCCCTCCCGGGAGAGGAACAGGTGGACGGGATACTCCTCCGCCTGCTCCGCCTCGTCGTAGACCTCGATCTCGTGGCCGTAGACAATGGAGGTGCGGCGGGGCTCGCCGTACTTTTTCGCCGCCTCGCTGAGCTCCTCTATCATGATCTTCTTTACCCGTTTGGGGCTGCTGAGCACGTCCTCCAGGTCCTCGATCTCGTCCTGGAGGGCGGCGGTCTCGTTGACCCGCTTGAGGATATACTCCTTGTTGATGTTGCGGAGCCTGATCTCCGCCACGTACTCCGCCTGAATCTGGTCGATGCCGAAGCCGATCATCAGATTGGGGATGACCTCGGCCTCCTCCTCCGTCTCCCGGATGATCTGGATGGCCTTGTCGATGTCCAAGAGGATGCGCTTGAGACCTTTTAGGAGGTGCAGCTTGTCCTTTCGCTTCTGGAGGACGAAGTACACCCGCCGCCGGACGGACTCCGTACGCCAGGCGGTCCACTCCTCCAGGATCTGCCGGACCCCCAGGACCCGGGGCTGCCCGGCGATCAGGACGTTGAAGTTGCAGGAGAAGGAGTCCTCCAGGGGCGTCTGGCGGTAGAGTCTGGCCATGAGCTTGTCCGGGTCCGCCCCCCGCTTGAGGTCGATGGCCAGCTTGAGGCCGGAGAGGTCCGTCTCGTCCCGCATGTCGGCGATCTCCCGGGCGCGGCCTCCCTTGATGAGCTCCGCCACCTTGTCCAGAATCGCCTCGGTGGTGGTGGAGTAGGGGATCTCGTAGATCTCGATGAGGTTTTCTTCCTTCACATAGCGGTATTTCGCCCGGACCTTCACGCTTCCCCGGCCGGTAGAGTAGATCTCATTCAGGGCGGCGGGGTCACAGATCAGCTCGCCGCCGGTGGGGAAGTCCGGGGCCAGCAGGGTCTCGGTGAGGTCGCAGTCCGGGTTTTTGAGGTAGGCGATGGCGGTGTCGCAGACCTCCTTCAAATTGAAGCCGCAGAACTGCGAGGCCATGCCCACGGCGATGCCGGTGTTGGCGGACACCAGGATGTTGGGGAAGGTGGTGGGCAGCAGGGCGGGCTCCTTCATGGAGTTGTCGTAGTTGTCCACGAAGTCCACGGTGTCGCTGTCGATGTCCTTGAAGATCTCCTGGCAGATGGGCGCCAGCTTGGCCTCGGTGTACCGGGGGGCGGCCCAGGACATATCCCGGGAGTAGCACTTGCCGAAGTTGCCCTTGGAGTCCACGAAGGGGGCCAGCAGCGCGCCGTAGCCCCGGGAGAGGCGGACCATGGTGTCGTAGATGGCGGCGTCGCCGTGGGGGTTGAGGCGCATGGTCTGACCCACGATGTTGGCGGACTTGGTCCGGGCGCCGGTCAAAAGCCCCATCTTGTACATGGTGTAGAGGAGCTTGCGGTGGGAGGGCTTGAAGCCGTCGATCTCCGGGATGGCCCGGGAGACGATGACCGACATCGCGTAGGGCATGTAGTTGGTCTCCAGGGTGTCGGTGATGGACTGCTCCACCACCGCCGGCTGGAGGCCCAGGACGTTGGGGTTTGTGATCTTGGGCTTGTTCTCGTTGGGTGTTTTCTTCTTCGGCATAGTCTTGGTTCCTTACTCGTCTTTTTCGCGGGAATATGGTTCTGGGTTCTCAGTCTGTTTTAACAAATAATCCACGCTGGTATTGTAGAATTTCGCAAGACGGACCAGAATTTCGTCCGTCCAAAGTTGCTGTCCGGTTTCCAAATAACTGTATTTGCGCTGGGAGATGCCGACAGCTTCCGCTACCTCACTCTGTGATAAATCGCGGTCTTCCCGCAGGTCTCGTATTCTTGTTTCCATCATATCACCCTGGAAAAGAATACATTAGATAAAATTTATCTATTGCATTTTAGATAAATTTTATCTAGAATGTAAGTGAGGTGATTTACATGGAAGACAACAAGCGCAAAAAAAAGAATGTCTGTGTCATACTCACCCCTCAGGATCATGACCGCCTGTCCCAGCTGGCGGTGGAATCCGGCAGGACTTTACCGGGTTATCTCCGCTGGCTTTTACACCAGCATTTCAGGGAGCAGGATCATCCTGACACTGATTGAGGAGCCATTTCCAGGGATTGTCCCGGATATATTGGCGGGTGTTTTCGAGGTCCTCGTCATTGCGGATGATATGCTCGTAATATCCTCGCTGCCAAAGAGGATACCCGGCCTTCCTGCTGGTCAGCCCCTTCAATGTATTGACGATCTTCGGTAATGCGACCGTAGGGGCCGCCGCCCTCGGCGGCCCGTCCCCCGGCCTTCGCACCGGCTCACCTCCCGGCGGCCCGTTCCGCACCTCCTGCCCCCATCCTTCCACCGGTGTCTGAATTACGGCATCGTGAATCCGAATAATCAAATGAATGTGGTCCGGCATAATGACAGAACAATCCACGCTGACCCGGCCATTGTATACATGGTTGATGTCCTCGATATTCTGCGCCACAACCTCACCAATGGCGGTCAATGCAACCCATGGGTCCTCGGAAGTGCCCGTGTCAACGGCAGACGGGCCGCCGAGGGCGGCGGCCCCTACGGCGAGTAATCCGGAACAGATTTCCGCCAGAATGTTCTCGCCTCTCACAGCCGTGCAGACCGTCACGAAATAATATCCCCCTCTGCTGTAATCATACCCCTGCAACCGGAGCGGTTTTCTCTGTGCCCAATCGTTCATCAAATTTCCATTTCCTCAAGTCCCCTGCATTACAATTCCCAACAGTATTAATTCAGCAAAAATATCCACGGCGAGGACAAAACACCCCATGCAGCGGGAGATCCTCCGGCGGTTTTGCGGGGTGTCCTCCGCAACCGGCCTGTCCCATCGAGCCAAATAGATATTGCCGTCCTTATAATAGCAGAACATCCCGGACAAATCCGTCAGCAGAAATGCGAGTCCTCCGAGAAAAATGAGCAGTGCCGCGATTCCGCTATACACCAGGAAAAACCTTTCCATCGACGCAGCCTCCGTTACGAGATGTCCGCCATCTCCAGATACTTATACCCGTTCTCCGCGATGTGGTCCTTCCGCCCCTGGAGGTTGTCCCCCAGCAGGAGGTCGAACACCTCCGCCGTCCGCTCCGCGTCCTCCGGCATCACTCGGATCAGCCGCCGGGTCTCCGGATTCATGGTGGTCAGCCACATCATGTCCGGCTCGTTCTCGCCCAGGCCCTTGGAGCGGTCGATCTTGTATTTCTTCCCCTCCAGCTCCCTCACGATGTCGTTCTTCTCCCTGTCGGAGTAGGCAAACCAGGTCTTCTCCCCGCAGTTGATCTCAAAGAGGGGCGTCTCCGCGATATACACGTACCCCTCCCGGATGAGGGTGGGCGTCAGGCGGTAGAGCATGGTCAGCACCAGGGTGCGGATCTGGAAGCCGTCCACGTCGCCGTCGGTGCAGATCACCACCTTGCTCCAGCGGAGGTTTGAAAGATCAAAGGACGACACGTCCTTGACGTGCTTGTTCTGCACCTCCACGCCGCAGCCCAGGACCTTGATGAGGTCCGTGATGATCTCGCTCTTGAAGATCCGGGCGTAGTCCGCCTTGAGGCAGTTCAGAATCTTGCCCCGGATGGGCATGATGCCCTGGTACTCCGAGTCCCGGGCCTGCTTGACGCTTCCCAGGGCGCTGTCGCCCTCCACGATGTAGATCTCCCGCCTCTCCACGTCCTTGGTGCGGCAGTCCACGAACTTCTGCACCCGGTTGGAGATGTCGATGCTGCCGGAGAGCTTCTTCTTGATGTTCAGCCGGGCCTCCTCGGCCTTCTCCCGGCTGCGCTTGTTCAGGAGCACCTGTCCCGCGATCTTCTCCGCGTCGAAGGGGTTTTCGATGAAGTAAATCTCCAGGTTGGACCGGAGGAACTCCGCCATGGCCTCCTGGACGAACTTGTTGGTGATGGCCTTTTTCGTCTGATTCTCGTAGCTGGTCTGGGTGGAGAAGTTGCTGGAGACCAGCACCAGGCAGTCCTCCACGTCCGCCCAGGTGATTTTGCTCTCGTTCTTCTGGTACTTTCCCTGGTCCCGCAGGTACTTGTCCACGGCGGAGACGAAGGCGGACCTGCTGGCCTTCTCCGGACTGCCGCCGTGCTCCAGCCAGCTGGAATTGTGGTAGTGCTCCACCACGTTGACCCGGTTGGAAAAGCAGCAGGCCACGCTGAGCTTCACCTTGTACTCCGGCTTGTCCGCCCGGTCCCGGCCCCGCTTCTCCGCCTGCCAGAAGACGGGAGCCGTCAGGGCCCCCTCCCCCGCCAGCTCCGAGACGTAGTCGGAGATGCCGTTTTCATAGAGGAACTCCGTCTCGGCGAAGGTCCCCGGCTCCGTCTCGTCCCGGAAGAGGAAGCGGACGCCGGCGTTCACCACCGCCTGGCGCTTCATCACATCGGCGAAGTACTCCGCCGGGATGGCGATGTCCGTGAACACGTCCAGATCGGGGAGCCAGCGGGTGCGGGTGCCGGTCTTTTTGCTCTGGTTCTTGGGCAGGGGTCTCTTCCCCAGCTCCCCCACGATCTCGCCCCGCTCGAAGTGGAGGGTATACTCAAAGCCGTCCCGCCAGACGGTGACGTCCATGTACCGGGAGGCGTACTGGGTGGCGCAGGAGCCCAGGCCGTTGAGCCCCAGGGAGAACTCGTAGTTGTCCCCGCCCTCATTGTCGTACTTGCCGCCGGCATACAGCTCGCAGAACACCAGCTCCCAGTTGTACTTCTGCTCCTTTTCGTTCCAGTCCACCGGGCACCCCCGGCCCGCGTCCTCCACCTCCACGCTGTGGTCGGCGTACCGGGTGACGGTGATGGACGTGCCGTGGCCCTCCCGGGCCTCGTCGATGGAGTTGGAGAGAATCTCAAAGACCGCGTGCTCGCAGCCGTCCAGGCCGTCGGAGCCGAAGATGACGCCGGGGCGCTTGCGCACCCGGTCCGCGCCCTTGAGGGACGAGATGCTCTCATTGCCGTAATCCTGTTTTTTCGATGCCATAGGTCCTCCAAAAAAGGGCGTCATCCGCCCTGAAAATACCAATATATTGTACTATATCACAGTTTTTCCGCAAGTTCAAGTACCCCCCGCCCCAAGGCGGCTTTTCCCGCCCTTTCCCGGGGAGGTTTTTTCTTTTTCGGGAAAATGTTGCCGCCCAAATCTTTTCATAACGGAGTTGTCACCCCGTAAAAAGCCCGTCACAATTGGGTTTTGCACATTATCCACAGGTTTTTCCACACCGTTATGTCAACCCCGTAAGCACCAAAAAAATCCAGTTCCAACGGCGTCTCCGGCGTCCCGCCACGCGGGGAGCGAGACCGGCCGCCTCAACGGCGGCGGCGTCCCGCCAGCAGTCCCGCCGCCCCCAGAAAGACGGCCAGGTCCGCCAGGTTGTAGACATACCGCCCCAGGGGCCCCGGGGCCCTGGGAAAGCGGAGGTAGTCGTACACCCGGCCGCGGCACAGCCGCTCCCACAGGTTGCTGAGCCCCCCGCCCAGCACCAGCCCCGCGGCGGCGGGGTTTCTCCGGCGGCGGCGGAACACCTCCGCCAGCGCCGCCGCGGAGAGGGCCAGCAGCGGCCTCCGCTCCACGGGCAGGCCGAAGGCCCCGCCGCCGTTCCACAGCGCCGTCAGACGGACCCGGCCGCCCCAGTGCTCCGTCTCCCGGCGTCCGGGGCGGCAGAGAGCCCGCCGGACCGCCGTACAGGCGGACAGCACGGCGGCGGCGATACAGATGGTCGTCAGCATGGCGGCTCCTCCTTCTTCTCCCCGGCGCCCCGGGCCCGCTCCATGGCGGAGCGCACCGCGCCGGTCCTGGTCCTCTGGTTGTTGCGGCCCAGGGCGGCGGCGATCTGCCCCTGGACCCGCTCCATCTCCTCGTGGAAATTGGAAGCCGACAGCCGCAGGGCCCCGTGGCCCAGGATGATCAGCTGCTCCGGCCCGTCGGAGGTGGCCACCTTCACCCGGTGCCTCTTCCCGATCTCGTAGGTGGCCCGCTCGATATAGGCGTCCGCCGTCTCCGCCTCCTTGGTATAGACCACGTGGATGTTGTGGTACTTCTCCACAGACCCAAGGCCCCCTTTCACCTTGTAGGCGTCAAACACCGCGATCACATGGCACTTCTGATAGCCCTGGTAGTTGCACAGCAGGTCGCACAGCTGCTTCCGGGCGGCGTCCAGGTTGTCCCGGGCGATGCTCTTCAGCTCGTCCCAGGCGAAGATGATGTTGTAGCCGTCCACCAGCAGGTACTCCGGCCCGCCGCTTTGCTCCGGCACGGTCCGCCGCTCCGGCGGCTCCTCCGCCGGGGCCCGCCGGGGCTCCTTTGGAGGGAGGAAGTCCCGGCGCTTCACCGGGCCGTAGGTTCGCTCGAAGATGGCCTGGAGCTCCTTGTCCTGCTGAATGGTTCCGGCGTAGTCCGCGCCCCGCCGGGCGGGCCGGGGCGGCTCCTCCGTCTCCTCCGGCGGGTCCAGACGGAGGCCGCTGTCCAGGTGGGCGCGGGCGGGCACCTCGTTCCAGGGCACCGTATAGCCCCCGCCGTGGGCGCAGAAGACGGAGTCCGGCGTGTTCTCCACGTCCCGCTCCGGGTCGTAATTCATAGCCGCGATCACCGCCTCCGCCTCCGCGCAGGGACGGTAACCCCCGGGGGCGCAGGCCAGCCGTCCCAGTCCCCGGGTGTAGGCCGCCACCTCCCGGGCGTAGTCCCCCAGGGCCGCCACGGGGACGGAGCCGGTGAGGACTGCCTCCTCCCCCTCGGTCTCCGGCGGGGCGGTCTCCCCGTTCATCCGCTGGATGTCGCTGATGGCCCGGCCCGCCTGGGCCGCCGGCAGCTCCAGGCGAAAGTCGTACCAGGGCTCCAGCAGCACGCTCTCCGTCCCCATCAGCCCCTGGCGCACCGCCCGGTAGGTGGCCTGGCGGAAGTCCCCGCCCTCGGTGTGCTTCTCGTGGGCCCGGCCCGTGAGAAGGGTGATTTTCATATCCGTGATGGGGGACCCGGTGAGGACCCCCAGGTGCTCTTTTTCCGCCAGGTGGGTCAAAATCAGGCGCTGCCAGTTCAGGTCCAGCACGTCTGTTGGGCAGGCGGAGGCAAACGCCAGCCCGCTGCCCGGCGCTGCCGGCTCCAGCAGCAGGTGGACCTCGGCATAGTGCCGCAGGGGCTCAAAGTGGCCGATGCCCACCGCCGGGGCGGCGATGGTCTCCCGATAGCGGACGGCCCCGCCGCCGAAGGAGACCTCCATCCCGAACCGCTCCCGCAGCAGACGCTGGAGGATCTCCAGCTGCACCTGGCCCATCAGCTGGACGCGGATCTCGTCCCCGCCCGCCGCCACGTGGAGCTGGGGGTCCTCCTCCTCCAGCTGCCGGAGGCGCTCCAACGCCGTGTGTGGGTCCGTGCCGTCCTCCAGAATCACCTGATAGGCCAGCACCGGCTCCAGCGCCGGCCCGGCCCAGTCCTCCTCAAAGCCCAGGCCGTCCCCGGGGCGGGTATGGCTCAGCCCCGTCACCGCCGCCACGGTGCCCGCCGGGGCCTCCTCCACGGGACGGAATTTCGCCCCGGAGTAGATCCGGATCTGGTCCGCCTTCTCCGACCAGACCCGGTCCTCCGCCATTCCCGGGCGGCGGTTGGTCAAAAGGTCCTTCACCCGCAGCGTCCCGCCGGTGACCTTGAGATAGGTCAGCCGGGCGCCCTGGCCATCCCGGGCGATCTTGAAGACCCGGGCGCCGAACTCCGGCGGGTGCTCCGGCACCGGGGCGTACCGCTCCAGCGCCGCCAGGAGCTCGTCCACGCCCTCCAGCTTCAGCGCGGAGCCGAAGAGGCAGGGGAAGAGCCTGCGCCCCGCGATCATGGCCGTGACGTCCCCGTCGGACAGCGCGCCGGTCTCCAGGTACCGCTCCAGAACCGCCTCGTCACAGACGGCGGCCTCCTCGGCCAGCTCCTCCGGCGGCAGGGAGAAATCCACACAGCCCCCGTCCAGTTTTCCCTTTAGCTCCGCCAGCAGGGCCCCCCGGTCCGCCCCGGCCAGGTCCATCTTGTTGACAAAGAGAAACACGGGCACACCGTACCGCTCCAGCAGCCGCCAGAGGGTCCGGGTGTGGGCCTGAACGCCGTCTGCGCCGCTGATGACCAGAACGGCGCAGTCCAGCACCCGCAGCACCCGCTCCGCCTCGGCGGAGAAGTCCACGTGGCCGGGGGTGTCCAGCAGGGTGATCTCCACCGTCTCCAGAGGCAGCACCGCCTGCTTGGAGAAGATGGTGATCCCCCGCTCCCGCTCCATGGCGTCCGTGTCCAGAAAGGCGTCCCTGTGGTCCACCCGACCCAGACGCCGGATGGTGCCGCCCCGGTAGAGCAGGGCCTCGGACAGCGTGGTCTTGCCCGCGTCCACGTGGGCCAGAATGCCCACCGCCAGTTTTCTCATACAGGCCCTCCTCCCCGAAAATCAGTGATAATCGATTTATTATACTATTGTTTCCCATGGGACGCAAGCGGAAAAGCAAAACGGAGAAACGCCGCGAATTTCTGTCAATTCCACAGTGGAAACGGGGCGGAATCTGTGGTATAGTCAACGCACTTGAAAACCGGCAAACGGTTTTCAAGGCGGGCAAAGCCCGCCGGCGCAAAATGCGCCGTGCGGTGACTCTATGGTCTGTTGTGTGAAAAACGGGAAAAGAGGTCCTTCTCCATGGTCAAACTCATCGCCAGCGATATTGACGGCACCCTGCTCTCCTACGGCGAGACCGCCCTGCCCCCCGCCCTCTTCGGCCTGATCCGCCGCCTGAGAGCCGCCGGGGTACTGTTCTGCCCCGCCTCCGGGCGGCAGTACCACTCCCTGCGGCAGCTCTTCGCCCCGGCGGCGGACGAGGTGTGCTTTCTTTGCGAGAACGGCGCCGTGGTCTTCGGCCCCGGCACGGAGGAGTCGGCCCCCGTCCTCTCCAAGACCCCCATGCCCCGGGAGGAGGCCCTGGCCCTGATCCGGGACATCATGGCCCTGCCGGAGTCCCACGCCCTGGTCTCCAGCCGGAACGTCTCCTATCTCCCCCGCTGGCCGGAGAAGCTGGCGGAGGACTTCCGGTACTGGACCGGCAATCTGATCCGGCCGGCGGACCGGGCGGAGGACATCCCGGAGGACATCATCAAGGTCTCCGCCTGCTGCCCCAGCCCCGCCGCCGCGGCGGAGGCCCTGGGCCCCCGGTGGGGGGAGCGGTTCCACATGGCGGAGGCCGGCCCCATCTGGCTGGACTTCACCCTCTCGGACAAGGGCACGGGCCTTCGGGGGCTGTGCCGGTCCCTGGGGGTGGACACGGCGGAGGTCATGGCCTTCGGCGACAACTGGAATGACGTGCCCATGCTGGAATCCGCCGGGGAGCCCTGGCTGATGGCCGCCGCGGCCCCCGCCCTGCGGGAGCGGTTCCCCCGGCAGTGTGAGAGCGTGCTCCCCGTGCTGGAATCCCTGCTGGCGGAGCTGGAGGCGTGAAAAAAACGCCGTCCCCCGGGAAATTTCCGGGGGACGGCGTTGTAAGATTGGGAAATTTGTGGTATGATGCCTTGTATCAACAAATGAGAAAAGGAAGTTGGATTCACCGTGGATTCGTTTCAGACCAAGCTGCTGGAAAACGGCTATTTCCGCCAGGAGGAGCTGACCTTCGCCGACTGTGACCGGAACAAAAACGCCCGGATCTCCGCCTTTCTGCGCAAGGCGGCCAACTACGCCGGCTACGACTACGACGCCCGGGGCCTGACCCACGAGCGGCTGCTGGAGATGCGGGAGGCGTTTCTCCTCTCCCGCGTGGCGGTGAAGATCCACCGCTGCCCCCAGGCCCGGGAGGTGCTGGACATCACCACCATGGAGGACGGCGTCAAGGGCGCCCATATGCAGCGGGTGTACGAGATGCTGGACCAGGCGGGGCGTCCGTGCGTCTCCATCCGCAGCGACTGGATTCTGGTGGACCCGGTGACGCGGAAGATTCTGCGCCCCGGCTCCTTCACCGCCAAGCCCCTGCTGACCTGCCCCAGGGAGATCGACTGCCCGCCCACCCGGAAGATCGTCCTGCCCCGGGAGGGGGCGGAGGAGCTGGGCGTCCGGATCATCCGCTGGTCCGACCTGGACGGCAACGGCCATGTGTACAGCGCCAACTACGGCGACATCGTGTGGGACTGCCTGCCGGCGGACCTCCAGGAGCGGGTGCCCCGGGAGTTCTACATCAACTACAGCCGGGAGGCCACCCTGGGGGAGGAGCTGCGGCTCCTGGGCCTGCGGGAGGGAGAGACCTGCCGGGTGGAGGGCCTGGGACCCGAGGGGGCCTGCTTTACGGCATTGTGCGTGTTTTAGGGGAGACCGGGGGTAAACAGAGGACGGGCGGCTGACAGCCGCCCCTACACAGCCGCCCCCTCAGAGCAGGAAAAAGCAGAGCCCGGCTTTCACCGGGCTCCGCTTTTTCTACATATGGAATTTTGGCACCCACACACCGCTGCCCGGCAGGGGCAGCTCCAGGGAGGGGCCCTCCAGGCGGTGGACCTGCTCCGGCGCCCACAGAGCCAGGAAGTCCTCCACGGTGCCCACGTCGGGCAGGCCGCGGGGGGCGTGGCGGTAGTGCATGGGGACGACCCACTTGGGTCCCAGGGCCTCGCAGACCCGCTTTGCCCCGGCGGCGTCCACGGTGTAGGTGCCGCCCACGGGGACCATCACCAGGTCCACCGGGCCGATGGCCCCGAGCTGCTCCGGGGAGAGCTGGTGCCCCAGGTCCCCCAGGTGGGCGGCGGACAGCCCGCCGGCGGTGAAGACCCGGACCGTGTTCTCCCCCCGCAGCGCGCCGCCCTGGCCGTCGTGGAACGTGGGAATCTCCCGGACGGTGAAGGGGCTCTCCCGGGCGGGCAGCAGCTTCACCTGCTCCACGGCGTTGTGGTCAAAGTGCTGGTGGCTGCAAAAGACCCGGTGGGCGGCGGCCTCCAGGGGCGGATAGCCCTCCACGCCGGTGTAGGGGTCCAGCAGAATCGTATAGCCCGCCTGCTCCAACAGAAAGCAGGCGTGGCCCAGCCAGGTGAGCTTCATGGCGAGTCCTCCTTTATAAAATTTGAGAGGCGGGGGAACCCCCGCCTCTCCATTCTATCAGGTCTCCGGCGGATTGTCATCCGTTTTTTTCCGCCTGGGCAGGTGGAAGCCCCGCTTCTTCCCCCGGATCACACGGACCACCACAACGATGACCACCGCCAGCACGATCAGCCACATCCAGCTGTAGGCCAGGCCCACCGCCAGGTTCTCCATGCCGTCGGCGAAGGCCGCCCAGCCGGCGGTGAAGGCGGAGCCCATCCGGGCGCCGAAGCTGTCCGGGGCCTCCTCCACGCTGGAGAGCCTGTAGACCTCCTGGAGGTTCACGGTGACGGTGGCGAAGTCCACCAGGGCGTCGTAGTGGCGCAGCGTGCCGGAGAGGCTCTCGATCTGGTACTCCGTCTCGGAGATGGCGGACTCGATGGTGATGATGTCCTCCATGGCCTCCGCCCGGCTGAGGAGCTCCTGGAGCCGCTCCAGCTTGATCTGCTGGGTCTTGAGGCGGCCCGCCGTGTCGTAGTATGCCTCCGTCACGTTCTCCGCGCTCTCGGAGCGCCAGGTCAGGTTGCACAGCGCCCCGGCCCGGGAGAGAAACTCCTCGTACTTTTCCGCCGGGACCCGGATGGTGTAGTCCGCCCAGCGGTAGCCGCTGCCTCCGGTGCGCAGGGAGCTGTTCTCGTAGTAGCCCCCCATCTCCCTGGTCAGGCGGCCCAGGCCCTCCACGGCCTCGTCAAAGGCGGTGGTCTCCATCTCCAGGTTGGCGGTGCGGATCATCTTGGCGTCCCGCAGGACGTCCTCCTCCACCTGGCCCATGGGGGCGGACTCCGCGGTGCCGTACTCCATGTCCATCGGGGCCTCCGGCATGGCCGCGTCCATCGAGGGGCTGGCCGCGGGACTATCCCCGGCGGCAAAGTTTTTGCTCGCGCTGTTCCCCCCGGCGCTGCCGCCGCAGGCGGTGAGCAGGGACAGCACCAGTACCGCGGCCAGGAATATGCCTCCAATGCGCTTTTTCATTGCTGTGGACCTCCTTTACTTCTTCTCTCCGCTCTTCCATACGGAGCTCTTACTCATATAGACGGAATCCGGGGGAAAATGTTTCGGTTTTTTGCAGAGAAAAACTAAAAATTTTTCCTCAGGTCCCCGGATAGGCCGCCCGGAGCAGCGCCCGGCCCGTGCCGGTTTTGAAGACGGTCTCCAGGGCGCGGCGGATATTCTCCTCCCCATAGCCGGACTCACCGGCGTTTACCAGGTAGTCCGCCTCAATGAGGATCTGGTGGTCCAGGCCCTCCACCCCCGTATAGGTGTGGTGGTGCTCCACCAGGTACACCACCCGGTCCAGGGTCTCCCCGTCGATGTCCGTCCCCTGAAAGAACTGCCGCAGGAGGGGCGCGCTCTCCCGCTCCTGGTGCTTCCCGCTGGTGCCGCCGTACTTCTCCCGGCACAGGGGGCAGGCGATGTCGTGGACCACGGCGGCCAGCTCCACGGTCCTGCGCACCTCCGGAGGCACGCCCTCCCCCTCGGCGATGGTCCGGGCGTAGGCGTAGACCTTCAAAAAGTGGTCGATGTCATGGCGGTTTCCCGCGGAGCACCGCACCATTTTCAGCAGGGCGTCTGAGACGTTCACAGGTCATCCTCCTTTCATCCCGCAGGCCGTGGGATTTCATACCCATTCTATACCGGCCGAGGGGGGATTGCAAGCCTCCCCGGGGAAAGGAGGTCTTGCCTTTTTCTCCAAAAGACGGTAAAATAGTTCTATCAACTTACGTTTTGGAGGGAGAACCATCATGACCTATCAGGAAGTCCTGGCGGCCAGCCGCACCTGTATGGGGCCCTACTGCAAGTCCTGCCCCGTCTGCAACGGCCTGGCCTGCAAAAACACCATGCCCGGCCCCGGCGCCAAGGGCCTGGGCACCGGCGCCATCCGCAACTACCAGAAGTGGCAGGAGCTGTGCGTCAACATGGACACCATCTGCGAGAACGCACCCGTGGACACCAGCTGCGAGCTCTTTGGGCGCAGGCTGGCCCTGCCCGTGTTCGCGGCCCCCGTGGGGGCGGTGACGCTGCACTACGGCGACAAGTACAACGACCTGGAGTACAATGAGATCCTGGTCCCCGCCTGCGCGGAGGCCGGCATCGCCGCCTTTACCGGCGACGGGCAGAACCATGACGTCATGCGCGCCGCGGCGGAGGTGCTGGCAAGGAGCGGCGGCTGCGGCGTGCCCACCGTCAAGCCCTGGAACATGGAGCTGGTGAAGGAGAAGATCGACCTGGTGAAGGCGGCGAACCCCATCGCCATCGCCATGGACATCGACGCGGCGGGCCTGCCCTTCCTCCAGAAGATGGAGCCCCCCGCCGGCCGGAAGACCGTGGAGGAGCTCAAACAGATCGCCGCCTGGGCGGAGCGGCCCTTCATCCTCAAGGGCATCATGACCGCGGCCGGGGCGAAGAAGGCGCTGGAGGCCGGGGCCAGCGCCTTCGTGGTGTCCAACCACGGCGGCCGGGTGCTGGACCAGTGCCCCGCCACCGCCGAGGTCCTGCCCGCCATCG